>JAFMJY010000063.1 GCA_017853245.1 Burkholderiales bacterium | reverse complement strand
TCGCCGTCATGGTCGATGAGCCGTCGGCTGGCCAGCACTACGGCGGGCAGGTGGCTGCGCCCGTATTCGCATCCGTGATGGGCTCGGCGCTGCGAATGATGTCCGTGCCGCCCGATGCGCCGACGGCAGCGCCGGCGGGAACCACGCGTGCCGAGGCGTCTCGTCGGGAGGGAGAGGGCTGATGGCTGCCGTCCCCGCCTGGCCCGCGCCGGCCGCCGCCCTCGCCGACTCGCTCGATCGGCTGGGCGTTTCCCTGGCAGACCTCACGACGGACTCGCGACAGGTCAAGCGAGGCTCGGTGTTCCTGGCCTATCCCGGCGAGCGACTCGACGGCCGCGATTTCATCGCCGACGCAGTGGCGCAGGGTGCCGCTGCCGTGGTCTGGGAGCGGGAAGGCGGGCACTGGAACGAGCGATGGACGGTGCCGAACCTCCCGGTGCCGGGCTTGCGCGCCCGGGCGAGCGAAATCGCAGGCCATGCCTGCGGCGACCCGTCGGCAAGCCTGTGGATGGTGGGCGTCACCGGCACCAACGGCAAGACGAGCGTGTCGCAGTGGGTCGCGCAGGCGTGGGAGCGCCTGGGCCGCCGCGCGTCGGTGGTGGGCACGATCGGCAACGGCCTCGTGGGCGAGCGCGCCGAGGGCCGCATCACCACGCCCGACGCGGTGGTGCTGCAGCGTGCGCTTGCGGATTTTCTTCGGCGGGGCGCCTCGGTCGCAGCGGTGGAGGTGTCGAGCCACGGCCTCGTGCAAGGCCGCGTCGCCGCGGTCAAGTTTGACACCGGCGTCTTCACCAACCTCACCCGCGACCACCTCGACTTCCACGGGACGATGCAGGCCTATGCCGAGGCGAAGTTCTCGCTCTTCTCGGCGCGTGGCCTTCGCCACGCAGTCATCAACGTCGACGACGCCCAGGGCGCAGCCTTTGCCGAGCGCCTCCGGGGGGGCGGGCTCGACATCGTCACCTACGGGATCGGCTCGGGAAGGCTTCGCGCCTCGCAGGTCTCGCAGTCGTCGGCGGGCCTGCGCTTCACGGTGTCGGGCGAGTGGGGCGAGGGTGACGTGTTCGCCCCGGTCCTGGGCGCCTTCAACGTGCACAACCTGCTTGCGGTGCTCGGCACGCTGGTCGTGGGCGGGGTCGAGTTCTCCCGCGCGCTCGAGGCGGTTCGCGGCATCGAGCCGGTGCCGGGCCGCCTGCAACGCCTGGGCGGGGAGGGCGCGCCGCTGGTGGTGGTCGATTACGCGCATACGCCGGACGCGTTGGACAAGGCGCTCGCTGCGCTGCGGCCCGCGGTCAGCCCAGGCGGCCGGCTCATCTGCGTCTTCGGTTGCGGCGGAGAGCGAGACGTGGGCAAGCGCCCGTTGATGGGCGCCGCCGCCGCCCGCCTCGCCGACCGGGTCGTCGTCACCAGCGACAACCCTCGCGGGGAGGACCCGGAGGCGATCATCGCCGCCACGGTCGCCGGCGCGCACGGCGCGGCCGTCACCACCGACGCCGACCGTCAGGTCGCCATCTACCGCGCGTTGAGCGAGGCGCAGCCGGGCGACGTGGTGCTGCTCGCCGGCAAGGGGCACGAAACCTGGCAGGAGATCAACGGCGTTCGCCATCCGTTCAGCGACGCGGAAGTGGCGCTGGCCGCGCTTGAGGCGAGGGCTGCATGAGCGCCTCGATGATGGACACGCACGAGGCCGCCGCCGCCGTCGGCGGGAAGGCCCTCGGCGCCCTGGCACGCTTCTCGGGTGTCGCAAGCGACACCCGGCTGCTCAAGTCGGGCGATCTCTTCGTCGCCTTGCAGGGCGAGCGCTTCGACGGGCACGACTATGTGCGCTCGGCGCGCGAGCGGGGCGCTGCGGCGGCGCTCGTGTCGCGCCCCGCCGAGGGCTGCGGCGACTTTCCCCAAGTGGTGGTCAACGACACGCGCGCGGGCCTGGGGCGTCTCGCGGCGACGTGGCGGTCGCGGTTTCCGCTGCCGGTGGCGGCGGTGACGGGCAGCAACGGCAAGACGACGGTGAAGGAGATGGCGGCGTCGATACTTGCTACGCATGCGGGCGGGAGCGGCTCGGTGCTGGCGACCGAGGGCAACCTCAACAATGACATCGGCGTGCCGCTCATGCTCCTGCGCCTGCGCGAGGCGCATCGCTACGCCGTGCTGGAAATGGGCATGAACCACGAGGGCGAGATCGCGTATCTCACGCGGCTTGCCTCGCCGCGCATCGCGCTGGTGAACAACGCGCAGCGGGCCCACATTGGCATGTTGGGCGGGCTCGACGCGATCGCCCGGGCGAAGGGCGAGATCTACGGCGGGCTGGGCGCCGAGGGCGTGGCGCTCGTGAGCGCGGACGATGCTTACGCCGATTACTGGCGCGGCCTCGCCGCGTCGCGTCGTGTCGTGAGCTTCGGGTTTTCGGCTGCTGCGCAAGTGCGTGGCGCGCTCGAGGCGGGCGAGCTGCGCGTGGCGACGCCCGAGGGCGGGTTCACGGCCCGGCTGCGCGTTCCCGGAGAGCACAACGCGAGAAATGCCGTGGCAGCTTGCGCGCTTGCGTTCGCCCTCGACATTCCGGCCGACGCCATGCGCGCTGGCCTCGAGGCATTCGGCGGGGCCAAGGGCCGGCTCGAGCGCAAGAGCGCGCCGGGCGGGCTGGTGGTGATCGACGACACCTACAACGCCAACCCGGACTCGGCACGCGCAGCGGTGCAGGTGCTCGCGGCGCTCCCCGGGCGCCGGGTGCTGGTTCTCGGCGACATGGGCGAGCTGGGCGAAGGGGCGGCGCAGATGCATGCGGAGGTCGGCTCTGCAGCGCGCGCGGCCGGCATCGAATCGCTGGTGACCCTGGGCGAGCTCTCGGCCCACGCCGCCAAGGCCTTCGGCGTCGGCGCTACGCACGCGCCATCGCCCGAAGCGGCTGCCGCCGCCGCGCGCCTCGCCGCCGCTCCGGGCACGGCCATCCTGGTCAAGGGCTCGCGCTTCATGCGCATGGAGCGCGTGGTGGGCTTGCTGATGGAGGAGAGCACCCGTGCTGCTTGAGTTGGCGGAATGGCTGGGCGAGAGCATCCGGGCCTTCAATGTCTTCTCGTACCTCACGCTGCGCGCGGTACTGGCCGCCCTGACCGCCTTGCTGATCTCGTTCTTCGTGGGCCCGGCGATGATTCGCAAGCTCACCGCCTACAAGATCGGCCAGTCGGTTCGCGACGACGGCCCGCAAAGCCACCTGGTCAAGCGCGGCACGCCCACCATGGGCGGCGCGCTGATTCTCGTGTCCGTGGCGATCACCACGCTGCTGTGGATGGACCTCCAGAATCGTTACGTCTGGATCTGCCTGCTCACCACCCTGGGCTTCGGCGCCGTGGGCTGGGTCGACGACTGGCGCAAGGTCGTGCACCGCAACCCCAAGGGGCTGCCGGCGCGCTGGAAGTTCTTCTGGCAGTCGGTCATCGCGGCGCTGGCCGTGGCCACGCTCGCGTGGAGCGCGAAGCTCCCGCAGCAGACGGAGTTGATCGTCCCCTTCTTCAAGGCAGTGGCGATTCCCCTGGGCACCATCGGCTTCGTCGTGCTCGGCTACTTTGTCGTGGTCGGCACCTCGAATGCGGTGAACCTCACGGACGGGCTCGATGGCCTCGCCATCATGCCGACGGTCATGATCGCGAGCGCGCTGGCGGTGTTCGCCTACGTCACCGGCAACGCCGTGTTTTCCAAGTACCTGGGATTCCCCTTCATTGCCGGCGCCGGCGAGCTCACGGTCTTCTGCGCCGCCATTGCGGGCGCGGGCCTCGCCTTCCTCTGGTTCAACGCCTACCCCGCCGAGGTGTTCATGGGCGACGTGGGCGCGCTGGCACTCGGCGCGGCGCTCGGCATGGTGGCCATCGTGGTGCGCCAGGAGATCGTGCTGCTGGTGATGGGCGGCGTGTTCGTGGTGGAGACGCTGTCGGTGATGATCCAGGTGGCCTCGTTCAAGCTCACCGGCAAGCGCGTCTTCCGCATGGCGCCGCTGCACCACCACTACGAGCTCAAGGGCTGGAAGGAAAACCAGGTCGTGGTCCGCTTCTGGATCATCACCATGATGCTGGTGCTGGTCGGCCTGTCGACGCTGAAGCTGCGCTGATGCTCTACAACCCCGGGCGCCGCGCCACCGCCATCGACCAGGGGCTCCTCTGGAGCGCGCTGCTGCTCGCGGCAACCGGCCTGGTGATGGTCTACTCGGCTTCGGTTGCCACGGCAGATGCCGAGCGCTTCACGGGCTTCCGGCCGCACTACTTCCTGGCGCGGCACGGCGTGTATCTCGCCATCGGGCTTGCAGTGGCCTACGCGGCTTTCCGCGTCCCGCTCGCGGCGTGGCAGCGGGCGGCCCCGTGGCTTTTCCTGGGTGGCGTGGCCTTGCTTGTCGCGGTCCTCATCCCGGGTGTCGGGCGCGAGGTGAACGGCGCTCGCCGCTGGATCGGCCTGGGCCCCATCACCTTCCAGCCGTCGGAATTGATGAAGCTGCTGGTGGTGCTTTACGCGGCCGACTACACGGTGCGCAAGGCCGCGTTCATGGACGACCTCAAGAAGGGGTTCCTGCCGATGTTCGGCGTGATGCTCATGGTGGCGGCGCTGTTGCTGCGCGAGCCTGACTTCGGCGCCCTGGTGGTGGTCACCGCCATCGCCATGGGCGTGCTGTTCCTGGGCGGCCTCAACTGGCGCATCTTCGCCGTGCTGGCGATGCTGCTGCCGCTTGCGTTCGTCGCGCTCATCGTTTCCTCGCCCTATCGCCTGCAGCGCATCCTCGGCTTCATGGACCCGTGGGCCGACGCGTTCGGCAAGGGCTACCAGTTGTCCCACTCGCTCATCGCCTTCGGGCGAGGGGAGTGGCTCGGGGTGGGGCTTGGCGCTTCGGTGGAAAAGCTCTTTTACCTGCCGGAGGCACACACGGACTTCATCCTCGCGGTGATCGCCGAGGAGCTGGGCTTCGTGGGCGTGGCCGCGGTGATCACGCTCTTCCTGTTCCTGGTGATCCGGGCGTTCGCCGTCGGGCGCCAGGCCGCGAGCCTCGAGCGTTACTACGCCGCGCTGGTGGCCCAGGGCGTCGGCGTCTGGCTTGCCGTGCAGGCGTTCATCAACATGGGCGTGAACATGGGGCTGCTGCCGACCAAGGGCCTCACGTTGCCGCTGCTGTCGTTCGGCGGCACCGGGATTGTCGTGAACTGCATGGCGCTCGCCATCCTGCTGCGGGTGGATTTCGAAAACCGTCACCTGATGCGCGGAGGCGGCCGATGAGCCGCGCACGCACGGCGCTGATCATGGCGGCCGGCACCGGCGGCCACATTTTTCCGGGCCTCGCCATTGCCGATGAGCTCAAGCGACGCGGCTGGGCAGTCGAGTGGCTCGGCACGCCCGCCGGCATGGAGGGGCGGCTCGTGTCGCGGGCGGGCTACCCCATGCACACGCTCGCCTTCGGGGGCGTGCGGGGCAAGGGGTTGCTCGCCTGGGCGTTGCTGCCGCTGCGCCTGTTGGCGGCCTTTGTGCAATCGATCCGCATTCTTCGGCGCGTTCGCCCCGACGTCGTCGTCTCGATGGGCGGCTACGTCGCGTTTCCGGCCGGGATGATGGCCTCGCTCCTCGGGCGGCCACTGCTCGTTCACGAGCCAGGCGCCACGGCGGGCCTCTCCAATCGCGCGCTCGCGCTCGTTGCTGACGTGGTCGTGGTCGGCATGGAGGGCGCCTTCGCCGCGCGTTCGGGCCACCCGGTGGGGGACCGGCTGCCGGCACCGAAGGCCGATCGCTGGCTCGGCACGCCGCTTCGCCCGGAAATGACGCAGGTTCCGGCGCCCGGCGAGCGCTATGCCGGCCGGTCCGGGCCGCTTCGCCTGCTGGTGGTCGGCGGCAGCCTCGGCGCGCAGACTTTGAATCAGCTGGTGGTCGCCGCACTCGCTGCGCTGCCCGCCGACAAGCGCCCGCAGGTCGTGCATCAGGCGGGCGAGCGCAACCTCGAGGCGCTTCGCGCCGCGTACGCGTCGGCCGGGGTGGAGGCCGAGGTCGTGGCATTCATCGACGACATGGCGACGCGCTACGCGTGGTGCGACGTGCTGGTCGCCCGCGCCGGCGCCATCACGGTGGCCGAGGTTGCCGCCGCGGGCGTGGCCGCCATCCTCTTTCCGCTGCCGTGGTTCGTCGGCGACGAGCAGAAGGGCAACGCGCGCTTCCTCGAGTCCCGCGGCGCGGCCATCCACCTGCCGCAGCTCGAGACGACGCCGACGCGCCTTGCGGGAGTGCTGGGCGGCCTCACGCGCGAGGCGCTTCAGGCCATGGCGACGAGGGCGCGCGCGCTCGGCAAGCCTGAGGCGACAGCGCGGTGCGCCGATGCCATCGAAGGGCTGGTGACTGCATGAAGACGCAGGCCATGCAGCCATCCAACCCGAGCTTGCGGGGCGTGCTTCGGCGAAACGAGCCCATGGCCCGGCACGTGACGTGGCGCGCTGGCGGCGCGGCGCGAGCCTTCTACCAGCCTGCCGACGTGCAGGACTTGAGCGCGTTCCTCCCGACGCTGCCCGCCGATGAGCCCGTGCTGTTCGTCGGCCTCGGCAGCAACCTCCTGGTGCGCGACGGCGGCTTCGACGGCACGGTGGTGTTCACTCACCACGCGCTCACCGGAATCGCCGACGTGCCCGCCCTGGCGCCGAAGGTGGGCGTCGTGGCTGGCGCCGGCGTTCCGGCACCCCACGTGGCCCGCTTCGTCGCCCGCCGCAGCGGCGCGGGCGCCGAATGGATGGCGGGCGTGCCCGGCACCGTCGGCGGCGCGCTCGCGATGAACGCAGGCTGCTACGGCGGCGAGACCTGGAACCACGTCGTGTCGGTGAAGACCATCGGCCGCGATGGCACCGTGCGCGAGCAGGGGCCCGCCGATTTCGAGGTGGGCTATCGCCATGTGCGGGCTCGCTCTGGTGGCGACTCCTGGTTCGTGTCGGCCACGCTTGCCTTCGAGCCCGGCGACGAGGCCGCGGCGATGGCGGGCATGAAGGCCCTTCTGGTCAAGCGCGTCGCAGCCCAGCCGCTCAATCAGCCCAATGCCGGCAGCGTCTTTCGCAACCCGCCGGGCGACCATGCCGCGCGCCTCATCGAGTCGTGCGGCCTCAAGGGGTTGCGGCGCGGCGCTGCGCAAGTGTCGGCCAAGCACGCGAACTTCATCGTGAATCTGGGCGGCGCGACGGCAGCCGATATCGAAGGGCTGATGCACGAGGTGCAGGCCACTGTGCGCGAGCGCACGGGGGTCGAGCTCGTTCGCGAGGTGCGCGTCGTCGGCAGGGAGCCTGCCCATGGCTGACGCAACCAGCTTCGGCAAGGTGGCGGTGCTGATGGGCGGGCCGTCCGCCGAGCGCGAGATTTCGCTCCTCTCGGGAACGGGCGTGGTTGGCGCGCTGCGCGGCCGCGGCATCGACGCTCACCCGTTCGACCCGAAGGAGCGCGACCTCGCGGACTTGCGTCGCGAGGGCTTCGCCCGCGCGTTCATCGCGCTGCACGGGCGCTTCGGCGAAGACGGCACCGTGCAGGGCGCCCTCGAGGTGATGGGCATTCCCTACACCGGCAGCGGCGTGATGGCTTCGGCGCTCGCCATGGACAAGTGGCGCACCAAGCTCGTCTGGATGGCTTGCGGCATTCCCACGCCCCGGTTTGCCATCGCCGAGCCCGACACCGACTGGGCACAGGTGCTGGGCCGCCTCGGCCTGCCGGTGATCGTGAAGCCCGCTCGCGAGGGGTCCACCCTGGGCATCACGAAAGTCCGCACCGCCTCCGACCTGGCGCCCGCCGTCGCGTTCGCCGCCACATTCGACCCGCTGGTGATCGTCGAGGAGTTCGTCGACGGCCAGGAGCTCGCCGCCGCCATCGTCGGTAGCGAGGCGCTGCCGCTTGTTCGCATCGAGGCGCCCGGGGGCAATTACGACTACCAGAACAAGTACTTCTCCGACGACACGCGCTACCACTGTCCGTCCGGCGTCCGTGCCGATGTCGAGGCGTCGATCCGACGCGACACGCTGGCGGCCTTTCGCGTGCTTGGGTGCCGGGGCTGGGGCCGCGCCGACGTGATGCTGCGCCCCGACGGCAAGTATGCGTTCCTCGAGATGAACACGTCGCCCGGCATGACGGGCCACAGCCTGGTGCCCATGGCTGCCAAGGCGGTCGGCGTTGATTACCCCGAGCTTTGCGTGCGCATCCTGGCGGGCGCCGGGCTGGAGGGGAGGCCATGAAGCCCGCGCTGTCTCTGGCGCTGCGCGCAAGCGCTGCCATCGTCGTGGTGGCGGGCCTGGGCCTCGCCGCGTGGTGGGGTTGGGAGGCCGTTGCCGCCCAGCCGGTGACGCAGGTGCGCTTTCAGGGCGAGGTGGGTCGCGTGAATGCGGCGGACCTCGAGCGGCTCGCGGCGGGGCTGCGAGGCCGGCCGGCCAACAGTGTGCCGCTCGGGGAATTGCGCGACGCGGTACGCGCCATGGCGTGGGTGCGCGAGGCGACCGTGCGCCGCCACTACCCGGGCACGCTCGAGGTCACCCTGGACGTCCATGAGCCGCTCGCGCGCTGGGACGCCGAGCGCCTGGTGAGCGTCGACGGCGAGGTGTTCGCCGCCGAATTCGACGAGCCGATGCCGAGGTTCGTCGGGCCGGAAGGCGCCGCCCCCGTCATGGTCGCGCGGTGGGCCCGCCTGCAGGACGCCGCCGCGCCCCTTGGCTCGCCCGTTGCGGAGCTGCGCCTCAATGCACGCGGCGCGTGGCAGGTCCGCCTCGCGTCGGGCCTGTCCATCGACCTGGGGCGATCCGACATCGAAGCGCGCCTCGCGCGTTTCGCCCATGCCTGGCCGCGCGTAGCGGACAGCGCCGCCAGGGCGACGCACGTGGACCTTCGCTACCCGAACGGCTTCGCCGTGCGCGGCGCCGTGCCCGAGAAGTCACCGCCCGCGCGGCCCCGCCGGGCCTGAAGAGAGACGACGCCATGATCGCGAACCGCAACCGAGACACCCGCAACCTCCTGGTCGCCCTGGACATCGGCACCTCCAAGATCGTCACGCTGGTGGCCGAGGTCACCGCCGAGGGAAACCTGAACCTGATCGGCATGGGCAGCCATGCCTCGCGCGGCCTGAAGAAGGGCGCGGTGGTGGACATCGAGTCGACGGTCACCGCCATCCAGCGCTCTCTCGAGGAAGCCGAGTTGATGGCCGACGTGAAGATCCGGGAGGTGCTCACGGGCATCGCCGGCAGCCACATCCGAAGCTTCAACTCGCACGGCATGGTCGCGATCAAAGACAAGGAGGTGTCGCAATACGACATCGACCGCGTGATCGAGACGGCGCGCGCGGTGAACATCCCGATGGAGCAGCAGGTGCTGCACATCCTCGAGCAGGAATTCATCATCGACGGGCAGGGCGGCGTGCGACAGCCCCTGGGCATGAGCGGCATGCGCCTCGAGGTCAAGGTGCATATCGTCACCGGCGCCGTCTCCGCGGCCCAGAACATCATGAAGTGCGTGCGCCGCTGCGGCCTCGAGGTGCGCGACCTCATGCTGCAGCCGCTGGCCTCCGCGGATGCGGTGCTCCTCGATGACGAGCGCGACCTGGGCGTGTGCCTGCTCGACATCGGCGGCGGCACCACCGACCTTGCCGTGTTCACCGAGGGGGCGATCAAGCACACGAGCGTGATCCCCATCGCCGGCGACCAGATTACGAACGACATCGCCATGGCGCTTCGCACGCCGACCAAGGACGCCGAGGACCTGAAGATCCAGCAGGGCGTGGCGCTGCGCCAGCTGGCGGGCGTGAACGACATGATCGAGGTGCCGGGCGTGGGCGACCGCGCCGCGCGCCAGATCTCGCGACAGACGCTCGCCGAGGTGATCGAGCCGCGCGTCGAGGAGCTCTACTCGCTTGTTCAACGGGAGCTGCGCTCCTGCGGCCTGGAGGACCTGCTCTCCTCCGGGATCGTGCTGACCGGCGGCTCGGCGCTGATGAAGGGGATGGTGGAGCTCGGCGAGGAGGTCTTCCACATGCCCGTGCGGGTGGGGCTGCCCAACTACGGCGGCGCGCTTGCTGACGTCGTGAAGAGCCCGCGCTACGCCACCGCCATGGGGTTGCTGGTGGCAGGGCTCAACCAGGTTCGCCGCGACCACCACGCCTCCGCTTCCACCGGCGGCGTGAAGGACGTGGTCGAGAAGATGAAAAGTTGGTTCAAGGGCAATTTCTAGGCAGTCGAAATCGTTTCATACAACAAGGAGACAGGAACATGATCGAGTTGCTGGAGACGCAGTCACCGGAGGCGGTGATCAAGGTCGTGGGCGTGGGCGGCTGCGGGGGGAACGCCGTCGACCACATGATCAACAACGGCGTGCAGGGCGTGGAGTTCATCGCCCTCAACACGGATTCCCAGGCGCTCAAGCGCTCGCTGGCGCGCACGACGCTGCAGCTGGGCACGGGCGTGACCAAGGGCCTGGGCGCTGGCGCGAACCCCGAGGTGGGCCGCCAGGCCGCCGAGGAAGACCGCAGCCGCATCGAGGAGATGCTCAACGGCGCCGACATGCTGTTCATCACCGCGGGCATGGGCGGGGGCACCGGCACCGGCGCAGCGCCAGTCGTGGCTTCCATCGCCCGCGAGCTCGGCATCCTCACGGTTGCGGTGGTGACCAAGCCGTTCGACTTCGAGGGCAAGCGGCAGCGCGTCGCCGCCGCTGGCATCGAAGCGCTCAAGCAGCACGTCGACTCGCTGATCATCGTTCCCAACGAGCGCCTGATGAAGGTGCTGGGCGACGATGTCACTTATGAGGACGCCTTTCGCGCCTCCAACGACGTGCTGAACGGCGCCGTCGCGGGCATCGCCGAGGTGATCAACTGCCCCGGCCTCGTGAACGTCGACTTCGCCGACGTGCGCACCGTGATGAGCGAGAACGGCGTCGCGATGATGGGCTCGGCCATGGCGACGGGCGCCGAGCGCGCGCAGGTGGCGGCCGAGCAGGCCGTGCATTCGCCGTTGCTGGAGGACATCCACCTCTCCGGCGCCCGCGGCGTGCTGGTCAACATTACCGCCTCGAAGAGCCTCAAGCTGCGCGAGGTTCACGAGGTGATGAACACGATCCGCTCCTTCACGGCCGAGGACGCGACCATCATCTTCGGCAGCGTGATCGACGATGCCATTGGTGATGACCTCCGGGTGACGATCGTCGCCACGGGCCTGGGCGGCGCGGCCGCCCAACGCCAGCCCCAGCCGGCCGTCCAGCTGGTGCAGCGCACGGGTACTTACGACGCGCCGGAGGCAGTGAACTACGACGAGCTCGACCAGCCGGCGGCTTTCCGTCGCCGCCGCGAGCATGCCGTGGACGCCCTGCGCAACTCCGGGATGGAAACGCTCGACATCCCGGCTTTCCTGCGCAAGCAGGCCGACTGAGTTCGGGCACGGCCCGGGCTGCCGGCGTCTCCCCGGCAGCCCGGGGGCTTCACCCTTCCGGGCTGGCCCGTGGCCGGCCCGGCTTTCATCGCTAACACGATGATAGAATTACGTTTTTTCCTGCTCCCTCGCTTGCCGCCATGATCCGCCAGCGCACCCTCAAGTCTCGCGTCGAAGCCACCGGCGTCGGCGTGCACACGGGTCGCAAGGTCACCCTGGTGTTGCGGCCGGCCCCCGTGGACACCGGCATCGTCTTCTGCCGGTCGGACCTGCCGGGCAACCCTGCCATCCCCGCCCGCGCGCACCGCGTCGTCGACACCCGCATGGCCACCGTGCTCGAGAGCAACGGCGCCCGCGTTTCCACCGTCGAGCACCTCATGAGCGCGTTCTTCGGCATGGGTATCGACAATGCCTACGTGGACGTCTCGGCGGAAGAAGTGCCCATCATGGATGGCAGTGCTGCCACCTTCGTCTTCCTGCTGCAGCGCGCGGGCGTCGAGGAGCAGTTGGCGCCGAAGAAGTACCTCCGCGTGCGCAAGGCGATTGCCCTCGAGCAAGGCGACAAGCGCGTGCGGCTCGAGCCCTTCGCCGGATTCCGCGTGAGCTTTTCGATCGCCTTCGCCCATCCGGTGTTCGAGCGCGTGGGCACCGAGGTCGACATCGATTTCGCCGAGGTTTCCTTTGTGCGCGAAGTGGCGCGCGCCCGCACCTTCGGCTTCACCCAGGACGTGGAAGCGATGCGCGCTGCCGGTCTGGGCCGCGGCGGGTCGCTCGACAACGCCATCGTCGTCGACGATTTTCGCGTGCTGAACGGCGAGGGCCTGCGCTTCGACGACGAGTTCGTGAAGCACAAGGCGCTCGACGCGGTGGGCGACCTCTACCTCGCCGGACACCCGATCATCGGCGCCTTCCATGGCCACAAGTCGGGCCATGCGCTCAACAACCAATTGGTCCGCGCCCTGCTCGACGACGCCGAGGCGTGGGAGGCTGTGACCTTCGATGCGCCGGAATCGCTGCCGGCGGCCTTCGCCAACATCTCGCTGCAGCCGGCCTGACCGTGCTGGTGCTTCGCCTGGCGATCCTCATCGCCCTCGCGTTTCTCGTGGCGCTGGGCGGTGCCTACCTGGCTACCCGCAATCGCAAATACCTTCGTTGGGCGGGCAAGACGATTCAGCTGATGGTGCTGTTGGCCGTTGCCTTCGGGCTGTTCTACTTGGGGGAGCGGGTCTTCCGGCTTCTCTGAGCTTCCGCCATCCGTTCAAGCGTCTCCCGCAGGGGCGACTCCGAGAGCCCTTGGGCGAGTCGTGAGAGTTGCTCGGGTGAGGGGGGTGCAGGGCGCGGGCGCGCCAGTGAGGGTGGGGTGGCCGCCACTTGAACCTGCACCCGAATTTCTGTAACATACTGATTTGTTTCGGATTTCGGCTCTTTCTGGGCCCCGGGACCGCTCCGCAACGCGGCCAGTAGCCGGGGCGCAACGGCGCGCAGTGCTGAAGCGACCGAGCCGTTGTCGGCGCCAATCACGACCGTCGAGCCGTCGATCGCGCTCACCCGGCTGGCCGCCGCGAGGCTCTCGGGCACCGCCCGACGAAACCGAGCCTGCAGGCGCGCTACGCTGGCGAGGCGGTCGCGAACCGCCTCCAGTTCGGCGCTGTGCTTCAACAGGCGGGATACGGGCTCGAAAGGCAACGGCAGTCTCGTTCAAGGGAGTGGCAGGATGAACATTATTCTCGTTTCCGACAGCCTTGCCACCAGCCGACGGGTCACGCTGTCCCAGGCGCAGGTGGTTCTCGTGCTGGGTGGCCTCCTGCTCTCCGGGTTTCTGCTGGCCATCGGCACCTACTGGCTGACGATCACGTTCGCCGCCGACCTCGGCAACCCGCACCTGCGCGCCCTGCTCACGTCGCTGCACCAGGAGGCGCAGCGGAAGAAGGAAGCGGAAGTGCAGGAGAGCCTTAACGCACTGGCGGTGCAGGTCGGCGAATTGCAGGCGCGCCTGCTGCGCCTGGACGCGTTTGCCTCTCGCCTCGGCAAGGCGGCGGGGCTCAAGGCCACGGAGTTCCGCTTCGACGAGCCGCCCGGCCAGGGCGGGGCCGCGCCCTCCCCGGCGCTGTCTCGCGACCTTACGTACGACGAGTTGCGGCAGAAGCTCGACGCCATTGCCCGTCAGGTGGAGTCCAGCAGTGATCGCATGGGCGTGCTCGACTCGGTGATACTCGACAGCCAGCTCGCCCGCCAGGCCCTGCCGACCGTGCTGCCCGTGGCAAGCGGCTATTACTCGTCCAACTTTGGCTTTCGCATCGACCCGATCACCGGCCAGTCGACGTTTCACGCAGGGGTCGACATCATCGCCTCGCCGGGGACGCCCGTCATGGCGGCGGCCGGCGGCGTGGTGTCGGAGGTGGGGTTTCAGCCGGAATACGGCAACACGGTCGACATCCAGCACGACAACGGGCTCACGTCCCGTTACGCGCACCTTCTCAAGAGCCAGGTGCGGGAGGGCGACGTGGTGATGAAGGGCCAGGTGATTGCGCAAGTCGGCATGAGTGGCCGCACCACCGGCCCCCACCTGCACTTCGAGGTGCGTGAGCGGGGTATTCCCCTCAACCCGAACAAGTTCTTTGCGCTCGACCAGCGGCGCGACCCGCCTCCACGCCCCGTGGCGGCGTCGAAGTAGGGCCGGCTTTCCCTCTATAATTACGCCCTTCGACGGCCCTCTCGTGGGCGGCGCCACACCGCGCCCCCAACTCCTTCGTGTTCGCCAAAGCCCTCAAGTCCCTGTTCGGTAGCCGCAATGACCGGCTGCTCAAGCAATATCGTGCCGTCGTCGAGGTGGTCAACGGCCTCGAGCCGGCGATGCAGCAGCTCACCGACGCCGAGCTCGCCGCCCGCACGCCAGCCCTCAAGGAAAAGGTGGCGGCCGGCGCCTCCCTCGATTCGGTGCTCCCCGAGGCATTTGCCGTGGTCCGCGAGGCGGGCAAGCGGGTGCTCGGCATGCGCCACTTCGATGTGCAATTGGTGGGCGGCATCGCTTTGCACCAAGGCAAGATCGCCGAGATGCGAACGGGCGAAGGCAAGACGCTCGTGGCCACACTGCCCGCCTACCTGAACGCCCTCACCGGCAAGGGCGTGCACGTGGTGACGGTCAACGACTACCTCGCCAAGCGGGACGCCGAGTGGATGGGGCGCATCCATCGGTTTCTTGGGCTCGACGTGGGCGTGGTGGTGCCGGACATGGACCCGGCTGCCAAGCAGGCCGCGTACAAGGCCGACATTACGTACGGTACCAACAACGAGTTCGGCTTCGACTACCTGCGCGACAACATGGCCACGCAGATGGCGGAGCGTTACCAGCGCGGGCTGCACTTCGCCATCGTCGACGAAGTCGACTCGATCCTGATCGACGAGGCGCGCACGCCGCTCATCATCTCGGGCCAGGCGGAGGATTCGGCAGCCCTTTACCGCCAGATCAACGCGGTCATCCCGAGCCTGGTGGCCCAGAAGGAAGAGAAGGGCCCGGGCGACTACTGGGTGGACCTGAAGCAGCACCAGGTGATCCTGTCGGAGGAAGGCCACGAGCACGGCGAGGCGCTGCTGTCGGGGGCTGGGTTGCTGCCGGCGGGCGCGAGCCTCTACGACCCGGCCAACATCATCCTCATGCACCACCTGCTCGCCGGGCTGCGGGCGCACGCGCTTTACTTCAAGGACCAGCACTACGTCGTCCAGGGCGACGAGGTTGTCATCGTCGACGAGTTCACCGGCCGCATGATGCACGGCCGCCGCTGGTCGGACGGCCTGCACCAGGCGGTGGAGGCGAAGGAAGGGGTGGCGATCAAGAACGAGTCGCAGACGCTCGCCTCGATCACCTTCCAGAACTATTTCCGCCTCTACTCGAAGCTCTCCGGCATGACCGGCACGGCCGACACCGAGGCCTTCGAGTTCTCGCACATCTACAGCCTGGAGACGGTGCTCATCCCCACTCACCGGCCGATGATCCGCA
>JAFMJY010000062.1 GCA_017853245.1 Burkholderiales bacterium | reverse complement strand
AGCTGCGCCTCCATCAACAGCGCCCCCAGCTCGCCGGCGGTCTCGGTCCAGTCCAGACGTCGGATCTCCGCGGACAGGCGCTGATCGTTTGAGTGACGATAGTCCGACGAGAAATGCGATCGCACGCGCTCGCGCAGGTTCACGCTCTTGCCGATGTAGAGCGGCAGGTCATTGACACCATAAAACCGGTAGACGCCGGGCGCCTCGGGAACGCCCTCGAGCGCATCGGCTGGCAGCTGCGGCGGCAGGCTGGGAATCTTGAGGATGCGTCGCACGGCAGCGGCAATCTCGTCGGCGGGCCTTTCGCGCTCGGCCACCCGGATGAAGCGCAACACGGCTCGCGCATCCCCGAGGGCCGAATGGCGGCCGGCACGAACCGCCCCATCAAGCGCATCGAGCGGGTCGGCGAGCCCGTGGCGCGCGATGAGCGCGTCAAGCCCGTGGCCTACGGCGTCCGGATACAGGCGGCGCGACAGCCGTACGGAGCAGAGCACGTCTGCCTCGAAGCGCCTCTCGCACCGCGCGAAGGCGTTCTTGAGAAAGCCGTAATCGAACCGGGCGTTGTGGGCGACGAACAGGCAGCCGTCGAGCCGCTCCTGCACCGAGTCGGCAATCGCCTCGAAGGTCGGCGCGCCACGCACCATCTCGTTGGTGATGCCGGTGAGCGCCTGGATGTCCTCGGGGATCGGGCGCTCGGGGTCGACGAGCGTCGACCACTCCTCCACCACCTCGCCCTCCAGCAGGCGAATGATGGCCACCTCGGTGATGCGCTCGGCGGTGGCGGACGTGCCCGTGGTTTCAAGGTCGACGAAGGCGACGGCCGGGCCGAGGACGGTCACGGCACCCGGCTCGGAGGCGACCCGGCGGGCTTGGTGGGCCCGTCGAGCGCGTGGCGCTCCAGCACCTCCAGCGGGACCAGCTCGAGCGTTCGCTCGTGCGTGCAGGCGAGCACGATAGGCGGAGCAACGCCTGCATCAAGTGCCTCCAGCCAGCGGAGCGCGCACAGGCACCAGCGATCGCCGGGCTTCAGACCCCGGAATCGGTACTCCGGACGGGGGGTGACCAAGTCGTTGCCCCGCTCGAGGCTGAAGTCGAGAAACGCCTGGGTGACGCGGGCGCAGACGGCGTGGATCCCAACGTCATCCTCCGGGCAATGACAGGAGCCATCCCGGTAATAGCCGGTGAGCGGGTCGAAGGAGCAGGCGCGCAGTTCGCCGCCGAGAACGTTGAGGGCTTCGGTCATGGGGGGTCTCGTGAAGTGACGATGATAAAATACGGGTCCGCTGGATCCTTCCCGCGCCCGACATTTTCCGGCGCCCCCCCATGGCCCGTTCCCGAAGCAAATCCACTGCCCGGCTTACCCGGGATGCCGAGCGCCTGATCGCGCTGGCCAGCAGCATGAACGCCTCCGGCAGCCTGACCGAAGACCATTTCTGGGAGGCCGAACTCACCACCCGCATCGACAAGTGCCTCGCGCAAGGCAACGACGTGCCCCTCGAGGGGGCGCTCGACAACCTCTGGAACAGCCACTCGCCCGCGTACGACCTGCTGGTCGAGCGCATCGAGGGGCTGTCCGAGTCCGCCGTCGTGATGCAAGGCGACCGCGCCTGGGAAGCGCTGCTGGTGGCCGCCCCCGTGGTGGCGTGGTCGCGGTACGCCATCGCCTCGGGCCCCCTCGGCCACGAGGATGCCGATGCATTGCGGGTGCAGTGGCAGGCGCATGTCCTCGCTAGCGATGCGCGCCTGGCGATGGTTCCCTACCTCTACTCCGTCGACCAGCTGCCACGGCAATTCTCGGAGCTGCGCCGGCTCACGGCCAAGTTGGGCGACGCCGCCGTCTCCGGCGAGATTCCGCGCGTGGATTTCGGGCGGATGCCTGAAACGGCGCAAATGCTGTCGGACACCCGATTCCTCGTGGCCGCGGTGGCAGTGCCCCGCGGAATGCCCCTCTTTCGTTGGCAGGAAGACGGTGCCGGCCACGCCAGCCGGGCCGCCTGTCTTGAGCAGTGGATTGCCCAGGCTCGGCCCACGTTCGCCAAGCTGCTGCCGGGTTGTGTCTTCGAATCCCTGCTGCCGGATGCGTACTACATGAACATGCGCGAGTCGGACCGTCGCGTCCGTCCCTACGCGATTCGCGCGGGAGTCGCGTTCCTCGAATCCGCCCTGCACGTGGAGCCCGCCGGCCTTCGGGCCGTGGTGGCGGGCGTGGGGGAGGAGCGCGTCGACGAATACCGCATCGGCATCGCCGTCGGTGCGGATTCCCGCGTGGCGCACGGCATCGTGTGGCCACTCTTCGGCCGCGAAGATGAGAGCGCGCAGCCCGGCCCGCTCGAGGACGTGCTGGCAGAGCTATCCCAGGCAGGCGTGACTGAAGTGAAGAAGCTCACGGGCCTCTTCACGCCGGAGTTCTGCGACGACTGCGGCGCGCCCCTCTACCCGAACGCCTCGGGGGAAATGCTGCACGCCGAGCTTCCCGAAGAGGCCGAGTCGCCGACGGCGCACTTTCACTGACGGCTGGGCGGCGCGAGTCAGGTCGTGGCCAGGATGGTCAACTGAGGCCGTCGAAGCAGCCGACGAAAGCCACGGTCCAGGGTGACCAAGTGTTCGTTGGCGTGCGCAACAGCTGCCGCGAGCCATGCGTCGGGCACCGCGTTCCCCGACAAATTCCCCGCAAGACAAAGCTCACGCAAGGCTGGCCATTCGTCTGCGGCGTGCCCGATCATCTCTACACCCGTTTGCGCAAGCAGTGCCTCGATGAAGCCCAGCGCATCGGCGATCGGCATCGGTTGCCGAAATACCCTCGGGTTCGTGGAGACCCGGAGGAACCCGGCCACGACAGCCGGGAACATCCGAAACGGCGA
The DNA here is from genome assembly GCA_017853245.1 of Burkholderiales bacterium. GTDB lineage: Bacteria > Pseudomonadota > Gammaproteobacteria > Burkholderiales > Usitatibacteraceae > FEB-7. Next base: position 12,865 of record JAFMJY010000062.1, on the reverse strand, counting down.
CGCACCATTGCCAACCGCGCCCAACAGCCAGCGCCGCGCGACAGCGTGATGAACATGATCGTCGCGCGATGCGGCGACGAGAACGTTGACGTCAGGTGTCATCGTCAGCGGCATCCAGCAAGGCCCGATTCGACGTCGCATCGATGCCCGGGCGCAGCCCCCCTCGCCCCCGATAGACCGGAATCGATGGCCGAGTTGCCTTCCCGATCGTCGCCTGCGCGCTCAGCCGCCAGCGAAGTCCCTCCTCGACCAGCCGCGTGAGCGTCGTGCGCTCGCGAACCGCGCGCGCCTTGGCTTCGGCGACGAGCCGGTCGTTGAGGTCCAGGGTGGTTTTCATCCCGGAAATCATACAGATTTCTGTATTCTTTTGCGGCGCCATCCTGCCGGTGATCATCGCTCGCCGGCCTCGCGCCGGCGAGGCAAAATCCCAGCTGCGTGCCCGGCAATTTCCCGCCCCCTTCTACTTTGGACGCCCTCTCCGAAATCCTGCGCCTCGCCAACCTCACGGGCGCCGTGCTGGCCGATGTGACGTCAGCCGGCGGCTGGGGCGTGTCGGTGCCGGCTGCAAGCGCGACCCGTTACGCCCACGTCGTGCTCGAGGGAGATTGCCTGCTTCGCGCAGGGGATCGCGAGATCGCGCTCCGCTCGGGCGACACGGCAATCGTCTTCGCGGGCGGTGCCCACACCGTGTCCGGTGCGCCAGCCACGTCACACGCCACGCCGCTCGCAAGCCTCCTCAGGCCCGTGGTGGCGGGCGAGCTCGCTCCCGTGTCAGTGGGGTCGGGCGGGCCGCGCGCGCGGTGGGTCACTTTCACCTTCTCGCTCGACCGCCACCTCGGCGCGCCCCTCCTCGACGCCATGCCGGAGGCGCTAGCCCTCTCCCTGCGGGGCTCCTCCGCCCTCACCTGGATGGGCGAGTCGCTGGGCCTCTCGCTCTCGCTCACGGATGCGCCGCGGGCCGGTGCCGCCGCAGTGCTCGCGCGGGTGGCAGAGCTTGCGTTCATCGAGGCCGTGCGGCGGCATGTCGAATCGCTGCCCGCCGGCGGCACGGGCTGGCTGGCGGGCTTGAGCGATCGTCACGTCGGCGCGACGCTCGCGTTGCTGCATGGCCAGCCCGGTGAGAACTGGACCGTGGAAAGGCTCGCGCGGCAGGTGGGGATCTCGCGCTCGGCGCTGGGCGACCACTTTTCCGCCATCGTGGGCGAGCCAGTCATGGGGTTTCTCGCCCGCGTTCGGCTGCAGCGCGCCGCCCACGAGCTGCTCGCCGGCGGCAAGGCCATCAAGATGGTCGCCAAGGATGCGGGCTACGAGTCCCCGCAGTCGTTCGCGCGCGCCTTCAAGCGCGCCTATCGGCTGCCGCCCTCGCGGTGGGCCAAGCGGCAGCGCGCTCGGCGCAACGCCTAGGGCTTGATGGCCTTGTAGAGGAACGGCAGCGACACGTCCATCCGGTAGTCGATGTCAGAGTGCGTGTCGTCGAACTCCTCGTAGACGTGCCGGATGCCCGCGTCCTGCAATTGCCTCGACAGGATGCGCGTGCCGTAGTGAATGTGGTACTGATCGCGCGAGCCGCAGTCGATGTAAATGCCCTTCAGGGTCGCGAGCGCGCGCCGGTGGCGGCGAACCATGTGGATCGGGTCGTTCGCGAGCCAGCGCTTCCAGCGCGAAGGCAACAACTCGCCCGTCTCCAGGTTGAAGGGCAGGCGAAAGCCGTTCGGCGCGCGCGGGTCCGGGTCGTAGGTGGCTGCCATGCAGAGGTTCATGATCGCGTGCCCTTCGGCGTGCGAGACCTTGTGCTTCCTCCACACGGCATCGAGGAACGCGCGCACGCGCCCATCGTCACGGCCAGTGCCCGCGCCACGCTCGAGGCGCCGAACGTCCACGCGGCCAGGCAGAAGCTTCTTCGGCCGGTACTTCGCCAGCTCGTTCAGCGTATTCGGCCAGTCGTGGTAGTAGACGAAATCGAAGTAGGAGTCGCCCGAATGGTCGGCGATGGCGCCCCAGTGCTCGGCGTGCTTCATCCCATGCACGATCGCCCCGTAGCCACCGGAGGACTTGCCGAAACAGGCACGGTGCTCACGTGAGGCGAGCGTGCGAAATTCCCGGTCGATGAACGGAAGGATCTCTCGCGTCAGGTAGTCGGCGTAGCGCCCGATGGCGCTCGAGTTCACGTACTGGTTGCCGCCCAGCGCCGTGAAGCAATCCGGGAAGGCGATGATCGCCGGGCCCATGCGCTTGTCGTGCACGAGCCGCGCGGCGCGCTCCGGCACGTTCTCGCTGAAGTTCTTCCAGGCAATGTGCGAGAGGCCCGAACCCGTGAAGCCCACCATGTCGACCATCAACGGGAACCGCCTGCCGCGGCCGCGCGTCGCGCCTTCGTCGTACTCAGCCGGCAGCCATACCGCGAGCTTGCGAACATGAGGGTCGCCCAGGGGGTTGCCCTTCAGCACGCGCGAGACATGCTCCAGCACCACTACCCTGCCCTCGTGCCACTTCGGGCGCTTGATCGCCATCGGGTTTCTCCTCCGTAAATGAACAGGGGCGCCGAAGCGCCCCCGCGAAAACGAGCCCCGCGACGGGCCTCAGCCCGTGACGCGACGCCGATATTCGTGCGTGCGGGTGTCGATCTCGATCCGGTCGCCCGTCTCGCAGAAGGCCGGCACCTGCACCTCGAAGCCGGTGGCGAGCTTCGCGGGCTTGAGCACCTTGCCCGACGTGTCGCCGCGCACGGCTGGCTCCGTGTAGGTGATCTCGCGAACCACCGAGGTAGGCAGCTCGATCGAAATGGCGCGGCCTTCGTAGAAGGTCACCTCGCCCGGCATGCCCTCCTCGAGGTAGTTGAGCGCATCGCCCAGGCTTTCTTTCTCCACCTCGTGCTGGTTGTACTCGCCGTCCATGAACACGTACATGGGGTCGGCAAAATAGGAGTAGGTGACTTCCTTCTTCTCGAGGATCAGGAGCTCGAACTTTTCGTCGGCCTTGTACACGGACTCCGTGTTGTTGCCGGTGAGAAGGTTCTTCATCTTGATCTTCATCGTGGCAGCATTGCGGCCGCCCTTGTTGTACTCGGCACGCAGCACGACCATGGGGTCCTTGCCAACCATGAAGACGTTGCCGCTGCGCAGTTCCTGTGCAATTTTCATCGGGAAACTTCCTGTCCATATCGCCCGCCCGGGTTGGGCAAAGGCCGAAAAAGCCCAAGATTCTACGGGTTTTAGGGGCTTCCGTGCAGCCGCACGTCAGGCAATGACGTGATCCGCGAAATCCACCAGTTGGTCGACGAGGCCTGGCTGCGCGGCGAGACGGTCGCACCACTGCCTCGCCGATGAGCGCAGGCCTGGCAAGGCGGCCGCGAAGCCCTGCCACACGGAATCGAGCCCCTCGCCCCGGTTCCACGCTTCCCAAAGCCCCGTGACTGCGCCAGCGCAGCGCCGGTCCATGCCGCCGGTGTACCGCCCGAGAAAGGCGCCGAGCTTGACCCAATGCGCGCCATCGGCGGTGGGATAGGGCTGCCATACGAACGGGCGTGAGGCCCACTGCGCGCGCACGAAGGAGTCCTCCCCGCGCACGATATTCACGTCACACGTCCAAAGCAACTCGTCGTAGCGATCCTGGGGAAGGAAGGGCACGGGCAACAGCGTGAGCGCACCCGTTCCCGCAGCACCGCGTGACCGGGCCCACGCTTCGGCCGCATTCGATGCCGGTCCGGCCGGCAACGCAGCCCAGATGGGCGTTGACGAAGCCGCCATGCACTCCAGCAGCGCAGCAAAGGGTGCCGACTCGTAACCGAAGAGGCTCACCTTGAGGCTACCCGGAGGAGGAATGCAGCCTGCCGTCTCGACCCAGAAACGCGCTTCAATCTGAGGGTCTCGCTGAAAAGCATCCCGACGGTGGAGCAACCCCGCCTCGCGAATCAACCCACCCGTTCGGCTAGTGAAGCCCGGGAAAAAGAAATGCCGGGTGAGCGGCGCGAATCGCGGGTGCGGCGAGGGCAAGGCATGACACCCCTCGACCCAGTCCTCGGCGCTCAGGTATTCCAGGTTGACCCAGCGCGGCCGGGGCGAGCGCGCCGCCATCGCCTCGACGTAGGGCCCGGGCGTGTCGCAGCCGAAGGTTTCGACAACCACGTCGGCGATGCCATCCACCGCCACGTCGGGAAGCCCCGCCGACCACTTGCGGATCTCGACCCCGTCCACCGCCTGGGAGGAGCTTGCCGGATCGACTTCCGGCCGCAGCCGGGCGAGGGTTGCGGGGTCATCCAGCCAGAGCCGAACCCGCTTGCCGTGCTCGAGCGCCAGCCCGCGGGCCAGGCGCCACGAGACCCCCGCGTCGCCGAAGTTGTCCACGACACGGCAAAACACATCCCACCGCCCAGCGACGGCATCCGGTCCGCTCACCATGCCTCTCCCAATGCCTCTCCCACCCCTTGACAGGCACTTGCCTGCCCTTCAGGTATACTCCGCGCCAGCAGTGATTCAGTTCTGTTCAGGTGTAACGCGAGTCTCGCCGGTTCTCGGCGCCGTCTTGTCAGTTCCCGTCTGGCCAATCTGTGTCGCTTGCGGTACGCGGGCATGCCCGCTTTTTGTTCATTACTTTTAGGACACAACATCAAAATGGCAACTGGAACAGTCAAGTGGTTCAACGACGCCAAAGGCTTCGGCTTCATCACCCCGGAAGGCGGCGGAGAGGATCTCTTCGCGCATTTCTCCGAGATTCAAGCTGCAGGCTTCAAGACGCTGAAGGAAAACCAGCGCGTCGAGTTTGAAATCAAGACGGGCCCCAAGGGCAAGCAGGCCACCGCGATCAAGCCGCTCTAAGCGCGCTTCGCCCCTGCAAAAAGCGGCAGCCTTCGGGCTGCCGTTTTTTTTGGCGCCAGGCCTTCCCGCTAGCGCTGGACATCCACCACCTTCACGCGCACCTTGCGCTCCTTGCGGTCGCGCATCACGGTGAGCTCGGCCGTCGTGTCGAGCCCCGCGCGGTCGAGCTCGGCCGCGAAGGTGCCCATGGTTTCGACCCGGCGGCCGTTGACGCCCACGATCACGTCCCCCAAGTCCCCGGTGCGTCGATCGAGCGGCACGAGCCCTGCCGTAGCCGCAGGCGAGCCGCGCACCACTTCGGCAATCACCACCCCCGCAATGCCCGCGCGCGCGACGAGGCTGGGGTCCACCGCCCGAATGCCGATGCCCGGAAGCGGGGCCTTGCCGCGCGCGATGAGCTGCGGCACAACGCGATTCACCAGGTCCGCCGGGATGGCGAAACCCACGCCTGCCGAGGCGCCTGATGGCGAGCGAATGGCCGTGTTGACGCCGATGAGGCGGCCGGAGCTATCGAGTAGCGGCCCACCCGAGTTTCCCGGGTTGATGGCAGCGTCCGTTTGAATGGCGCCGGCAATCTCCCGGTACTCCGAGGTGGGCAGGTGGCGATCCAGCGCGCTCACGATACCCGTGGTGAGCGTTCGCGAAAGCCCGAACGGGTTGCCAATCGCGAACACCGTCTGGCCGATGCGCAAGTCCCGCGAAGTTCCCAGCGGAATCGGAACCAGGTTCCTCGGCACTTCGGACAGCTTCACCACCGCGAGGTCGTAATCCTCGGAGAAGCCCACCACCTTGGCCGCTATCGGCTTTCCAGCGTCGAGCTGCACGGAGACGCTGCGCGCCCCCGCGAGCACGTGAAAGTTGGTGACCACATGGCCCGCGCTGTCCCACACGAAACCGCTTCCGGAGCCCTGGGCCACGCCCGCGGAGAAGAAGCCGGTGCGCTCGAGGCGTTCCGTGGTGATGTAGGCGACGGAGGGCGCCGCGGCATCGAAGAGGCCGACCAGGGCCTGCTCCTGCGGCAGCAACGGCCCGCGCGGCGCCACGGGGCGCGACTCGGCGGCAGGCGTGCGCTGCGAGAAGGCAACCAGGGTCGTGGCGGCGGCCACGCAGGCGGCCACGGCAAGCAGCGGCTTTTTCATGTCGGCAAACCCCAAGAGGAACCCCCACCAGATGGTGGGGGAGGCCTGTCATTTCAAGCCCGGTCAGTACCGGGCGTGGCCCGGCGTGCGGGGAAAGGGAATCACATCGCGCACGTTGGCGAGGCCCGTCACGTACGAGATCGTGCGCTCGAAGCCGAGCCCGAAGCCTGCATGGGGCACCGTGCCGTAGCGCCGGAGGTCCCGATACCAGCCGTAAGCCTGGGGATCGAGCCCGGCGCCCGTGATGCGGGCGTCGAGCACCTCGAGGCGCTCCTCACGCTGGCTTCCACCAATGATCTCGCCGATGCCCGGCGCCAGAACATCCATGGCAGCCACGGTGCGCCCGTCGTCGTTCAGGCGCATGTAGAACGCCTTGATCTCCTTCGGGTAGTTCATGAGGATCACGGGCTTGCCGACATGCTTTTCGGCGAGGTAGCGCTCGTGCTCGCTCTGGAGGTCCATGCCCCACTTCACCGGGAACTCGAACTTCTGTCTCGAGCCCTCGAGCACCTTGATTGCCTCGGTGTAATCCATGCGTACGAACTCGGCGCTTACCATGGACTCCAGCTTCGCGATTACCCCCTTCTCGACCCGCTCCTCGAAGAAGGCCATGTCGTCGGGGCGCTCATTGAGCACGGCCTTGAACACGTATTTCAGCAGGCCCTCGGCGAGCGTGGCGTCGTCCGAGAGATCGGCGAAGGCGATCTCCGGCTCGATCATCCAGAACTCCGCGAGGTGCCGGCTGGTGTTGGAGTTCTCCGCACGGAACGTGGGCCCGAAGGTGTACACCTTCGACAGCGCCATGCAATACGTCTCGACGTTCAGCTGCCCCGAGACGGTGAGGAATGCCTCGCGGCCGAAGAAGTCCTGCCCGAAATCGACCTTGCCCTCCGGCGTGCGCGGGAGGTTGGCGAGGTCGAGGGTCGAGACGCGAAAGAGCTCGCCCGCGCCCTCTGCGTCACTCGCGGTGATGATCGGCGTGTTCACCCACACGAAACCCTGCTCGTGAAAAAAACGGTGAATGGCCATCGCCACCGCGTGCCGCACGCGCGTGCAGGCACCGATGACGTTGGTGCGCGGGCGCAGGTGGGCTACCTCGCGCAGAAACTCCATCGTGTGCGGCTTGGGCTGGATGGGGTAGGTGTCGGGGTCATCCACCCAGCCCACCACGCGAACCTCCTGCGCCTGCATCTCGAAAGGCTGCCCCTTGGCGGGCGAGGGCACGATGGTGCCCACCGCTTCCACCGCACACCCTGCCGTCAGCCGTTGAACCTCGGAGGCGTAATTGGACAGAGCCGCCGGCGCGACGACCTGCACCGGGTGGAACGAAGAGCCGTCAGAGACGTGCACGAAAGAAAGCCCGGCCTTGGAGTCTCGCCGGGTACGCACCCAGCCGCGCACGGTGACGGGCTGGTTCGCGGGCGCCTCGCCCGACAGGATGGCCTTGCAGGAAAAAGTGCTCAAGGTCACGACTCCGTCAGCGCGTGGACGCCACGACCATCGCCGTGGCAACCGTTATTTTCTTGGCGAACGGCACGTGCAGGAACTCGTTCGGGCCATGGGCGTTGGACTTGGGGCCCAACACGCCCGTGACCAGCATCTGGGCGTGCGGGAACTTCTCTCCCAACATGCCCATGAACGGGATCGTGCCGCCTTCCCCCATGTAGGCCGCAGGCTTGCCGAAGCAGGCGCTGGAGGCGGCATCGAGCGCCGCAGCAAGCCACGGCGCGACGGCGGGTGCGTTCCAGCCAGTGGCGGCGGACTCATGGGAAAAAGTCACTCGCGCGTTGGACGGCGGGTCTTGCTCGAGCGTTTCCTTCAGGTGCCTGCCCGCGGTGGGCCCATCGACCGTCGGCGGCAAGCGAAGCGAGAGCTTCAACGCCGTTTCCGGGCGCTGCACGTTGCCCGCCGACGCGGTGGGTGGCAACCCATCCGCGCCGGTCACGGCGAGCGCTGCGCGCCACGTACGGTTGAGCACGAGCTCCACCGGGTCCCTGGTGACGGGCTCGGCGAAGAGCGATGCGGTCACGCCATCATCGCAGCAGGAGGCCCAGGGGAAGCGCTTCCAGATTGAGTCGCCGAGAATCGCGGCAGCCTGCCGGGCCTGGTCCAGGCGATCAGCGGGAATCGTCGCGTTGAAGGCGGCTGGCTTGACCACACCGGTTCCCGAATCATCGATACGGTCGAGCAGGCGCCGGGCAATGCGAAACGACTCGGGCACCACGCCACCTGCGTCGCCGGAGTGCACGCCCTCTTCCAGCACTTTCACGCTCAGCGTGCCGTTGACCAGGCCACGCAGCGACGTGGTCACCCACAGCTGCTCGTAATTGCCGGCGCCCGAATCCAGCGCCACCACCAGCTGCACGTCTCCCATGCGTGGCGCGAGCTGGTCGAGGTACGCGGGCAGGTCGAAGCTGCCGCTCTCCTCGCAGGTCTCGATGAGGCCCACGCAGCGCGGGCGGGGAACGCCCTCGGCATCGAGCGCCATCACGGCCGCGAGTGCGGCATAGACCGCGTACCCGTCATCGGCACCACCACGGCCATAGAGCTTGCCGTCCTCGAGGACCGGTCTCCAAGGGCCCAGGTCTGCACGCCAGCCGGTCATCTCGGGCTGCTTGTCGAGGTGGCCATAGAAGAGCACCGTGCGCTCGTTGCCCAAGCCACCGGTGGCGGGAATGTCGAAGAACAGCACCGGCGTGCGCGCGCCGATGCGAATGATTTCGGCTTGCAGCCCCTTCACGGACTGCGCCTTCACCCATCGCTCCGCGTTCTGGATAGCCATGTCGATGTGCCCGTGCCTTGCCCAGTCCGCGTCGAACGCGGGGCTCTTGGCGGGCAGCCGGATGTATTCGATCAACTCCGGCAGGATCGACTCGTCCCACTGGCGCTCGATGCGGGCGGCGAGCGGGGCGTGGGCTGCTTGCGGGATGGCAGGGCGGGCGGTCATGGGCTCTCTCCTTCGCGTTCTGCCGCGGATTTTACGCTGGCGACGGGGCCCAAGCGGGTAGAATTCATCGGTCTGCAGCGCCTTTTATCCCTCATGAAACTCACCGACTTGCACAAGAACCGCGGCCTCAAGATCGCGGGCGAGGCTCGCCAGGCCGGCGTCCCCGACCGCTTTGCCAAGGGCGCTGGCGAAGCCGTGGACAAGAGAGAGCAACGCAAGCGTGACGCGGCAGCCGGGCTGGTGCCGTTCGCTTGCAAACTGCACGGGGACCTGGTCCGCGAGCTGCAAGAGCGCGCCACTGCCGAGGGCACGGGCCTGAACGAGACGGTCGCCGCCCTGCTGCGACGGGCCCTCGACACCCCGCGCTGAGCGCGGCACGTGGCCCTCAAGTCCACGATCTTCAAGGCCGAGCTCGAGGTGTCAGACCTCGATCGCGGCCATTTCGCCTCGCACTCGCTCACCCTCGCCCGCCACCCCTCCGAGACCGACGAGCGAATGATGGTTCGCGTGCTGGCATTCGCATTGAACGCCGACGAGCGCCTCGCGTTCGGGCGTGGCCTCTCCTCCGACGACGAAGCCGACCTCGCGCGCACCGACCTCACGGGGGCCATCGAGCTGTGGGTCGAGGTCGGGCTCCCGGATGAGCGCGCGGTCCGCAAGGCGAGCGGGCGCTCTCGCCAAGTGATCGTGTACGCCTTCGGCAGCGGCGCCGAGATCTGGTGGCGGCAAAACGCCGGGGCCCTAGGGCGAATCGACAACCTTGCCGTCGTCCATCTTCCGCTGGAAGCCACTCGCGCCATGGCAGGGCTCGCAGAGCGAACAATGTCCGTGCAATGCACGGTGCAGGAGGGGCGCGTTTGGCTGTCGTTCGGAGGCGATCCCCTCGACATCATCCCGGTGCCGTGGAAATCCGCCGCCTGACGCTCATGGGGCTGGCTGCAATCGCCACGTCCGGCCTGCTGCTGGTGGGGTGTGGCCCGAGCGTGCCGTCGCTACCGAAGCTCGAAACCAACGCCGTGGTGCTCGCGTTCGGCGATAGCCTTACTCACGGCACGGGCGCCTCGCCCGAGGAGTCCTACCCGGCTGTGCTCGCGAAGCTCATCGGCCGCAAGGTCGTGGGGTCGGGGGTGCCCGGCGAAGTTTCCGAAACCGGCCTCAGGCGACTTCCCGACGTGCTCGACGAGGTCAAGCCGCGACTGCTGATCCTGTGCCACGGCGGCAACGACTTCCTGCAGCGGCTCGACGAAGCCGGAGCAGCCCGCAACGTGCGCGCCATGGCCACCCTGGCGCGTGATCGGGGCATCGCAGTGGCGATCGTTGCAACGCCCAAGCCCGGGCTCGGCGTGTCCCGGGTCGCCTTCTACGAGGCGCTGGGCAGGGAGCTGGCCATCCCCGTCGAAAACGACGTGCTTGCCGAAGTGCTCGGGTCCCGCAAGCTCAAGAGCGACCTCGTGCACCCGAACGCCGAGGGCTACCGGCGAATCGCCGATGCGGTAGCAAAGCTGCTTCGGCGCGCAGGCGCCGTGTAGCGCCCGCCTAAAGCCGCATCTCCAGCCGGATCGCATACACCGGCCCGCCCTTGCGGCTGTTGACGGCTGCCTGGCTCACGCCGCCATCGGTAAAGATGGTCTCGGAAACGGTGGGCGTGGGATCCGTATTGGTCACGGCAAAGCGCAAGCGGCCGCTGGCGGAGAAGTGCCAGAGCAGGTAGGCATCGAGCACGCTCTTTCGCTGAATGCGCTCCAGCTGCTGCTCGGTGACGCGCGAGTCGTACGCAGGCGTCCAGTTGTAGCTCGCCCCCACGGAGAACGGCGTCCCCGGGAAGCGATAGTCGCCACCCAGGTTGGCCGTCATGTCCGGCTGGCTCGCCAGGCGGTTGTCTGGCCCGGGCACGCCATCCACCTGGGACTTGAACGCCGAGAGGTTCGCGCGGAGGTTCACCGGCGGTGCGCCCTTGATGATTTCGCGCAACTGGAACTTGGCATCGAACTCGAGCCCGCTCGTGCTTGCCTTGCCGAAGTTCTGCGGCCGCGACACCCAGCGAGGGCTGGTGGCCCACGACACGCTCTCCAGGGCCGTGACGTTGCGAATCACATCCGTGAGCTGGCGCGTGAAGACGTTCAGGGAGATCACCCCGTTGGCCGAGAGGTAGCGCTCGATGGCCAGCTCGAGCCCATTGGCCACTTCAGGCTGCAGCGAAGGGTTGCCCGCCGAGTCGGCCGTGATGGGCGTGTTGGGGCCTGGCACCGGATAAAGCGTGTTGAGCCGCGGGCGCGCCACCAGGTTCTGCGTCGTCGGCGGGCGGTAGCTTTGCGTGAGGCTTGCGCGAAGTTGGTCGCGCTTGCCGCCATCGAAGCGCCACACCGCGGCGGCAAGCGGGTTCACCACGCTGCTGCGGTTGTTCACCGGGTTTCCGGGTGCGTCGCTGGTCGTCTCGATTGCTTCCCACCGCAGGCCGACCGACGTGGACCACTGGGGGTTGGGATCCCATTCGTCCTGGATGAAAGCGGCGGCTCGCTTCACGCGCACGTCAAGCTCGGAGCCGAATTCCGCCAGCTGTACCTCGCCATTGATCCGCGTGAGAGGCTTTTCGCTGCGGTTGGTCTGCTCCCACTCGATGCCCGCGGTGGCGCGGTGCGTCTCGCCCCAGCTGCGCGCCACCTTGCCCGCGACGTTCCACGAGGCGTCCCGGATGTCGTTGCTCGTTTCCTCGAGGAGAGTACGGGCGCCCGTCGCGTCAAACTGTTGTCGCCGCCCATCCACGCCCACCGTGAAGACGCCGGCTCCACCGCGAAGTTCATACGTGGTCTTGGGGTCGAGCCGCTTGTTGAGCATGGTCATGAACCGGCCAGACCGGAACTGGCTGTCGTTCTTCGACTCCCCCGTCGCGTAGGGAGGGGCAGTGACGCCGACCGATTGGGTGAAGACATCGCGGCTCGTGGTGTGGTTGTTGCTCGCGACGCCGAAAGGCTGAAAGCTGAACTGCTCGCCAGGCCCCAGGCGCCATTGCGTCCGAAGCGTCGAGAAGACGCTCTCGCCCTTGCTCACGGACTGCCCGTCGCTTCGCTGGGCAAGCGCCACCTGGTTCGAGGCGACATCCCGGTAAATGCTCTCGTTGATGGCGTCGTTGGACTGGTCGCGCACGCTCGTCGAGACGGTGAGGTTGTAGGTTCCCGTCTCGGAGAAGCTGTCGTTGCGCGTGAACGAGGTGTTGGCCGTCTCGCGGCCGAGCTCAGACTGGATACCAGCGCGAATGTCGTTGCGACGCTGGCGCAGCGCCTCCCGCAGGATGATGTTGATGGTGCCGGCAATGGCCCGCGTTCCGGTTTCCGCCGTGGGCGCGCGCAGAATTTCGATACGCTCGACCTGCTCTGGCGTGATGTCCTCGATGGAAAAGCCAGGCGGAATGCGCTCGCCGTTGATCAAAAACTGGGTGAAGCCGCCGCCCAGGCCACGAAAGCGCACCGGGCCGCCGCGACCAGGGCGCCCGCCCTGCGTCACGCCAGGAAGGCGGCGCAGCACGTCGCCCAGGTTGGAATCCCCGTACTGCTCGATTTCCTCCCGGCCGATGACGATCTTGGCCGCCGTCGAATCGCGCCGGTCTGTTGTGGAGGTGCGCGTTCCGGTCACTTCCAGCGTTTGCACCTTGGCGGGCGTTTCCGGCTTGGCCTGGCCGGAAGGCGCAACCACGGGCGGCTTTGTGCCCGGCGCAGGCTTGGCTGCTTCGGAAGGCGCACTGGCGGGCTTCTCCTCTGCCGGCGCGGGAGCCTGCGCGTGGGCGGTGGTGGCGGCAGCGACGAGTGCGGCGAGGCAGGCCTCGCGGAGGGGGCGAATGCGGTTCATCGTTCTTTCCATCGTTGTTCGGGGGTTGGTGCTCCCCCATCGAAAAAAGTTCTCGGCGCGGTCAAATCCAACGGCGGCAGCGCATCGAACCACAGCGGCAACGCAGGCGCCCCTCGTGGTGT
>JAFMJY010000171.1 GCA_017853245.1 Burkholderiales bacterium | reverse complement strand
TGGCAGAAAGTGGCAATGCCCCATCTCCAGTACCGGTTCCGGTTCCAGTACCGGTTACTAGTTCTCCAACCCTTGAGGTAACCGTTACCCACTCCGCACGCATTACCGCGCAGGCAGAGCGCGCGTGCGCGCTGATGCGGAAGGCCGGGCTCATCGGCGTCAGCACGCAACACCCCGACCTGCTCGAGGCCATCGCCATGGGCGTTCAGCCCGAAGCGATCCGCGACTGCGCGGCCGAGGCCATCCGCAAACGCAAGAGCAATCCCCTCGGCTGGGCCATCAGCGCGGCGCGGGGTCGCCATGCCGATCGCGACCAGGCCACGCCATCCACCGGAGACACCGATGCAACCGATCGCCGACGTCCTGGCGAAAGCCTCGCCGACTACGCCGCCCGCAGGAACCGCACCCATGACGACGCCGACGCACTCCGCGCTTGAGGTCAAGCCAGACTGGCTGCGCCGGTTGTGGGAGCGCATGACCGCGAGCTACGGCCACGCCTGGGTCAGCGCCAACGGCGTGACGCCGCAGCGCGACGACGGTTCGCTGACGATCGCCGGCCAGACCTGGGCCACCGTGATCGCCGACCTCGACGGCAACCAGGTCGCGGCCGGGCTGAAGGCCTGCGTGCTGTCCGGCCGTGAATTCCCGCCGAAGCCCGGGCAGTTCCGCCTGCTGTGCCTTGGCGATCCGTCCGAAGCCGAGGTGCTGGCCGAGCTGAACGCGGTCAACACGCAGCGGTCGCCGTTCGCCCGGCTGGTCTGGCAGCGCATCGACAGCTACGCCTGGCGCCATGCCACGCCGGAACGCCGCGAGGCGATGGTGCGCACAGCCTACGCCTGGGCCACGGAGTACCGCAGCCATGGTGGTCGGTTGCCACCGGATCCGGTCGCCGAGATCGGCGTCGACGCGCCGGCGCCGAAGGTGTTCACGCCGGAAGTGGCCAACGCCGAGATCGACCGCATCGCCGCGATGCTGGCGGGGCAGGCTGTCGGGGGTGCACAATGACCCTGTTTTCCGAGGCTGTTCAATCACTTAAAGTCGCGCAAACGGTGTTTGAGCCCGAAGGGCTGACACCGGGAACAGCGAGAACTGGCGGGCCTTACCCGCTGGCTGTCCTGCCGCAAGGGTCGGGCTTGTGGATAACTCCACGGACTCGGCAGCGGGTCCGGTCCGGTAGCGGAAACCTGTTGATCCGCCTCGGGTTTCCGGGTGCGTGCGGGTCGGGGCCGAACAGGCACCGACCACCCCCGGTCGAAAGCTCAGCCCAGGGCCGAGGGTGCCGCTACCTGGAAGCCGCCCGAAAATCTGGAGGGGGTTCGGGGGAGGGCACGCCATGACCGAGCCCGAATCCCTGCCGCTGCCCGGCATCGAACCGCAGCCGCCCAAATCGCCACGATCGCGGGGCCGCCCCGGTGCTGGGAGCGGTTGGCGGTCGAAATCGCTTCTTGACCGTCCTGCGCGGTCTGGTGAGGGGGCGACCCAGGCGCCCACGCAGATGGCGCTGGCCGCGCCCGAGCCCACCCGCGACCTGTCCCGCCTGCTCACCGCCGACGAGCGCATGCACCGCGACCGCGTCCTGTCCGTGGCCGGGCCGCTACGCCGGGCGATGCTTCACGTGGAAGCCTCGACGGCCATGCCCGACGCCCTGGCGGCCGAGGCCTGGCGCTGGCTCACGGCGCTGCAGATCGTGCAGGGCCTCGCCAGCGGCACCACCTGCACCCGCTACATCGACACCCTGCGCAAGTTCGCCACGTGGTGTGCCGAGCAGGGCCACGACTACCGCCACGCGTCGCTGCCGGTGCTCGACGAATGGATGAAGTCGCTGTTCATCCGGCTGCGGCACAAGGCCTCGTGGCGCACCACGCAGTTGCAGGCGCTGAAATCGTTTTACGACTGGCGGCACCGTGCGCTGGGTGCGCTGAACTGCGCCGCCGGTCTGCGGGCGCCGAAGCGCATGAAGCGCACGCCGCGGAAGTATTCCGACGCCGACCTGCAGCGCCTGTTCGCTGCGATCAAGGACACCGCCGTGCCCTCGGTCGCGCTGCGCGACCGCGTGCTGATGCTGTTCTTCCTCTGCACCGGCGCCCGTGAATCGGAAGCCGCGTCGCTGCGGTTGGACCAGGTGGAACTCGGCCACAAGTCCGGGCGCATCCGCTTCCTGGGCAAGGGCGCGAAGGAACGCACCGTCGGCATCGAAGGGCCGATCGTCGACGAGTTGCGGCAGTGGATCCTGCTGCGCGACCAGATCCCGCAGCCGCTGGGTGACACGGTGTTCTGGTCGACGCACCCGAGCTACTTCGGCGAGGCGCTGACGGCGCGTGGTGTCGAGCACATGGTGCGGCGCTACGCGACCCGCGCGAAGCTGGGCGAGTGGGGCGTGCATCGCTTCCGCGTGACGTACGCAACTGGCCTGTACGACGACGGCTCGGACATCGAACGCATCCGCATCGCGCTCGGGCACGAAAGCATCGAGACCACGCGGCAGTACCTCGCGGTCAGCGACAAGCAAACCGCCACGCGCCTGAACCCCGCCCGCCAGTACCACGCGCTCGGCGAACCACCGAAGGGCCTGCCGCTGTGGGCGCAGCAGAAACTCGACAAGCAGCGCGGTGGTGCGGGAGGTGGGGCATGACGCGCGTTGAAGTCATCGGCAACGCCACGCTCTACCTCGGCGATTGCCGCGAGATTCTGCCGACGCTGCCGAAAGTGGATGCGGTGATCACCGATCCGCCGTATGGGATCCTGAACTTGGCCGGTGCTGGCTCAACGCCCGCGGTTCGGAAGTCGCCTCGCCAGCAGAGCTCGGGCGTGCTGAAGAATCGGCTGCTGAATCGCAGTGATGTTCGTTGGGACGTTGCACCAAGTGCCGATGCGCTTGCACTGCTGTTCGCGGCCGCGCCGTTGCAAATCATCTGGGGCGGTAATTACTTCGCACTTCCGCCGACGCGCGCGATGCTGGTCTGGGACAAAGAGCAGCCTTGGGAGAATTTCTCGCAGGTCGAACTCGCATGGACCAACTTGAGCAGACCGGCCGCGATCTTCCGTGAAAGCGCCACGCGCGGCACCCCTGGCAAGGAGCACCCGACGCAGAAGCCGTTGTCACTGATGCGCTGGTGCGTTGCTCTCGCGAAGGGGTGCAACAGCATCGTCGACCCGTACATGGGTAGCGGGACTACCGGCGTTGCCGCAGTCGAGTTGGGCCGAAATTTCATCGGTTGCGAGGTTGATCCGGCCTACTTCGACATCGCATGCCGCCGCATTGAAGACGCGCAGCGTCAAGGCAGGTTGATCGCATGACCCGCCCCCAGTTCAGCAGAAAAGGCGAGGCGCCGACGGCGAAGGAACTGGCGCTGATGGCCGAGGCGATGGCGGAGCGGTGGCCGGCGTCGGTGTGGATGGTGATTGCGCAGCGGCTCGGTGCGGTGCATGGCGCGGTCGCGGCGGTTGAGGCCCTGTGCGTGGTGTTCGACGAGCTGGGCAGCGAGAAAGTGCACATCCCGACGCGGGAGCGGTTTTTCGAATCGCTGTGGCGGCCGGAGCGCAACCGCGAGATTGCGGCGGCGATCGGCGGCGGGGCGCATCCGGACGTGGTCGCGCTGCAATACGGGCTCGACC
>JAFMJY010000170.1 GCA_017853245.1 Burkholderiales bacterium | reverse complement strand
CCTGCCGCGGGAGACGGCGACGTGGCGCCCGCAGGAGCCCCAAGAAAAAGGGCCGCCGCGGCAACCGCGACGGCCCCCTCGAGCAACCGCATCAGCGCGTGCCCAGACCGCGCAGGCTATTCGGGCTGTAATCGGCGGCGGTGCGCTGCAGCGCCTCGAAGATACGCGTTTCCTCGTTGCGCAGGCCCATGGCGATATAGCGCCCGGACTGCAGGTCGTGATGCACCTCGACCGTGCTGAAATACATCGGCACGTTGTACCAGGACTCGCTGTGGCTCTCGGCAAACCGCCACAGCTCGCCGCGGGCGTCGTATTTGTCCGCCAGCACGATGGCCCAGGTGTCCTCATCCAAGTAGAAAACGCGCTTGGCGTAGATGTGGCTCATGCCGGACTTGAGCGTGGCCTCCACGACCCACACCCGATGCAGCTCGTAGCGGGCGAGGTCCTGGTTGATGTGGCCGGGCTTGAGGATGTCCGTGTACTTGAACTTCGGGTCCGTGAGCCGGTGCGAGTTGTACGGGACGAACATCTCCCGCTTGCCGACGAGCTTCCACTCGTAGCGGTCCGTCGCGCCGTTGAACATGCCGAAGTCGTCGTTGGTGCGCAGGCCGTCGGACGCCGTGCCCGGGTTGTCATAGGCCACGTTCGGCGCGAGGCGCACCCGGCGCTGACCCGGGTTGTACGTCCACGCCGAGCGCGGCTCCTTGGACTGGTCGACGGTCTCGTGCACGAGCAGGATCTGCCCCGCCAGGCGCGCCGGCGCCGTGGTGGACTGCAGGTAATTCAGGATCTTGTTCGGCTCCCGCTGCGCCGCCGGCCGCGAGCAATTGCCGTACTGGAAGTCGTACTCGTACTCGAACTTCACCAGCGCATAGTCACCGGTTCGGGTGACGGCCGCCTGCGCCCAGTTCTGCGCGAAAGTGTCGCCGCGGTAGCGCAGGGTGGAGTTCCAGATCGCCTCCAGCCCGTTCTTCGGGATAGGGAACGGGATGCCGCCCGAGCAGCCCACCACGCCGTTGCCCCCGGGCGCGAGCTGCGCCTTCGCTGCGCAGGATTTCGTTTCCTCGTAGTGACAGGCCGGGAACGCGGCGCTGCGGCGAGTGGGGTACACCACCAGCTTGTAGGTCGGGTACTTCTTGAGCATGGCCAGCTGGCCGGGGCTCAGCTGGTCCTTGTACTTGTCGGCGTTCTTGCCGTCGATGGTGAAGAGCGGCTTGTCGCCGGGGAACGGATCCGGGTAGTGGCCGCCGGCCTTGAAGCCGGCCACCGGCTTGGTAACGCCGCCATCCCATGCCGGGATGGTGCCTGCGGCATTGCCCGCCTTCTCGGCGCCGACAGGCGTCAGCGCCGCGCCCAGCTTGGCGATATCCGCCGGCGCGAGCTGCGCCGCCGCCGGAAGGGCAACCGCCAGGGCAGCTGCCGTGACAGCGCGAATCGAGATCGCAGTCATGTCGCCTCCGTCAGAACGAGTAGCTCACGCTGATGGAGTAGAAGTCGCGATCCTTGACCGGGTTGGCCGCGGAGCAGTAGCTCGAGGCCTGACCGAGAGTCGGCGTCGGATCCGTGCCGCAATACACGCGACCGCCCATGTAGTTGGTGTACTGCACGTCCACCAGCCACTTGCGCTGGTAGTCCCAGCCCGTGCCGACCGAGATCGACTTCACGCCTTGGTTGAACGACGGGCCCACACCGCGCACGTCATGCGAGAACGCCACGCGGGGCAGCAGGTTCCCGCCTGCCAGCGCGTTGTTGTATTCCAGGCGCCCGACGAGGCGATAGCCCCAGGACGACTGTGTAAGGTAGCCCTCGGTCTGCACCGAGCCGTTGGCCGTGGCCGCGCCACCCAGCGCCGTGGCCGGCAGCAGAACCGCCGGGCCATTGAAGCGGAGGTCTGACGGCAGGCTGTGGAAGTACGTCAGGCCGATTTCACCCACCACCACCATCTGCTGCGCGCCCGCGATGCTGGGCATGCTCTTGGTGCCGGTGACCTGCAACTGGCTCATCTTGAGGCGCTCGTAGCCGCGCAGGTACGTTCCATCCGGGATCAGCGCCGCGGCCGTGGCGCCCGCCGGCTGCCCCGGAATCTGTGTGAAGCCGGTGATGAGGTTCGGCGCGCCGAGCGCAGCGAGCAGCAGCTCGGGCGTGGCGTACTGCACCGGCTGGTTGCTGCGGTACGAGTACTCACCCTGCAGCGCCACGCCGCCGGGGCCGGCGGTGTTGAAGCTCATGCCGTAGAGGCGAATGTCCTCCGGGTACTCGGCGAAGTAGTTGGCGGTGCCGGTGTGGCACAGCGTGCGCAGGGCCGCGTTGGCGCAGATCGGCGCAATCAGCGGACCGCCCGTCAGGATCGACGTGGGCGTGCCCTTGATGCCGGAGAAGAGCGGGATCCGGCTGTGGTAGTTCATGAAGTAAAAGCCGAACTCGGAGTTGTTCAGCTCCGGCGACAGCAGGCGGAAGGCCACGCCGTATTGGCCGTTGTCGCTCGGGTCGCGATCACGCGCACGCGGGGCCCAGATGGAGGCGGCCGGGTCGAACGGGCCGTAGAGCGCCGCGGCCGTGGCACCCAGCGTCGGGATCGTCGGCGGAACCGGGTTGGTCGTCGCCCGGCGCTGGTCCGCCCGGCGGCCGAAGCCCACGATCACGCGGTCCGAGTCATCCGAAGCGAAGTCGTTGTTGGAGAAGTACGTCCCGCGCGGGTCGAGGCGAATCTTGTCGTGGTTCGTGAGGTAAAAGCCCTCGACGCTCAGGTTCTTGGTGACTTCCTGGTTGCCCCACAGGCCGGCGGTCGGGCGGAAGGCTTCCTTCAGCTCCGAGCCCGGGATGCGCAGCTTCGCGAGGTCCACCGGGTTGATGACGTTGATGCCGTTCGGGATGAAGGTGCTCTCACCCCAGCTGATCACCTGACGGCCCGCGCGCATGCGCAGGTTCTTGCCGCCCGGCTCGAAGGCCGCGCTGATGAAGCCATCGAGCCCCTCGACGTTCTTGCCGACGCGGTCCTTCGCCGTCGGGCCGAGGATGTCCTTGCGGTCGTTGGTCCAGTCGTAGAACGCCGTGCCGCGGCCGAAGAAGCCGAAGTTCTTCCACTTGAGCTCGAGCTCGGAGGTGGCCTTGGCGACGTTGGCGAACGGCTTGTTGCGGTCGTAGTTGAGGTTGCCGTCGTCTTCGTTGACGGAGCGCATGGTTCCGCCGTTCGCGATGCCGACCAGCGCGAGGTCGCGCGAGCTCGCGCGCACCGACATGCCGTAGGAGACCGTCGTGTCGAGGCTGCCCTTGATGCCGTTGCCGAGGTCGAACTGGAACGCGAACGCGGGGCCGACGCCGGCGACAGCCAGCGACACGGCGAGGGGCTTCAGCAAGGGACGAAAAGTGCGCTTCATGAGATCTCCTCTGAGAGTTATTCGCGCGGCCTTGGGGGCCGTCATGCCAACGGCGTATTGTCTGTTTGCGGCAGGAAAAACACAAATGCTGCGCCCCGGTGAATTTCCCGGGGAATCAGGGGGTTGCCGGGCAGGCTGGGCGGCGGTCAGGCAATGGCCTCGAAGACGCCCGCGGCCCCCATGCCGGTGCCGATGCACATGGTGACCATCCCGTACTTCCCGCCCGTGCGCTGAAGCCCCTGCA
>JAFMJY010000169.1 GCA_017853245.1 Burkholderiales bacterium | reverse complement strand
TTGTTGTCAACGTAGACGGCGTGCGCAGCACCCGCCATGGTTGCCATGACCGCGGTCGCCAAGACTTTCTTGTTGAACGACTTCATTTTTTGGCTACTCCTGTTGTTGAAAGAGAAAAAAAGCCCAGAGGTACTCAAACCCACCTGCCCATTATACCCACGAGCGGACTACGGTACAAAAATTCACCCAGCGGCGGCCCACCACCTTTGGTCCGCGAGGACCCAATCCTCGAAGATCGGGCTCGAAATCAACGTGCCCCGGTAAACATACTCCACCATCACCATCACCTTGCACGTTTCGGATGATTGGCACTCCACCCGATCTACCACCGCCCGCTTCCAAAAACCCGTTTTGATCATCGCCCGGTAAGCGGGGAGAGACCGAGCCTGCCTTGCCCCGGGGCTAAGGAGCGCGTAAGCCCTTTCCACGTTCCCGGCGACCAACGCATCCCATCGCTCTTGGGCCCTTTGACGAACCTGCTCCTCGATGCTCTGAGGCGTAGCTGTGACGCAACCGGTCACGCACGCGAGGATCAACACCCCAACCGACGCCCAACCCAGCCTACCCATCGACTACCTTTCCGAATATCCGAATGTTGGCGGCACCCAAGCGCTGGGTCAAACCTCAGGGCAAATTTTTATACAACTCTGTTGCGGGGGCGCAACACCGCCCGCCCAAGATATCCCCTTAATTGCCTTGTGGCAATTGTGGGGGCGAGGATAAAGCCCGTTCGAGCGAAGGCATCCTTCGCCGCAGTTCTTCGGTGGCCTGGACAGCCATGGCGGAGTTGGTCAGCACCACCGGCTTGATGAGAAGGATGGTTTCCGTGCGGCGCCGAACGATATTCTGAGTGCCAAAGGCCGCACCCAGCACAGGTATCTTGGAAAGCAGGGGTACGCCAGCGGTTGATCGGGTGTTGTCCTCGCGAATGAGCCCCCCGAGCACTATGGTCTCGCCCGAGGCCACTACCACACTCGTGTTCGCAGTCCTCTGGCTGATATCCGGGTTGGCCCCCGGCACCGAGGAGGAAATGGGGACGCTTACCTCCTGGCTGACCTCCAGGGTGACCTGACCGCCCGAGTTAATGCGGGGCGTGACGGAAAGCAGAATTCCCGTCTCGAGGTACTGGAAACTGTTGATGATTCCTGAAGAGGTGCCCGCAACCGTCTGCTGTTGCGTTTGTACGGAAATTCGGTCGCCGATCTTTATTTGGGCCTTCTGGTTGTCTAGCACCATCAATTGCGGCGTGGCCAACACCTGCAGGCGACCATCCTTGCCCAGCGCGTTCAAGACTCCTCGGACATCGCCACCCAATCGATTGATGAGCTGCAGACCAGAGAATGCAGGCACAGCACCTGACGGGGTCGCGGGCAGACTACCAAGGTTCAGCGCCCCTGACGTCACGCTGGACTCGCCCACGCTGCGCCCGGTGAGGAACCAGTCCACCCCAAACTTGAGGTCGTCCGTGAGCGTCACCTCGGCCACCGTCACAGCCACCAACACCTGGCGCGGCAACACATCGAGCTTGAGCAAAGCCGCCTCGATCACCTCGTAATCCGCCGCCGTTCCCAGTACCAGCAACGCATTGTTGTCCTTGTCGGCGATCACGCGCACTTCGCTGGAGACCCCGCCACCAGCGATCGCCACGGCGCCGGCGGGCATCGCGGCTGCTGGCTGGACAGCGGGAGGCGCCATCGAGGCGGCCGTGCCTGGCGCGGGGCTAGCGGGCGGAGATGAAATCTGGGCGGGCCGAGCACCCGGGGCAAGTTGGGGCGGCGCGGGCGACGCGCCCCGGCGCGAAAAAAGCTCGCCGAGGAGGGACGCGAGATTCTCCGCCTTGCCGTTACGCACGGGGTAGACGAAGAGCCGAGCACCCCCCGCCATGCCGCCAACCTGATCCAACCTCTCGAGCCAGGACCGCGCTGTCTCAAGATACTTCGGCTGAGTAGTTACGATCATCAGGGCATTGAGGCGCTCGATGGGAACAACCCGAACAACCCCCGCGAGCGGTCCGGCTGCCGCAGCCCCGAAAACCTTGTCGAATTCCGCGACCAGCGTCTTCACGTCGACGCTGCGAATGGGAAACATGCCAACCGAGTAACCGGAAAGCCAGTCCACGTCGAAGAGGTCGACGGTGTCGAGCAGATGTCGAAGCTCGTACTGACTACCAGAAAGAATGACAAGGTTTCGAATGTCATCCACCCTCACTGCATCGGCCGCAGCAAAGGGCTCCAGAAGCTTGGCCATCTCGCGCGCGCCCACGAAGCGCACCGGAACCACGAGCACAGAGTAACCGCTCGGAAGGGGACGGCCGGAACCGCCCAGCTGCGGCGCCACAGAACCACGGACTGCAGATGAGGGCACTATCTTATACACGCTGTTTTCGCTGACCAGCGCGGCGTTGTTCTGGCGCAGCAGCATCTCAAGCGTGGGCAGGAGGGCCGCCCGGGGTATCGGGCGAACCGTACGGAAGGTGACCGAGCCGCTAACTGCCGGGTGCACGGTGTACGACTCTCGCAGGTAGTCACCCAAGATCACCTTGGCCACCGAGCGAACGTCCAAGGCCTCGAAATTGAGGCTTGCCTCTTCCGGAGGTGCAGTCGCAGGCGGCGCCGGTGGCTTGGCACCGACGAAATTTCCGGTACCTGTAAAGATCCGTGGCTTTTCAACGGGCGCTACTGCGGTCGCCGACGGCTTTTCGGGTGCAGCGGTCGGAGCTGCCACCGGTGCTGCTGGGGCAGTGGGCACCGGCTCGACATTAC
Organism: Burkholderiales bacterium; assembly: GCA_017853245.1. GTDB lineage: Bacteria > Pseudomonadota > Gammaproteobacteria > Burkholderiales > Usitatibacteraceae > FEB-7. Next base: position 897 of record JAFMJY010000169.1, on the reverse strand, counting down.
CGGGCTGTTTTTGCTCGGCCCCCCTCTGCCAAACCGTACCGGCGCACCCGCCAACGAGGAGCGCGAGGGCAACAAGCGCCGGGAGGCGAGCAGAGATAAGGCGTTTCATGGACATTACGGGCTAGATTGTAAGTCACCAACCTAGGCGCTTGGCCTGGGGGCGTCGGCTTTCTCTACCAAGTGACCAGCCTCCGAAGCGCCTCTCGTCGGGCTTCCTGGGCCGAGGGCGAAAGATTGGGGATGGAGGCAGACTGTGGCGGGGAGGTGGCCGCTGCCGGGGGGGCGGCCACCGGTGGCGCAACAGCCGCCGGCCGAGGTGCCGTAGCCGGGGCGGATACAGGCGTTGCGGGGCCGGCCGTCGGCCCAGTCGACACCGACAACATCAGCGTCTCCGAATCATCCCCGGCGCGCAGCACCACCCGATCCGGGTAGACCTCCGCGAGGTTCATGTCGGAAACTGGCGCGCCCTTCTCGACCCGGACAACCTTGCCAGACTGTTTCTCCCTCAACAGCGCGATGTCCAGCCCCTTCACCACGATCGTTCCCTGCAACTGGAACTGGTCCTTCGCCACGCGAACGGGGGGCGCTACAGGCGCCGGGGGCGGGGGGCGCCTGGAGGGCACGAAGAGCGGGCGGCCAACAGTCTCGGATTCCGCTGCGGGTGCCGCGGCCGGGGTGGGAAGCAAATTGGCCTCGGCCACCTTCGCGGGCGGCCACGGCCCTTCCGGCGCCTCGACGCGCCCGTACCGATGCTCAAGAAAGAGCACCGCGCCGAACAGGGCGCTCGCGCCAGCGGCAACCCACAAACCCACCGGTTTCGCAATCGTTGCCGTCATTGCGCCGCAGCCCCCTTGACCGCGAATCCCACGACATCCAGCTGAACATACATCTCCGGCT
>JAFMJY010000194.1 GCA_017853245.1 Burkholderiales bacterium | reverse complement strand
CTTTAAAGCACTCTACAAGGTCAAGATCAGCACAGGCGCAACCCATCACTAGGGTCACAAGAATATCGCCATAGGCATCTGCCATTTCAGCGCGGTCACCTTTGGCAATTGCATCACGCAACTCGTTTAATTCTTCTTGCGTTTTAAGTGCTTGTGCCATTGGGGTGCTGTTCTGGACGATGCCTCGATCAGTTCCCCAAACAATTACTTGCATTTCTGTTTTTGCGAATGACATTTTTTCCTTATATTGTTGTAAATTCGTGAAGTTTTCTTTTTTCTAAAACATACGCTTGATGAGCTTCTTCTGGAGTATCAAAATAACCTATGTTTTTAACTTTTCCATTTATTGTCAAACTAGTTCTAAAACGATTGTTTACTTGATAAACACCTTGATAGCCGAGTTTATTATTTTTTCTTGGTTTTCTTTGATTTTGCATATTTTGAGAAGGAGTAGCTTCTCTTAAGTTTTCAATCCTGTTATTTGATGGATTGCCATCTATATGGTCAATGTGAAGTTTAGGAAGTTCACCTTTATGCCACAACCATATCAATCTATGTAGTTTGTAACTTTTGTAATCAACACTAGCCCCAAAATATCCATGATTTAATTTAGAGCCTAGAACAGTTCCAACTATCCATCTTTTGCCATTTCCATTACTTGCTCTATTAGTTTTTCTAATCAATTGTCCATCTTGATAGTCAAACAATTCTTTTAATCTTTCTTGCGTCAACATATAGCTCCCCAGCCATAAAAAAACCCACTAAGACAGTCTCGGCTAATGCCGTGGGGAGACACCGCTAGTACGATGCAGACTGCCTTAATGGGCTTACTAGAATATCTCTCCCCAGAGATAAGTTAATTGTAACTCATTTGTTTCTCCTTAATTTGCAATCAATACACCTGCAATAAAGCACAGTGCTAAAAAAATAAGATAACTTTCACTCATGTGTTTTTACTCCTTAATTTAGTTTCAATGGTTTGGTATATTTTTCTTAAGGTAAGTTCTGTAAATGCTTGGTCAATTTCCTCATCCGTCAGCCCAACCCATATGCGCTGTGGTGGGGTGGTGTAACAAGCCATTCGAACCTCAGGTTTTATCCTGTCGTAATGTTCTTTTGAAATAGACATCCACAAATGGTCTTTGATCAATCCGTAATATTCAGGCTCATCCTTCGCTTCTAGTGCGGCTTTAATGGCTGTAATGGCTTCTCTTGAAACTTCAGCGGAATAAGGTTCATCCATGTGGCATCCAACTTCACCATCATTCCAAGCTGCTAATTTGTTAAATGCATCTAACGCCAGCCTCAATGCTTCATCTTTAGTCATACTGTCCATTCCCTTTCTTGTCTGCCTGAATTTGATTTAACTGTTTTACCTGTTAGGTGGATCAGACCTATTGTTTGCATTTCGCTTAAACGCCTGGAAACTTGATTACTATCCAGTTTGGTCAAGTTTGAGATCCCATCTTTACCAAGCGCACCATGCTCTTGTAAACAATCAAGAATAATTGAGTAGTGTTTGGATGCTACTGGTTTGATTGCATCAGCCGCCTCAAATGAGGTTACTGGATCTGAGCTTCTCACTCGTGGAAACTCGCCAAGTGGGAAAATTGTCTTAAACATTTTTTTATAGTCCATTATTAACTCCTGTTGAATTTAGGTGGGGGTACTGGCTACGTCTGTGTTGCATCCACTAGGAACTCCCAGAGGCACAGCATCCGCTTTCCCCCCGAATACTAGAACGGCAGGTCTTCGTCATCAAAGCCAGTAGACTTTGAACGCTCAGACATCTTAGCCTTTTGTGGAGCTTGTTGCTCTTTAGGTGAAAGTGCTAGTCCCATGAACTTTCCACTCTTACCTTCTTTAATCCATGCAGACAACCAATAGTCTTGACCATTGACTGTAATGTTACCTTTGTAGTCAGGATGGTTGCCTGTCTCTTTTTTGTCGTTCTTGAACAGAACGCCACTGTTATCTCTCTTTTCCATTAGATTTCCTTCGCTTTCTTTAACGCTGTACGCACTTTACTGGGAAGCAGGGTCCAGAGAGCTACTTTTTGTTCGCTATCTAGATTCTCTGATTCCAACTTAACCCAAGCTGCCTTGGGATCACCTTGCTCACACATGGCAATCAAATCAACTGCCACTTCTTCAAGATACCTTAATTCCTCAATAGGAATATTCTCTGTTGCGCCTTGTGTTGGTGTGATGACCACTTTATCTGGTCGTCCACCCTCTTCTGGAAGGTCCTCACCTGCATAGATGTATAAGCCCAGTCCATGCAAGCTAAGTGCTTTTGTCATACAACGCATGATGGCAGTATTGACTTGGAAAGCATCAGGATTAGGAATGGCTTTATTCCGATAGTCCATCACAGGAAGTTGACAGGTCATTGGTTTGCCAAACATGGTGGCAGTAACAAATACCATTGCCGTACCATTGATGTCCATAAAACACTTGTCACCAAACATTTCTACCTTGTAGGAAGCTGTAGGATCAGCTTTAAGAGCCTCTGCCCATGCCCAAGCCCATGACAGATAGGTAAGGTTGTTTTTCTTCTCTGTATGAGAATTAACATCTTTTTTCAGTAACGCTTCTATTGACATATTCACTCCTTTAAGTATTCAATTAAATACAATAAGTATCTAATTCGTCTTCAATGATTTGCTTTTGTTGTTCAAGATCTAAATCTGTGAACTCTGTGAAGTCTGCTTCTTGGCAGCAAACTATTTTATTTCCTTTGATTGACAAGCAATGAGGACAGTATTGAGTTCCTGAGAACTCTTCCAGGTATGTTTGAAATAGTGTTTTCATCAGTGGAGACTATCAAAAGCCATTTCCCACAGAACATCACCTGCTAAGTCGGAAAGTTTGTTTAGTTCTTCCTCTGTCAATGGTGTTCCATCTTCATAAGAACCATGTGAGAAATAGGCATCTGAGAAGTCTGGATAGTCACTGCTAACTACGCCATCAACTTCCAAATCAACCACTTTTTTACCATTAAGAATTGGCATATTCACTCCTGTCTAGCTTTCAGCATTGCGTCTGCCATCTTGTAGGAAAGATCAGCAACCATTACGTCAGTAACATCGAATCCTCCTTGAGCCGCTGGTGACGGCATCCTTGGGCTTGCAATTAACCCTTGCATAGCCTTAGCCGCAAAGTAGTCACGCAAAGTCATGCCTCCGCTGATTGCGAAACCATCACGATTTCTTTCAAGTTGATTAGCAAAAGCTGGTTCATTTTTCATATTAACTCCTATTAAATTTATTGAATTCTTTCTACTTTCTTTGCCAACAAATACCTGTCACCAAGTCTAAGAACAGATCTAACCCATTTACGTTGGTTATATTGGTTTAGACCTTCTGGAACTAGCTTATTGTTGTAAAGCTCTCTAGCCTTACGCCTTAATTGTTCAGTGTTCATATTTACTCCTATTTGTTTATCAAAAGTGTCCGTTTTTGCAATTCGTCCCTGCTTTACGCTTGATTCAATCAACCATGTTAGGCACAAGTTTCGATAGCATTGCAACTGTTTAACTTGATGGACTTCAAGCTGATAGTTGCCTAACACCTTTAATGTGCCACAGGTTTTTATGCTTTTACATAGGTGTTTTCCCTAAGTTACAAACCTTTTTTTCATGCTAGGCTACTTATATGAACATTGAACAAATTGAACAAAAATGTGCTGAGACA
>JAFMJY010000168.1 GCA_017853245.1 Burkholderiales bacterium | reverse complement strand
CGCCCGGGGAGGTTCCATGCGTCTGATTCTGCTCGGAGGACCGGGTGCCGGCAAAGGCACGCAGGCCGCGTTCATCACGCAGCGTTTCGGCATCCCTCACCTGTCCACCGGCCACATGCTGCGCGCCGAAGTGGAGGCGGGCACGGCACTGGGCCGATCTGTGCGGGATCTCATTGACCGGGGCGAGCTCGTCTCCGACGACATCATCATCGGGTTGGTGAAGGCCCGCATCCGCGACGCCGATTGCCAGAAGGGCTTTCTCTTCGACGGTTTCCCGCGCACGGTTCCCCAGGCCGAGGCCATGAAGGTGGCGGGCGTGGGCATCGACCATGTGGTCGAGATCCACGTGGACGACGCCGTGATCATCGACCGCATGTCGGGGCGGCGAGTGCACCAGCCCTCGGGGCGCACTTATCACGTCCGCTACAACCCGCCCAAGGTCCCCGGCAAGGACGACTTCACGGGCGAAGCCCTCATCCAGCGCGACGACGACTTCGAGGACACGGTGAGGAAGCGCCTCGAGATCTACCACCGGCAGAACGGGCCGCTGGTGACTTTCTATCGCTTCTGGTCGGAGCGCGGTGGTGCGGGCGCGCCGCGGTTTCACCGGGTCGACGGATCCGCCGCGGTCGAGGACGTTCGCGACCGCATCATCGCCATGCTGTCGTAGGAGCGAGCCCATGCCCCGCAACGCCTTCTACGCGCAATCCGGTGGGGTCACCGCCACGATCAACGCGTCGGCGGCAGCGGTGATCGAGACGGCGCGCCGGTTCCCGAGGCAGATCGGCAAGGTGCTTGCGGGGCGTAACGGGATCCTGGGCGCGCTGGACGAGGACCTCATCGACACGAGCCTCGAGGCGCCGGCAGCCATTCGCGCGCTGCGCCACACGCCCGGCGGCGCATTCGGCTCCTGTCGCTACAAGCTGAAAGATGGCGATACCGGCCACGGCGATTTCGCCCGCTTGCTCGAGGTGTTTCGCGCCCACGACATTGGCTTCTTCTTCTACAACGGCGGCAACGACTCGGCCGACACGTGCCTCAAGGTAGCCCGCCTGGCCGAGGCGCAGGGCTATCCGCTCGCCGCCGTGCATGTGCCCAAGACCGTCGACAACGACCTGCCGGTGACGGACAACTCCCCCGGGTTCGGCTCGGTCGCGAAGTACATCGCCACCAGCATGCGAGAGGCGGGGCTCGACGTGGAATCGATGGCGAAGACGTCCACGCGCGTCTTCGTGCTCGAGGTGATGGGCCGGCACGCCGGGTGGATCACGGCCGCGGCGGGCCTTGCCCAGTCGAAGGCCGGCGAAGCGCCCCACCTGTTGCTCTTCCCCGAGATCCGCTTTGACGAAGCCGCCTTTCTCGCCAGGGTTGATGACGCCGTGCGCCGCTACGGGCATTGTGCGATCGCCGTGTCGGAGGGCCTGCAGGGGGCCGACGGCAACTTCCTCTCCGAGGCGGGCTTGAAGGACGCGTTTGGCCACGCGCAGCTGGGCGGCGTGGCGCCGGTCATCGCGACTCTGGTGCGCGGGCGCCTGGCCCACAAGGTGCACTGGGCGGTTGCCGACTACCTGCAGCGCTCGGCGCGCCACATCGCCTCGAGGACGGACCTCGACCAATCCTATGCGGTGGGCAAGGCCGCGGTGGAGCTCGCCGTGACCGGGCACACCGCCGTGATGCCCGCTATCGTTCGGGTCTCGAGCCGGCCATACCGGTGGAAGGTGGGCGTGGCGCCCCTCGACAAGGTCGCCAACGTCGAGCGCAAGCTCCCTCGGGACTTCATCTCGCCCGATGGCTTCCACATCACGCCGAAGTGCCGCCGCTACCTGGAGCCGCTGATCGCGGGCGAGGCCTATCCGCCGTACGATCGCGGGTTGCCCGATTACGTTCGGCTGAAGAATCGATCGGTGCGTCGCCGCACGCCGGCACGCGCCGCGCACTGAGCACGGAAAAGCAGCACTTCACGACAACAACCCCATCCAAAGGGAGAGCACCATGTCCAACGCAGCACTGCTACTCGCGCTCGCCTGTTCGGCGGTCGCACTCATCTACGGCGCCTGGTCGGCGCGGTGGATCCTGGCGCAACCGGACGGCAATGCCCGCATGCGCGAAATCGCGGCGGCCATCCAGGCCGGCGCCAAGGCCTACCTCAACCGCCAGTACACGACGATCGGCGTCGTTGGCCTGATCCTGTTCGTGGCAATCTGGCTGGCACTCGGCGCCTCGACGGCGATCGGGTTCCTGATCGGCGCAGTCGCCTCGGGTGCCGCCGGCTACATCGGCATGAACGTGTCGGTGCGAGCCAACGTTCGCACGGCCGAAGCCGCGCGTGGCGGCATTGCCCCGGCCCTCAACATCGCCTTCAAGGGCGGCGCGGTCACGGGCTTGCTGGTGGTGGGCCTCGGGCTGCTGTCGGTGGCGGGCTTCTATCTCTTCCTGCAGGGCAGCGCCGGGCACGGCGCGAAGATGAGCGACGTGGTGAAGCCGCTCATCGGCCTCGCGTTCGGCTCCTCGCTGATTTCAATCTTCGCGCGCCTCGGTGGTGGCATCTTCACCAAGGGGGCCGACGTGGGCGCGGACCTGGTGGGCAAGGTCGAGGCAGGCATTCCGGAAGACGACCCGCGTAATCCCGCGGTGATCGCGGACAACGTGGGCGACAACGTGGGCGATTGCGCCGGCATGGCCGCTGACCTCTTCGAGACCTACGCGGTGACGATCATCGCCACCATGGTGCTTGGCGCGCTGCTGATGCCGAGCGCTGGCGTCGTGGCCAACGCGGTGGTCTACCCGCTCGCGCTTGGCGGCGTGTCGATCCTCGCCTCCATCGTGGGCTGCTGGTTCGTGAAGACGAGCGAGGGCGGCAAGATCATGAATGCCCTCTACACCGGGCTGGCCGTCGCGGGCGGCCTCTCGCTCATCGCCTTCTGGTTCATCACCGGCTGGATGATGAAGGACGTGGCGGCGGCATACCCGCAGATGACGGTCGTCAACCTGTGGGGCGCGGCGGTCGTGGGCCTGGTGCTCACCGCGCTGATGGTGTTCATCACCGAGTTCTACACGGGAACCGAGTACGCGCCGGTGAAGCACGTGGCCGAGGCTTCCACGAAGGGCCATGCGACGAACATCATCGCGGGCATTGGCGTGTCGATGCGCTCCACCGCCTGGCCGGTGCTGTCGGTTTGCGCGGCGATCTGGGCTGCCTATTGGCTCGCAGGCCTCTACGGCATCGCCATCGCGGCGACCTCCATGCTCTCCATGGCCGGCATCATCGTGGCGCTCGACGCCTACGGCCCGATCACGGACAACGCCGGTGGCATCGCCGAGATGAGCGAGCTGCCCAAGGAAGTTCGCGCCGTGACGGACCCGCTCGACGCCGTGGGCAACACGACCAAGGCCGTGACCAAGGGTTACGCCATCGGCTCCGCCGGCCTCGCCTCGCTGGTGCTCTTCGCCGACTACACGCACAAGCTGGAAGAAGCGGGGAGACAGGTCTCGTTCGACCTGTCCAACCCCGCCGTGATCATCGGCCTTTTCGCCGGCGGCCTGATTCCGTACCTCTTCGGCGCCATGGCGATGGAGGCGGTGGGCCGCTGCGCGGGCTCGGTGGTCGAGGAAGTTCGCCGCCAGTTCCGCGAAATCAAGGGAATCATGGAAGGCACCGCCAAGCCGGATTACTCGAAGGCGGTGGACATGCTCACCCGCGGCGCCATCAAGGA
>JAFMJY010000003.1 GCA_017853245.1 Burkholderiales bacterium | reverse complement strand
GCCCGCGAGCGTCAAGGCCCAGGCCAGAGTACGCACGGTCGACATGGCTCAGTCTGCGTTCGCGCCGGAGGCCTTGACCAGCCTCGCATACTTCGACGCTTCAGCCGCGACGAAGGCTGCGAACGCTTCCGGCGTGCTGCCAACCGAGTCGGCGCCCATGCCAAGGAGTTTCTCGCGAACCTCCGGCTCCGCGAGCGCACGCGTGAAATCGGCATGGATGCGATCGACTGCGGCCTTCGGCGCGCCAGCGGGCACGAAGATCCCGAACCACGTGCTGATGTCAAAGCCCGAGAGGCCCGATTCGACGAGCGTCGGCAGGTCGGGCGCGAGGGGGGTTCGTTTCGCCGTGGTCACTGCCAGTGCGCGGATGCGGCCCGCCTTCACCTGCGAAAGCGACGAAGCCAAGTTGTCGAACATCAGGTCGATGCGGCCACCGATGAGATCCTGCATGGCTGCTGGTGCGCCTTTGTAGGGCACGTGAACCATCCGAACGCCCGCAAGCGAGTTGAACAACTCCCCGGCCAGATGCCCCGCGCTTCCCGTGCTTCCGGAGCCGTAGTTCAGCCCGCCCGGCTTGGCTCGCGCATAAGCGACGAGGTCGGCCACTGACTGCGCAGGAAACTGGGAATTCACGACCAGCACGTTCGGCGTCGACGCCACCTGCGTGACGGCGATGAAATCCTTCGCAGCGTCATACGGCATCGACGCGTAGAGCGAAGGGTTGATCGCGTGCGTGGCGACGGCGCCCATCAGGAGTGTGTGGCCGTCGGCCGCCGCCTTCGCCACCGCTGCGGCGCCGATGTTGCCGCCGGCGCCCGCGATGTTTTCAACGATGACGGGCTGTGACCACTGAGGGCCCACCCGCAGTGCCAGCAGCCGGGCGACCGCATCGAGCGGCCCGCCGGGCGGGTACGGGACGACGAAGCGGACCGGGCGCGTGGGGAACGCCTGGGCGCGGGCGAGGAAGCTCAACGGGAGAAGCGCGAGTGCTGCCAGCACGGCGAGCGAGTGGCGGCGGGTCGTAAGCATGGCCTCCATTTTAGGGCTCGTACTCCGCGATTCGGTCGCGTGCCTCAATTCGCGCAATCAAGTTGCGGGTGGAGCTGTCGATGCTGTCAAACCGGCATTTTTCGGCCCTCGGCATTGCGGTTGCAGTGTTCCCGCTGTTGGCTGTCGCGCAAAAAAGGGGCCAAACGGCGGGCAAGTGATCGACCCGGCGGCCCTAACTCGCTTTCCGGCAGCGGGGCATTCGGTCGGAGCAAGTCGATGAGGGTCGACGTCTCGCTCACGCTCCCGGGCGCGCCCTCGGTGACTGGGAAGTTCACGCCCTTGGCGGAGTCTGCTGGCGGCGGGCACGCAGGGCACAAGCACTGACAGGGCCTGTTGGTTGCCCAGTATTAAAGTTTACATAATACAAATTAAACGACATTAAACGACAATTGGCCAGGCCAGGGCCGGGCGAGCTCGCCATTACGCCCGTGCTAGATTCCAGCCGGCATCTTCCTGCGGCAAATCCACCTCCAGCCCCTGGCAACCCATGATTCTCGTCTTGGCCGTCCTGACTTACGCGTTTGCGATGGTCGCGGCGAATCTGTCGGTGACGGCGTTCGGGCCCTGGGTGACGCCGCTGAACGCCTTTCTGCTCATCGGTCTCGATCTCGCGCTTCGCGATTGGCTGCACGTGCGCCTGCGCATGAGCCAGATGGCCGCGCTCATCGGCGTCAGCGGTGTCCTCACCTACGGGCTGAATCCCGCCGCGGGAATGGTGGCAATTGCGTCCGCCAGCGCCTTCACGCTGGCCGCGATCGCCGACTGGTCGGTGTTCTCGGCAGTCAAGGGCTCCTGGCTCAAGCGAGCCAATGCGTCCAACGTGGTCGGCGCTGCTGTCGACTCGCTGGTGTTCCCGACCATCGCATTCGGCGCGCTGCTGCCGCACATCGTAGCCATGCAGTTCGTGGCGAAGGTGGCGGGAGGAGCGCTCTGGGCCGTGCTGTTGCACCGCCTGCGCCCGGGCCCCTGAGACTCAGCAAAAGTCACGACTGGCGGTTCGCAGCCTTCCAAGCAGTGGCGAAAGATCCTCAAATCGCCGCGCGAGCACGTTCACCACGCCCTGCTGCTTTTGCAGCACGCCGCCCACAGCCAGCAGGCGCGCGCCCAGCACGGCCTTGCGGTAACGCTCCACGAGGTCGCGCCACACCACCAGGTTCACGCAGCCCGTTTCATCCTCGAGCGTCAGGAAAAGAACACCGCTTGCCGTGCTGGGGCGCTGCCGGCACGTGACAAGCCCCGAGGTGCGAACCCATCGGCCGTGGCGGGCTTCGCTCGCCTCTCCTGTCGTGGCAAGCCCCCTGCCCTTCAATGCGCCGCGCAGGATGGCGAGCGGATGGCGGCGGAGCGTGAGTCCCACCGAGGCGTAATCGCCCGTCACATCCTGGCCTTCCGTGGGGGGCAGAAGTGAAGGTTGCATGGCCTCGGCGCGGGCCGGCAGGGCGAGCACAGTCGGGGAATCCTCTGCCAGCGTGGCCCACAGGGCCGAGCGGCGATGGCCGGCAAGGCTTGCAAGCGCATCGGCACGCGCGAGGCTCGCGAGATCGGATTTATCCAGGTCCGCACGACGCGCCAAATCGTGCACGGAGTGGAAGACTGTTTCCCTGCGCGCGATCACGATTTTGTCCTGCGACTCCGCCTTGAGCCCGTAAACCATTCGCAAGCCGAGGCGAATGGCAGGCTGTGAGCCGCCTGCAGACTGGAGCGAGCAATCAACTTCGCTTTCGAGCACATCCACCGGGCGCACCTCGACACCGTGCCGACGGGCATCCTGGACGATCTGCGATGGGCTATAGAAGCCGAGTGGCTGGCTATTGAGCAGCGCGCACGCGAAAGCCGCTGGCTCGTGGCACTTGAGCCAGCAGGAAACATAGACCAGGAGCGCAAAACTAGCCGCATGCGATTCCGGGAAGCCGTACTCGCCGAATCCCTGGATCTGCCGGTAGAGCTGCTCAGCGTAATCGGGCGCGTAGCCGCGCGCGAGCATGCCGGCCATGAGCTTCTCCCGAAACGGCTCGAGCCCGCCGCGCCGCCGCCACGCGGCCATGGCACGACGCAATTGATCCGCCTCGCCCGGCGTGAAACCCGCTGCCACCACAGCGAGCTGCATCACCTGCTCCTGGAAGATCGATACGCCGAGCGTGCGCTTGAGCACGCCCTCCACTTCCCAGCTGGGGTAGGTGACCGGCTCCAACCCCTGCCGACGCCGCAGGTACGGGTGCACCATGCCGCCCATGATCGGGCCCGGGCGCACGATCGCCACTTCGATCACCAAATCGTAGAAGCACGTGGGCTTCAGGCGCGGCAGCATCGACATCTGCGCGCGCGACTCGATCTGGAACACGCCAAGCGTATCGGCTCGCTGCACCATCTCGTAGACGGCAGGATCTTCGGCGGGAACGCCTGCCACCGTGAGGCGCGTTCCGCGGTGGCCATTCACGAGATCGATGGCGCGGCGGATGCACGAGAGCATGCCCAGGCCCAGCACGTCCACCTTGAGGAGGCCCATGGCGTCGAGGTCGTCCTTGTCCCACTGGATCACCGTGCGGTCCGGCATGGAGGCGTTTTCCACGGGAACGAGCCGTGAGAGCCGACGGTTGTCGATGACAAAGCCACCCGGGTGCTGCGAAAAATGTCGGGGAAAGCCCACCAGCTCGCGCGTGAGCTCGATCAGCTGCTTCGCGAGGCGGTTTTCCGGGTCGAAGCCAGCCTCGCGCAAGCGATCGGCCAATGCCGCGGGCTTATCCCACCAGGAGAGGGACTTGGCGAGAAGGTCCACCTGGTCCAGCGAGAAGCCGAGCGCCTTGCCGACATCCCGCAGCGCGCTTCTCGGGCGATAAGTGATGACCACGGCAGCAAGGGCAGCGCGTTCACGGCCGTATTTTCCGTAGAGGTACTGAATGACTTCCTCGCGGCGCTGGTGCTCGAAGTCGACGTCGATATCGGGCGGCTCGTTGCGCTCCTTTGAGATGAAGCGCTCGAAAAGCACCGACATGCGGGCGGGGTCCACCTCGGTGATGCCGAGGCAATAGCAAACAGCGGAGTTGGCGGCCGAGCCGCGGCCCTGACAGAGGATGCCGCGACTCCGTGCGAAGGCGACGATGTCGTGTACGGTGAGGAAGAACGGCTCGTAGCGCAATTCCTCGATGAGCCTTAGCTCATGGTCGACGGTGGCTGCCACGCTCGACGGGACGCCTGCAGGATAGCGGTGCGACATGCCCTCGTGCGTAAGGTGGCGCAGGTGCGTGGTGGGTGTTTGCCCTTCGGGAACCAGCTCCTGCGGATATTCGTAGTGAATTTCATCGAGCGAGAAATGGCAACGCGCAGCCACATCCCGCGTGGCGGCGAGCAGCTCCGGCGGATAGAGCTGTTGGATGCGCCCGATGGCCCGCAGGTACTTTTCACCGTTGCCCTGGAGCCTTCGGCCGGCGCCCGCGAGGGGCGTGCCGAGGCGGATGGCGGTGAGGACATCCTGCAGGCGCTTGCGGTTGCGGCGGTGCATGTGCACATCGCCCGCTGCAACGAGAGGCAGCCCGAAGCGGGCGCCGATGGCCATGAGCGCAGCCAGGCGCCTCTTGTCGTCCGGGCCGTGGTGCAGTTCGACCGCCAGCCAGCATGCGCTAGGGAAGCGCGCGGCCATCCACTCGCCTTCCGCCTCTCGGGCTTGAGCTGCAGGAACCCAGAGCGCGACGAGCTCTTCGAGGTTGGCACGCTCGAGGTCGGCCCGCGCAGTGCGGTATTCCCCCTTGGGCGCCGCCCTTCTCGCTCGGGTGATCAGCTCACAGAGGTTGGCGTAGCCCGCAAGAGACTGGGCAATAAGGGCGAGCCTAAGCCCGCAGGTCAGCTGGAACTCCGAGCCGATGAGGAGGCGCAGCCCTACCTCGCGCGCAGCGACGTGTGCGCGCACCACGCCGGCGACGGAGCATTCATCCGTGAGCGCAAGCGCCGCATAGCCCAGCTCCGCTGCACGACGCACCAGCTCCTCCGGATCCGACGCACCGCGTAGGAAGGTGTAGTTGGAAACGCAATGCAGCTCGGCGTAGCCCGGCAGCATGGACCGCCACCCTCAGGCGAAGACGCCGTGCAGGAACCACGCGCTCGCCTCGCGCCGCTCACGGTAAACCCAGAGCCGCTCGCCCGCCGGATTGGCGGCGACGTAGTAATCGCGCTGCACGGCCTCGCCATCCCACCAGCCGGTTTCGATGCGCTCGGGGCCGGCGAGCAGCGCGAGCTCGCCCTGCAGCCAAGGAACGCCTTCGCGCGCAATGAGCTTTTGCGGCCGGTTGAGCAGCCACGCTGGGCGAGGCCCGCCGTCGAAACGCACCGATGGCACCCCGGACGAAGCATGCTGCCAGCCCCGTTCGGGGCGATGGTCGTCAGCCAATGCGATGCCAAACACGCGCCCCCCGCCAAGCCGTGCCGACAGCTTCTCCACCAGGCGTGCTCGCCCGACGGCTTGCTCCTCGCGGCCCGGAAGCCAGCTCTCGTTGCGCGGCATGAATGGATACAGCTGCTCCGCCACCAAGCGCAGTGCCGTGACGGGCGCCTTGATTTGCAGCCAGCACAGCTGCTCGCGTGCGATGGCAAGGATGAAATTCGCTTCACGCTCCGGCGTGGCAAAAGCGAGATTCACCCGCTCGTGTCGCCGACCTTGCTCGAGAACGAGGGCGACTTCCTGCACGCCCGCGCCCTGGCCGCGCAGGGTGCCTTCCATTTCAGCGAGCAAGCGCTTGAGCGGAAAGAGAATGGCTTCCACCCCCTCGGCTTCGGCGGACAGCTCCAGCCGCGCCCGAAAGCACGTGGGCGGCTCGTGGGGCTTGCGCGGATCGGGCACATGGCCGGTGAGTTGATCCAGACGCAAGAGCGCCTCGGGGCCGAAGCGGCGCGAGAAGCCCGCTCGTGGGAGTGCCAGCGCATCCTTGACGCGGACGATGCCGAGATCGGCCAGGCGCTGCAGTGTTTCACCAGACCACTCGAGGAGGAAGAGCGGCAGCTCGCCCAAGCGCTCGGGAAGCGCATCGATGCTCATGCAGCCGCGTGCCGGCAAGCTGCGTGCATGGGCCCGCGCGAGAACCCGCGCTGCGAGCGGCGTAGGAGCCACGCCAACGCTTGCCTCGAAGCCGAGGGTGCGCACGCCGCTGCGCACGAGGGAGAGCAAGGATGCAAAGCCGCCAAAGAGGCGCGTGCTCGACTCGACCTCGAGCGCAATTCCTGTGGGCTCCACCGAGACCGCCGGCGTGAACTGCAGCGCCCATCCTGCGAGACGCTCAAGAGCCTCTCTCTCCGAGGTGGGGTTGCGGGCAACGCAGGCCAGCGTGTCGCAAAGCGCGCGGGCGGCTGCCACGGCCGTACCCTCCCGCACGCCCGCCGCTCGCGCTAAAGCGTTGGCAAAGGCCACCGTAGGCCGCTGGGCGGGCCCCTCAGTGACCACCAGGGGGGCGCTAATGGCGCGCGCGCGTTCCAGCAACTGAAGAGGCAAAGCGGGCAGCTCGAGCGCAACCCAGAGCATGGCAGGTAACGCTCAGGCCGACGCAGCAGCGGCGTGGCGGGCGGCGGAGAGATCGACGAGCGTAGGGTGGCCGCTCACGCGGCGGCCAGGCTGCGCGCGCACGGAGATTGGCACGGGGCGGGTGAGCGGCGGGCCGCGCCGCTTGGGCAACGTGACGAGAAGGTGCCCATCCTGCGAGGCGAGCAAAACGCGAAGGTGCGCCGGCGTGGATTGCGAAGCAGCGGCGGGAGGGCGAAACAGCACGGCAAGGCAGCGCCCTGCTTCCGCCGCCATTTGCAGGCGACGGAGCGCAGCGTAATCCGTTTTGTCCGGCAGCCAAAAAAGAGCCGCCCCGCACGCGCCGGAGCGCAACGCCTGGTCTGCGGACCAGAGCGCCTCTTCGGGCGTGGCGGGACGGACCACCAGGCAAGCTTCGAGCGGCACGCCGGCGGAGGCAATCGCCGGCGCGTAGGGCAGATGGGGCGGCTGGATCCAGGCGATGGCCCTTCCCTCCGCTGCCACCAGGCGCATTGCGCCAAGCAGAAAAGACACCTCGCCGATGCCACATGCCTCGTGCAGCACCTCCACCAGGCCGCTGCGTGGCAGGCCGCCACCCGGAAGCTGTACATCCAACAGGGGGAAGCCGGTTGGCAATCCCGGAGGGGCGGCATGATCGAGATCACCACCGCGCCAGACGCCGGGCAGGCGAGAGAGATCGACAACGGCGTTCACGACAGACCCGCCTGTGCCGACAGGTTGCGGATGACGCCCACGGCAATGCCCTCGATGGCGAGCGGCTCGCGAGTGAGATCCAGCCGGATGATGTCGAAATCCGGGTTGGCGGGAACCAGCTCTGCCTTGGCGCCGCGCAGCTTGAGCCGCTTGACCGTGACGTCGTTGCCCAGGCGCGCCACCACCAGCTGGCCACTCTTCGCCTCCTGCGTGCGATGAACAACGAGCCAATCGCCATCCAGGATGCCTTCGTCGCGCATGCTGAGGCCGCGCACCTGGAGCAAGTAATCCGCACGCGGGCGGAAGAGCGACGGATCCACCGGGTAGCGCCCCATGACATTCTCGATGGCAAGGACAGGGCTGCCTGCGGCTACACGCCCAATCAGGGGAAGGCCACCCTGCTCCACCAGGCGGATGCCGCGCGCGGCGTTGGGCGTGAGCGCAATGGCCCCGCGGGCAGCAAGGCCCTGCAGCAGCTTGTGGATGGCATTGGTTGAGGCCAGGCCCAGCGCCTTTGCCATTTCGGGGCGCGTGGGGGGGCGCCCCTCCAGGGAGACGGTGCGCCGGATGAGGTCCAGCACTTGGGCTTGGCGGGGCGTCAGTTCACGCATGGTGAAAACATTATCACCCTTCCGGCAGGGCTGCAAGCTGCACCCCCGTGCCTGGCGCAAGCCGGGCTTTAGGGGGGCTGCCTTACAATCCGCCCATCGTGAGCCGCAGCCTCTTCCGCCAGGAAGCCATCGACGCCCAGCGGGAGAAGTATCTGGGCGGAACGAGCCTCGCCCGCCCCGTTGCCTACTGGGTGTACACGCTGCTCGCCGCCGGGGTTGCGCTGGTCCTGCTGTCCGTTGCCATCTGGGGGGAATACACGCGTCGAGAGCGTGTCGACGGCAGCCTTGCCCTCGATGCCGGCGCTGCGCGTGTGCTGATCCCGGAAGCTGGGCGCGTGGCCGAGCTATTGGTAAAGGAGGGTGACCCGGTCGAAGCCGGGGCGCCCATCGCCACCATCGCCTACGATCGCGGCAGCGCCGAGGCCTCCGCCACCGAGCTCGCCAGCCGCCGTACGTTACTTCAGCGCGAGCAGGAGCAAGTGCGCGAGTTGGGTGAACAACAGGCGGCGCAGTTGCGCAAGCGCATCACCGACCTCCAAGGCGAGCTTGCCCAGGCTGACCGCGAGATCAAGCTGCAGGAGACCCGGGTGCGAAGCGCGAGGGAGCAGGCAGCGCGCTACCAGCAACTGGCCGGGGACAAGTTTGTCTCCGAGTTGCTGGTCAAGCAGAAGCAGGACGAGGTGACCGAACAGGAGATCAAGCTCCAGGCGCTCGCCCGCTCGCGCCTGCAGACCGAGCGAGACCTCTCCACCGCCCGCCTCGAGGAACCCGCCCTCAAACTGCGCTCGCGAACCCAGATCGGCCAGGTCTCACGCCAACTTTCGGAGCTGCAAGAAAGCCTCGCCTCGGCCGAAGCCCAGCGCAGCACCGTGATTCGCGCACCGGTGAGCGGCGTTGTCACCAACATCGCCGTCTCCGCGGGCCAATCCGCCGCCGCAAATACGCCGCTCGCCACCGTGGTGCCGGTGGGCAGCGCCTTGCACGCCGAGTTGCTGGTGCCCTCCCGGGCCATCGGTTTCATTACCCAGGGCCAAAAAGTTGTGCTTCGCTACGAGCCATTCCCACATGAGCGCTTCGGACAGTACGGCGGCACGGTGGCGGAGATCAGTCGCAATGTATGGTCCCCGGGTGAGAGACTGGGGCCAATCACGGCCAAGGAACCGGTCTACCGCGTGCAAGTGACGCTTGAGCGCCAGACCGTTTCAGCGCTGGGCAAGGAAGTGGCCCTGCGCCCCGGCATGCTCGTCAATGCGGACATCCTGCTCGAGCGGCGCACCATCCTCGAGTGGCTGTTCGAGCCCGTTTTGCAATTGCGAGATCGACTCTGATGAGCTCGCTCTTCGGCGCCCGCGTGCCGGTGATCCTGCAAAGCGAGGCGCCCGAGTGCGGCATCGCCTGCCTCGCCATGGTGGCGTCCTATCACGGCTACCTCACCGACCTGTCCGCGATGCGGGTACGCCTATCGCCCTCGCTCAAAGGCATCACGCTCAAGGACGTGGCGGGCATCGCCGAGAACATGGGGCTTTCTTCTCGAGGCGTGCAGGCCCCCCTCGAGGCGCTCAGCCAGCTGCGGCTCCCCGCGGTACTGCACTGGGACATGAACCACTTCGTTGTGCTCGTGTCGACAAAGGGGCGCCGAATCGAGATTCACGACCCGGCCCGCGGACGTCGTTCAATGACGCTGGACGAGGCCTCCCGGCACTACACCGGCGTTGCCATGGAGTTTTCACCGACGGCAAGCTTCAGCCCTCGCGATGAGCGGGAGAGAATCAGCGCCCTTCAGTTCCTGGGGGTGGCACGCGGGCTAAAGGGCGCCATCGCGCAGATCATCGTCTTGTCCCTGGCCTTGGAAGTCTTTGCCATTGCCATGCCGTTCTTCCTGCAGCTGGTCGTCGACCGCGTACTTGTAGGGCGGGATCGGGACCTGCTCACCGTGCTCGGCGTTGGCTTTGCAGCGTTGGTGGTCATTACCGTTGCCGTGACTGCCGTGCGAGCCTGGGTAAGCGTGTATCTCAGCACGAACCTGAACCTGCGACTGCTCACCACACTGTTTTCGCATCTGGTGCGGTTACCACTTCCCTGGTTCGAAAAGCGAAACATTGGCGACATCGTCTCCAAGTTCCGCAGCGTGGACGCGGTGCAACGCACGCTCACCACGACCTTCGTCGAGACGGTGGTCGATGGCCTGATGATCGTGCTCACGCTTGTTGTCATGGCCTGGTATAGCCCCACACTCACCGCAGTAGTGGTGTTGGCCGCGTTGCTCTACATTGCAGTGCGGTGGGGCTTGTATTACCCGCAGCGCAGCGCCACAGATGAGCAGCTCTCACATGAAGCGAAGAGCGGGACGCACTTCATCGAGACGCTGCGCGGCATGATGGCCATCAAGCTGAACTTGCGCGAAAAGGAGCGCCTGGCGGCCTACCAGAACCTGGTGGTGGACCAGATCAACGCTGGCGTGAAGGTGCAAAACATAGGCATCGCACAGCGCGGTGCGGCGGCACTCATTTTTGGCCTCGAAAACGTGGCCATCATCTGGCTGGGTGCGCTTGCCGTAATGCAGGGCGTGTTCACGGTTGGCATGCTCTACGCGTTTCTTGGGTTCAAGCTCGTGTTCCTCGGCCGAGTGAACGCCTTGGTCGAAAAGTGGAACGACTTTCGGATGCTGGACCTGCATGCGGAGCGCATCGCCGACATCGCCCTGGCCGAGCCGGAGGCCTCGCGGCCCGCCCTCGTGGGGAACTCCGAAGGGCCGATCACGGTGGAAGCCAGGGACTTGGGTTTTGCCTACGGGCCGGAGGGCTTCGTGTTCCGGAACGTAAACGTACTTCTCGGACCCGGCGATTGCGTCGCTATCGTAGGCCCTTCCGGATGCGGCAAGACCACGCTCATCAAGTTGTTGGTGGGGCTCATGGAACCCACCGAGGGCGCGATTCTTGTCAACGGGCGGAATCTCAGGGAGTTCGACTCCGCCGCCTATCGCCGTCGGATCGGCGTGGTGATGCAGGATGACCAACTGTTCGCAGGCACCGTCGAAGATAACATCAGCCTCTTCGACCCCGAGCACGACCCCGACCGGGCTCGAGAGTGCGCCCGGCTTGCCCACGTCGACTCCGAAATCAGCGCAATGCCAATGGGCTACAACACCATCGTAGGCTCGCTTGGCGCGGCGCTATCAGGGGGGCAGAAACAGCGAGTACTTCTTGCCCGCGCCCTCTACCGCAACCCCAAGGTTCTATTCCTCGATGAGGCGTTCGACCAGTTGGACCTCTCGCTCGAACGGAGCATTTCTGAGGGCCTATCCCGTTCTGGCGTGGCTGTTGTAGTAGTTAGCCATCGGCCGGAGACGGTTGGGGGGGGGTATCGGGTGGTGTCGGTATCGGGCAATCAGCAGACCATCTAGTAAAAGACTACTTCGCCGCAGCCGCCACCAACGGTGACGAGGTCCAGGTCAGCCAGCTCCGTGATGGCTTGCACGGCTTCATCGGCAGCCTTGGCAACTTCTTTCATTTCAACCTTGCTGAATTCCATGGTTTCGCTCCTTGTCGTGAGGGGTGTTTAGTAGAAGATCACTTCACCGCAGCCGCGACCAACGGTGAATTAAGGCGACCGGGAAAATCCTTTGAATAACCTGAGGTTAGGTGCTAGTCTTCATCGAAATGTTTAAGTTTGTCAACTAGTCCGTTAGCGTTTAAGAGATAGAGCAAACTGCTTCGGCGGCTTCCGGCTGTGTTGCGATGACGAACGAACCCAATATCGAAGAGGCACTAGCCAAAGCTTCCAGCTTCCTCAAGCGAGCACTCGGCTCCCCCGCGGAGGTGTCGATTGAGGAGATCTCACAAGCTGCGGCAATAGCCACCCCGATGCATGCGCCCCATTTGTCGGAGGCTCGCATCTCGGTCCTACTGGATGCGGCACAGCTCCTCTACACGCTAGGGCACCCGTTCCAGGCTCTCGGCCCGGTGAAGACCGCAATCTCCATAGCCGAGGAATGTGGGCTCGATCATCTGCGTCGCCGAGCGCTGAACTTTTTCGGAGTAATCAGCGCGGACACCGGCAACTTCGCTCTTGCTATTGAGGCCTACGCCGACGCGCTAGCGCTTTCGGAGCAACTGCTCGACAGTGCGGGAAAGTGCGCCTCGCTAGTGAATCTTGGTGTGGCACTGCTCAACTGGGCTCAGTACCGAGACGCCCTCTTATGCTTTGAACGAGTCATCGACATTGCGTCTAACGATAAGTCTTTAGTTGCCTTTCGTTTGAGCGCTTTATCGAATATCGCGCTTTGCTGCCTTCACCTCGAGGATTTTTCTCGAGGGTTGCGTGCCGCTGCAACGGCAGTCCGGGAAAGCCCTGAGCCACAGAGCCGAGCAGAGATCTTGAATAGGGTTCTGCGCGAGAACAATTATGTCCGATTACTTCTCGAGGTCAACGATACTGAGCACGCTAAAGAACGTGCGCTTATAGCAAAAAAGTACGCTTCTCAAAGCGGATCAGCGCGGGCCGAGATTGCCGCCACTCTTGCTGAAGGCCTATGTGAGGTCCACGCCGGGCGAGTTGATGTTGGCATTTCGCGCTTGACTGCAGCCTCGGAGAGGGCCAAGGCTCTCCGGTCCATGCTGCGCGACTGCCTTGCTGCCCTCGTTAAGTCTCACGAGATTGCGGGACAACCGCAGCGCGCCTTGCTCTACCTGCGAGAAATGATGGATACGGGGGTTAGGTCACAGGAAGACAACGCGCTAAAGCACCTCCAAATCCATTTGCAGGAAAGAGGACTAATCGGTTTGGGTGAGGCGACTGGAGTTGAAAAAACGCTGGAGCGGCGTGAGGCAGCGCTTAAGGGTCAGGTCGCGGAGCAGGAGCTGTTTCGGTCCCGGATCGATATGCTTGAAAGGCTCGCTGTAACTGCTGAACTGCGCGACGATTCAACAGGTAAACACTCATATCGTGTCGGTAAACTTTCGGCGTTGCTTGCAGCTGAGTTTGGTTGTGACCCAGGCACATGCTTCATGATCGAACTTGCTGCGCGGCTTCATGACATTGGAAAAATTGGAGTACCGGATGCAATCTTGCTGAAGCCTGGCAAGCTGAACGACGCAGAGCGGTCCGTGATGAAAGCCCACACCACCGTCGGCGCTGAGCTTTTGTCGAAGAGCAACATTCCACATATGCAGATGGCGGAGGACATAGCACGGAGTCACCACGAATGGTGGGATGGCACAGGCTATCCGGGAAATCTCTCTGGGCAGAACATATCGCTTGCAGCCCGCATTACCGCCCTTGCTGATGTTTTTGACGCCCTAACGCACAAGCGACCTTATAAGGAGCCGTGGCCGGTAGCAAAGGCGATCGAAGAGATTTCTTCCTTGCAGGGCCGGCAGTTTGATCCTGAACTCACCGCCCTGTTCGTGGCCCTCATTGACCGGCTCCAGAGGGAGCACAAGGATCTGGATGCTTATCTTGGCGAGGCGGCACACAGCTCGCCATTTCTCCAAGCGCGATCGAAGATCTGGGATGCCCTGGGAAAACCGAACGCGCCTGACGAGTTGGCGACCACTGAAGAGATCTCGCCGTGCACGCCCTCAGTTGGGTCACTCGTTGACCAAACTCCAGAACAAAAATAGAATACGGGACTTTCGTGTGCACATTCCCCGATAGCTCAGTCGGTAGAGCGACGGACTGTTAATCCGCAGGTCCCAGGTTCGAGCCCTGGTCGGGGAGCCAGCTTAAAGAGCGCACGATTGGCGGGCCTTCCCAGCCCCGTGTCTAACGGTCAGTAGAACAGCCGAGAACAGCGCGAATTGCGCCCCCCCCCCTAGCAGATAGTCCTTCCCTTTCGAAGGCAAACACGGCGGTGTTGGCAACTTCCAGCCCATTCGGGCAACCAACTCTAAACTGCCGGATGGGTGACTGCTAACCGGAGTATTTCCTGCGCAAGCGTCATGGCCCCCGAAGGCAGTTCCGCGACATCATCGCCAAGATCTTCTTCGCCGCAAGACTGGTCGACCGACATGCGCGCGAAAAGTTGCGCATAGTAGCCAGACCAAATGCGACTTCGCGGAGTCTTTCTGCGCTCTCTCCACGATGAAACTTTTTGCAGAAGCCGGCTCGCGCGCCTGGATTCACCCAAGGCCATACCCACCACCACCACGCTGTCGAAACATTCAGCCAAGGCTCTGGGATTGCCAATCTCCAGCAATATCAAGATTGACTCCGTCGCAGACCGCCCCGCCTCTTCCAGTTTTCCGAGCACCGCAGCGCAACGCGCCAACCGAAACAGCGTAGCCGCGGCGGGAAGATCTGCAGTCTTGGCGGGCCTAAGTTGCTCTGCTTGGCGGAGTAACTGGTAAGAAAGCTCGTACTGCTCGTTGATGTACTTCAGATCTGAAAGCCAAAGGAGCGAAGTGAACTGAGACCTCACATTACCTGCGCGCTGGTGAAGAACCAGAGCCTGCTCAATTGAAGCCGCCGCTTCTGGAAGATCGCCCTCTACAAAATGGATTACTGCAATATTTTGTGTTGCCTGCCCTATGCGCTCCCCCCTGTTAGCGGCAGCATGAAGCTTTCGAGACAGCTCATATAGCCTAAGTGCCTCTGCGAAATTTTGTATGCCGAAATAAGCGATTCCCAGCTCATTAGCGGTGATGGCTACGTCTCGCGAGGTAGGGTCAATCGAAGAAAAGCCCTCGAACGCTTCGCTTAATGTCACGATTGCAGCATCAAAGCGTCCCGCTTCAGCATGGGCGCAACCTAGAGCGCGCAGCGTGGAGAGGCGTGCCTGGTTGTTGTCGACTCTCCCCAGCGCGAGCTCAAGCCAATGAATCGCATCAGCCACCTTCCCCTGATCTATCCAGTAATGAATAAGGCTCGATGCCAATTCAGCGCCAAGGTTTCCATCGCACTCGGGCGCCAATAAACAGAACGATAGTGCAGCTTGATAATCGGACCACTGCACACTAATTTCGGGAAGGTGGTTAGTAAACCACTCGGATTGATGCTGCTGCTTGATAGCAGCCTCGAGCTTGCGTCGAAGGAATTGAGCATGTGAGTCTTTGGTCAGTCTGTAAGAGCTGGATATATGAAGCGCCTCTATCCCATATTCGCGCACCGATTGCATTACACGATATCGGCGCTTGCCGCCTACCGATGCAGGGCTTAGTAAGGATTTATCTACTAGGCCCGCTAGCAGGGTAACTGCTAGCGAGATGGCTTCTTCGTCACCTAAACCAACTGCCGCAGCAGCCTCGACACTAAAAGGATTTTCAAAGACGGCAACCCGATTAAGAAAGCCACGTTCGTCAGCTGTTAGAAGCTGATAACTCCACTCGATAGTTGCTCGTAGGGTTCTTTGGCGATCAGGCAGAGAAGTGTCTACCCCCACCAACGAATCCAACAGGTCGGCAAGCTGAGACTCGAGTTCCGGCAGCCCGACCACGCGAAGACGCGCTGCGGCAAGCTCTATTGCGAGCGGTATGCCCTCCAGCCGCGAAAGGATTTTGTCTAGTCGTGCATCGCCATCGCCCCCTAGATCCACTGCGTTCGTCAAGGCTGAGGCTCTTTCCAAAAAGAGTTTCTTCGCAGCAGAGGCCTCCAGTGGCGGGACTTCGTAGACAGCCTCCCCGACAAGGCCCAAGGCCTTCCGACTAGTGCAGACCACGACCAGCTCCGGACATTGCTCTAGCGCACGCCGAAGGATTGGTCCAAGTGCGGCTGTGACCATTTCGCAGCCATCGATCAGCACGAGGGTGGGTGCTTGCCTGACTGCCACGAAAAACGCCTCTAGCTGATTTTCGGCGGACGGCAGACCCTTGCCGATAGGCGCCAACAAAGCTGCAACCAAGGAGTCGCCTGATTCAGCCCCGGAAATAGGGATGTACCAGCACCGGAGGTTGGACCTGCCAACCATCAGCGCGCGGCATGCCTCCATGGCAAGGTGTGACTTTCCAATTCCCCCCATTCCGCGAACAGTTACGAGTCGGCTTTTGCTAGCCCGACCGATGATTTCGGCGAGTTCAGTCGGTCTAGACACGAGACTGCCAAACGGCAGTGGCAGCGTAGCGCCGAGCGGTTGGGGTTCGTTAAGAGCCCCCTCCTTGAGCGACATCTCCAACCGATACCCATGCCCCGAAACCGTCGAAATCGCCTCGCTCCCTAAAAGCTTCCTTAGGCTCGAAATCTGGACGTGAATGTTGCTTTCCTCGACCACCCTTCCCTGCCAGGCGGTCCGGAACAGTTCCTCTTTGGTCACGAGCTTTCCGGCCCGCCGCACCAGGGTCGTCAGTACATCGAAGGCCCGGCCACCTACGGTCAGGCGCCTGTTGCCCTTCCAGAGGGCCCTTTCGACCGCATCCAGGCGGAATTGATCGAACTCGTAAATGCCGAGCGGGGATGGAGGCGTCATGCCTGGGTTTTTGTTCGTAAACAGTGCGTTAGGCGCACTCTAGCCTAGAAAAACAAGCAAGTTATGGCCCTAAATTAAGAAATTTTTTAGGTGTAGCCGAGTGACTTACAGGTGACTGTGGGCCTCCATCCGCGCCGTGGGTCAGCTCCGTTCAACCAAGAAAAAAAGTGCTGTTTCCGCCGAGCCTATACCCGGCGGCAATTCACGCGCAGAAGTGCAGCTTGCGCAACTTCGCAAGGCGGTTTCTGTGCGCCTCCCCTCCTACAACTACCTGGTAGGGCTAGAGGTCTGCCTCACCATCGGCGAGTACCACCTCTCGGGTCGCAACCTCTCGGTGACCTTGCTGCAGAAGGAAATCGCCCGGTCGCCAGGAGCGGTCCGGCGCATCGTGCAGTCGATGGCGCGGGATGGCTGGGTACGCATCGAGCGCCAGCCAGATGACAGGCGCGGCCGCCTCATCAAGCCAACCGCAAAGCTCACGGAATCCTTCGACCAGTTCCTCGGCTGAGGAAGGAAGCAACCGGGGTCAGGTTGCCAGGCCGACGTTGCCTTCAATGCCCACGAGCTTGGGCATGTTGAGCTTCACCGGGGGCAGCGTTTTCCGGTCTAGCAGGTAGGCCGTGACCACATCCCAGATTGGCTCGCCCACCGGCCGCTCCGCAACCGAGGCCCAGCCAGCCACCTTGTAGCGGCGGTTCGGATCAATCGGTTTGCCCGCCAGGCGAAGATCCGAAATGCGCTTGCCCATCGATTCGCCGGGCGTGCACGTGTATGACAGCCCGCCAACGCGCACCATGTCACCACCCTGCTGGTAATAGGGGTCCGGATTGAACAGGTTGTCGCAAACATCCTCGAGGATGGTCTTGAGCATTTCCCCTGTGAGTTCGTTCACAGTGGTTTGCGGGTAGGTAATCGCCGTCCAGTCCATCACGTGGTCCATCGTGATTGCCTGCCCAGGCAGCAGGGTCGTTCCCCATCGGAAGCCCGGCGAGAACGCTATCTCAGCCCCTTTTACTTTCATCATCGCGTCCAGAATCAACTGGTCGACGGTGCCATTAAAATTGCCGCGCCGATAGAGCAAGCCTTCCGTCACCGCGAGCGCCTGGGAAAGCTTTGCCTCATGGGGCCCGCGAATAGTGCTGATCAGGGCACTCATCGCAGGGTCAGGCTTGAGCAGGTTGGCGAACACCGGCAGCAGGCGGTACTTCCAGCCAGAAAGTCTTCCGCCGCGAACATCGAGATCCAAAACGCCCAGGAACTTCCCGTTGCTCCCGGCGTTGGTCACCAGCGTTGTTCCGCCCGGGTTCTTCACTTCAACAGGCTGGGGCACACCGTCGTGCGTGTGGCCGCCCAGAATGGCATCGATGCCCGTCACTCTGCTGGCGAGCTTGAGGTCCACATCCATTCCATTGTGGGAGAGAAGGATCACGACCTGCGCGCCTTTTGCCCGGGCCGCTTCCACGGACTTCTGCAGCTCTGGCTCCTTGATGCCGAACGTCCAATCCGAAACAAGGTGTCGAGGGTTGGCAATGGGCGTGTAGGGGAAAGCCTGGCCCACAATTGCCACTGGCACCCCATTGATCATCCTCATTGCGAACGACGGGAACACCGGATCGCCAAAGTCTGCCGTTGTGACGTTTTGGGCAACGAAGTCCACCGAGCCCTTGAAGTCCTTTTCCAAAATGGCCTTCACGCGGTCGGCACCGTAAGTAAACTCCCAATGCGCGGTCATCACATCGACGCCGAGGAGCTTGCAGGCATCCACCATGTCCTGGCCCCGGCTCCAGAGCGCCGTGGCACTCCCCTGCCAGGTGTCGCCTCCGTCCAGTAGCAGCGCGCCGGGTCGCGAGGCCTTGAGTTGCTTTACCAGGGTGGCAAGGTGAGCGAAGCCGCCGACCTTTCCATACGTCCGAGCCGCCTGAACGAAATCGAGATGGGTAAAAGCATGCGCCTGGGGTGACTTTGGCGAAACACCGTAGGCCTTTAGCAGCCTCTCGCCAACGATGTGCGGCACCTTCCCCGAGGAAGGCCCAATGCCGAGGTTGACGTTGGGCTCTCGAAAATGGATTGGTAACAATTGCGCATGACAGTCTGTCATGTGCAGAAGGCTGACGTTGCCGAATGCAGGAATCTCGTACAACTTGCCACCCTCAGCCGAGGCAAGGGCCTCACGGCTCGTGAGCGGCATGCCTGCCGCGGCGGCAGCGGCGAGCACATTCAGGAACTCGCGCCGATCCATGGCGCCTAGAACTCCAGCGAGTCAGCGATGGCCTTGATACCTGCCCTGGCACAGGCGTCGTCGGCATCACCTGTGGGCGCACCGGATACGCCAATGCCGCCCAACACAGAGCCGGCAGCCTCGATCAGCATTCCTCCCCCAATGACGACCACTCGGGGCAGCTCACGGATTCCCGCGGATGCCTGCCCCGCCGACGTCGGCTTGATGAGATCCGTCGTATTGGTGCGAAATGAGACCGCTGTCCACGCTTTTCCGGCTGCGGTCTCCGGCGTGTGCGCGCCCGCAAAGCGGTCTCGCAGCATCACCTGGCTCACGCCCGCGCGATCCACCACGGCCACCGCAACCTGGAACCCATCCGCTCGGCACTTCGCAAGGGCCGCCTGCGCGGCTTTCAACGCCGTTTCCGGCGTGAGGATCTTCACCGAGTAAGTGGCATCCTGCGCAAAGGCGCTCAGCGTCGAAGCGCAGGCTACTGCGGCCAACGTGCGGACGGCACGGTTCATGAGCAGCCGCTACTTGTTGACGGGCGAATCGGGCGACATCAGGAGCGCCACGACATCCTTCATTTGCTGCTCTGTGAGGATGCCCGCATGCCCGAAGCGCGGCATGCTGGAGCACGCCGAGAATGCCTGGGAGTTGTAGACCTTCCCATACGCATAACGCTGGATGTCGGGGCCGTAGCCGCGCAGCTTGGCAAAGTTGTACAGGCTGGGCCCGATGGTGCCGTAGGAGAGCTCCGCCTTGGTCATCTGGTGGCAGGCGTAGCAGTTGCCGCCTGCGGGATTTTTCGGGTTGTCGCTGAACTGCATGCCCACGCCAGCCTGCGCAACGCGCTCCCCCGCCTTCCAGTCGCCAAGCAACTTGCCATCGGCGGGGTACTTGATCAAGGCCTGTTGGGCCTTTTCCAGCCTCGCCGCAAGGTCCTTCGGCATCACGTTACCGCCGGAGTAGATGCTGCAGTTCTTTTGCATGTCGTCCTGGTCGATGCGGGTGACCTTTGCCTGGCCTCTGTCCTTGAAGGAAGCCTTCATCATCGCGGCGGCTTTGGTGCGCGCCTCGTCAGGATGCATTGATGTGGCGCAACCCGCTGCAAGCATGGCGGCGACGCCCAGTAAAACCCATTGCGTTGTGTTGATCTTCATCTGAAGCCTCCGATTAGCGCTTGATAGCAGGCGCGTTGAACACGCCGCCGTTTGCGTTCTGGGCGAGGAACATCGTCAGGGCAATGGAGGCCGGGGAGACGAATTCCAGCTCCGGGAAACGCTGCTGGCGGAAGCAGTCGTAGAGGCGCCACTGAAACGAGCGCAACTCACCCTGGGAAACCCGGTAAGCAGGCCAAGAGGTGTAGGCCCGCTGCGCGTCCTTGGCCGTGAGGAGGTTCGGGAGGTCTTGCAGCCGGATTCGCTGGTTGTCCACTGCGTGGCAGGTGGCACAGGCGAAGTCGTAGGGGCCGCTTCTGTGAAAGAAGATGGCGCGGCCGATGTCGTAAGCCTCGCGCTCCTTGGGGTGCTTGCCGGAGACCTTCATGGGCATACCGCGCGATTGAGACGTGATGTATGCCACGAGCGCGTCCATCGCCACCTTCTTGCCAGGGCCCCCGAACGGGTCCTTCCTGGCCTCGGCGGGCGTGAGGCCCTGCAGGGTCACCATGCAAGTGACGAGACGAGACTCGAGGTCCTCGACCTTGTCGGAATCGGCAAAGTACTTGGGTAACACGGTGTAGACGCCCTTCACCACCCCGGGCCCGAGGCCCAGGTCACACTTCTCCAGTGAGGCGTTCTTGGGGCCGCGCTTCTGCTTCCAGATGCCTTCCCCGCGCATCTCCCACAGGTCGGCGGGGTTGCCATCTGCAAGCGCTTGACGGTAGCGCTCGATTTCCTCGATGGTGGACTTGTCCTGCTGAGAAAGCGCTAGCCCTGAGGCGAAGCCGATAGCTACACCCATGCAGGCTGCAATGACGACGGTTTTTCTCATTGCCCTCACTCCCTATTGTCGTTTGTGCTAATCGGCCACGCCTCAAGGCTTGACGTAGGAAAACCCTTCTTGCGACTGCAGGCGCGCCACTTCTGCAACGCCCGAAGGAATGATCACGGCCCCCTGAACAAGGCGCTTGGGGTCGATCTTCTGCCGCGCGAGCGTGAACCGGCAGGCGCGGAACTCCACACCCTTGCCCATCAGGTCGTGCACGAGGGCATCGTAAGAGTTGCCGTTCTTGTCCTTCGCGCCATCGAGCATGAAATGCAGCCCGTTGGCATGGGCCACGAACACGATCTTGGCCTTGGGGTCCGCGGTCAGGTGGTTATTCGCGTTTCGCAAGCCATTGGTGGCCTGCTCCAGGTCGGCGCTGATGTGGTAGACCGCTTTGACCTGGCCCGTGGGAACGCTTGCACAGCCGCCCAGCACAAAGCCGGCCACTGCAACGCACAGCCAAGCTGACAATCTCGCTTTCATGGGCCCTCCTCCTCCGTTATCGTTTTGGAACGTGGCGGCATCGAGGCCGCCGCGTTGCTATGGGTGAAGCGCGAGACAGCCAGGTCAGGAAATGGTCGCCTCGTCGGTTCGCTTGTCGCCCTTGTTGTCCGTCCACGTGACAACCACTTTTTCACCCGCCTTGCCCCCGCCAAACTTGAACGACAGAAAGGGGTTCTTCGAGATCGCGGGACCCCACTCAGCGGTCAGCACGACCTTGCCGTTATGGGTGGCGGTGACGTTCTGGATGTAGTGCGCTGGCACGAGGTTGCCCTTCGCATCCTTGCGCTGCCCCGTCTCCATTTCGTGGCTCATCAGAACCCTTACTTCCACCTTGTCTCCGGCCATAGTGGCGCGGATGCGCATCGGATCTGCCATGGTCTTGTCTCCTTGAGTGTGGTCAGCCGCCGCAGCCGCCGATGGTGACTTTCACTTCCTTGATGGCGTGGTAGTACTTCCCGTCCGCCTTCACCAGCGCAATGACGTTGGACGTCTGGCCCATCTTGGCGCGCATGGTGACGTTGGCTTCCGTACCGCCTGGAATGGCGTAAGAGCCCACGAGCACATTCGGGTTCTTTTCGACCAGAAGCGCCATTGCCTCGGTCTTTGCCAAGCGGCTCGAGATCGTGAACGGCACGACGGCGCCATTTTCAGCAATGTCGGGCGAGTTGATGACGACATCCTTGGATTCCGAGGACGCGCCAGCACCCATGGACTTCAGCAGGTCGTTGAAGGTCTTCGCCTCGAACGCCGCCTTGTTCCACGCCTGGGCCCAGGCGGAACCCGGCCGGAACAGGCCTGCTGAGGCCGCAAGCGCCATGACGGCCGCCCCGCTCGAACCCTTGAGTAATTTCCTTCTGCGGTTGTTCATGCAATCCTCCCTGTCAATGGCCCTAGCGGCGGGCATGTAGTGATTCGATGGTAGCCCTCGGCGGGGCAGCGTCAAGCCCCCCCTTGTGGGCAACACCCTACCTATTTGGGGGGGCCCATCGTGCTGCAGCTTCATCGTCGCTTACCCGGGCGTCCACCCAGCGCGGCCCGGAGGGCGTGTCCTCCCGCTTCCAAAAAGGCGCACGAGTCTTGAGGAAATCCATCACGAACTCGCACGCGGCAAATGCATCGCCCCGGTGGGCACTCGAGACGGCCACCAAGACGATCGGCTCCCCCGGCTCCATTGGCCCGACGCGGTGCACTACCCGAAGATCGATGAGGTCCCAGCGCTGCGCGGCCTGCCCGCAGATCTCTAGCAGCGCCTTTTCCGTCATGCCGGGGTAGTGCTCGAGCGTCATCCGCCCTACGGAGGCGCCTTCGTTTCGGTCCCGAACGACGCCCACGAACGTGGCGACTGCGCCAACGTCCCGCCGGCCCTGTGTCAGCGCTGCAATCTCCGCCCCTGCGTCGAAGGGATGAGCCTGGATTCGGACGTGCGCCACCTCAGCCTCCTGTCACAGGGGGAAAGAACGCGACCTCGTCATCCGCGGAGACGGTAGCCTCAGGGTTCGCCATGGCGTGGTTCACCGCAACGCGCCAAACGGACCCGGGGCCGAAGCAAGACTCCCAGGGGCCGCCCCTCGCGCGCAGATGCGCTACCACGGAGGCAACGGTATGACTGCCGGGCGGAAGATCGATCGTTTCGCGCCCTACGCCGAGTCGCTCACGCAGGCTGGCAAAGTACAGCACCGTGGCCATCACTTGCGCCCTCCGGGCTGGCGACGCGTCTCAACCGGCAGCGCCGACACCAGCTTCACGACAAAACCGGCAATCGCCTCCACGTCGTCAAGCGGAAACTGGGGAAGGGTGGTATCCAGCACCTCGTCCGTGGCGATTGCGATGACATTCGGGTCATTGAGGTAAAGCAGGGGCCGGTTGCCCTCGCGACGATGCACCTCGATCCGCGGCATGGGGGTGTGCTTGTACCCCTCTACGAGCACCAGGTCCGAAGGGCCAAGCCGCTGCAGCAACGCCTCCAGGCCGGGCTCGGGCTCGCTACGGAGCTCGTGCATCAAAGCCCACCGCCGTGCTGAGCTCACCAGCACCTCGGTGCAACCCGCCATGCGGTGCCGCCACGAGTCCTTTCCGGGCTGGTCGACGTCGAAGTCATGATGAGCGTGTTTTATCAGGGAGACGCGCAAGCCTGCGCTCACCAGGCGAGGCACCAGCTTTTCGATGAGCGTGGTCTTGCCGCTTCCGCTGAAGCCTGAAACGCCCAAGACGTGGCGACGGGGCTCGGTCATGGCTCCCCGTTATGCGCTCGTCACGCGTGAGCGCGCCCTCGCCTTCCGGCGCTGGCGCATGGCGAGCGGAATCGCAATGACGGTAGCAGCGAGCGCCCATAGCACCCAGGTTACCGGGCTTGCAAACAGGATTCCCAGCTCGCCATTGGAGATGGAGAGTGCCCGGCGCAGGTTTTGTTCCATCATGTCGCCCAGCACGAATCCCAGAATCAGCGGCACCATCGGCATGCCGAGCTTACGAAGGATCCAGCCGATGATCCCCAGGACAACCATGAGGATCAAGTCAAACGTCGTTGCATGCACGGCATAGACGCCGACAAAGCTGACCGCTGCGATGGCTGGCACGAGCAGCCAATTCGGCACGTGGAGCATGCGGGCAAAGAAGCCGACCATCGGGATGTTCATGATCAGCAGCACCACGTTACCGATGAACATCGACGCAATGAGGCCCCAGACCAGGTCCGGCTGCTGTTGAAAGAGCAATGGCCCCGGCGTGATGTTGTAGAGCGTGAGCGCGCCGATCATGACCGCCGTCGTTCCGCTGCCTGGAATGCCCAGCGTGAGCATCGGAATGAAGGCGCCATGGGCTGCAGCATTATTGGCTGCCTCAGGCGCCGCTACGCCTCGCACATCGCCCTTGCCGAAGGTGCCCTCCTTGTCCGTGAGGCTTCGCTCCATCATGTAGGTGATGGCGCTTGCGACCGTCGCGCCCGCTCCTGGCAGCACGCCGATGCCGAAGCCCACCAGGCTCGAGCGCACCGTGCCCCACCAGGTGATCGCCATTTCCTTCAAGTTGAAGAGCTTGCGGCCCGTGGCTTTGATGACCGACTGCCCCGAGTGCGATTGCTCGAGCATGATCAGCATCTCGCTCACGCTGAAGAGGCCGATCACGACGACGATGAACTGGACGCCATCGCCGAGGTGGACGCTATCAAAGGTGAAGCGGTAGACGCCGGAGTTGGCATCCATGCCGACAGTGGCGAGCGCGAGGCCCATTAGCGTGGCGAGAACGGTCTTGACGGGCCTGTCGCCCACCATCCCCGCGAGGCAACACAGCGCGAACACCATCAGCACGAACTGTTCGGCCGGGCCGAACGAAAGCGCCCAGTTCGCGATGATCGGCGCGAACAGCGCCAATCCCATCGTGGCAATGAGGCTGCCCACGAACGAGCTCCACGCCGATATCGACAGTGCCACGCCGGCAAGCCCGTTGCGCGCCATGGGGTACCCATCCACCGCAGTCATCACGGCACCAGCATCCCCGGGAATGTTCAGCAAAATCGACGAAATGCGCCCGCCGTATTCGCAGCCGATATACACCGACGCGAGCAGGATGAGCGCCGTCTCCGGCGGCAGCTTCATGGCGAACGCCAGGGGCAGGAGGATCGCCACTCCGTTGATGGGCCCGAGCCCCGGCAGCAGCCCGACGATGGTGCCAATGAACGAACCGGCCAACGCAACACCCAGGTTGAGCGGCTTCAGCGCAACCAGGAAACCTTGACCGAGATAGGCGAGTGAGTCCATGTCAGCTGCCACCGAAGAGACGGCCCAAGGGGAGCGTCACCTCAAGCAAGCGATCGAACAGGAACCACATGCCCGCCCCCATCGCCACACCGCCGAGCGAAACACCGACCCACGTACCGCCAAACAAGCGGCCAACCACCACGGTTACCAGCGCGGTCGCCATCGGGAAGCCCAACACCTCAAATAAAAGTGAGTAGGCGAGGAATGCGCCCACCATCAGCGCCGTCTTGGCGCGCAGAGACCCCGCGGGCCAATCGGGCGCGGGGTCAGGGCGAAACAGAAGCCATGCCGCGCTCAGTGCCATTCCTACCGCGAGCAGGAGCGGGAAGGCACGAGGACCGATGGGCTCGTAGCTAAACGGCGCCTGGATGGCCCAACCCACCCACGCCATGCCGGCGCAGAAGAGAAGCCACACTACTGCGAAGACGCGATCGCTCACGAGCCCTCCGGGCTTACTTCTTGATGAGGCCAAACTCCTCAGCAACCTTGCGGTACTCCCCCACCTGCTTCTTCACGTAGCCGTCCAGCTCGGGCCCGATTAGCACAAACGGCTGCAGGCCGCGCTGGTTCCGAAGCTCAGCGAACTCCTTGGTACCCGTTGCTTTCCGGAACATGTCCTGCCAGGCCTTGTAGTCCGCGTCGGAAACCTTGGGCCCCGTGTAAAAGCCACGCACGATTGGCCACTGAAGGTCGTAGCCCTGCTCCTTGGCGGTGGGAATCTTCGCCATGCTGCCTTCGACGCGCTTGTCGGAAAGCACTGCCAGCATGCGAATGTTCCCCGCTGTTGCCTGGGCTTCATCTGCCGAAACGTCGCCGAACATCACCTGGATATGGCCGCCCATGAGCGCCGTGGTGGCCTCCCCGTTGCCTTCAAAAGAAACCCAGCGCATCGCCTTGGGATCGATGCCGATCTGCTTGGCGAGAATGGCTGCCTTCATCCAATCCTGGCTACCGACGGTACCACCGCCGCCAAGGGGAATTTTCGAGGGATCGGTCTTGATCGCCGCAGCCAGCTCGTTCAGGTTCTTCCACGGCGCGTTCTTGCCCACCGAAATGGAACCGTAGTCGGCACCGATGGCGGCAACCCAGCGAACGTCGTTCTCCGTCCACTTGCCGAACTTTCCCTGCGCGAGGTTGAGCAGCGAGCCACCCGAGAACGCGACGATGACGTTGGAGTCCGCCGGGCGCGTGGAGACCACAGAATTCATGGCCACAGCGCCGATGCCGCCAGGCATGTAGGTCGCGCGCATCGGTTCCTTGATGAGCTTGAGGTCCTGCAACGTCTGCTGGGCCAGCTTGCAGGTGAGGTCAAACCCTCCCCCGGGCTTGGCGCCCACGATGCACTCGGGCTTGTCGATGGCGGCCAGGGCCGCGAGGCTCACGACCGTAGCCACTCCGGCCACGGCAAAGGCGGATATACGGATCATGACTTCTCCTCGATGGGAATGAGCAATGCGAAGGGGAAACGCCGGTGGAACGTGACAGGCGGCTCGGTGCGAAATGTTAACAGGCAGCCGCGAAAAATGACGCACATTTCCCTACTCACGGCGAGGTGATCCAGCTCCGACTGTCGGGGTGTCGATCGATGCCTGCTCGGGCAGCTCAGCCCGCTCGATGGCGGCGAAGCGGTCGCTGATCTTGCGGCTGGAGATCTGCACCTGGTCAGCATCCTCATGAGCTTGCCGGATATGATCCGCCAGCTTTCGCATGCGCTCGTCGAAGCGCCCGAAATCCCTGCCCAGCTTCCCCAGCTCGTCCTGGATGACGTGCACCTGGCGTCGCGTTTCCACGTCCTTAAGTACAACCCGGGCTGTATTGAGCACCGCCATGAGCGTGGTTGGGGACACGATCCAAACACGTCGTGCGGCTGCCAGATCCACAAGGTCGCGGTGGTGGGCGTGGATTTCGGCGAAGACGGATTCCGCTGGGAGGAACATCACCGCGCCATCACCCGTCTCGCCAGGGATGATGTATTTCGACGCGATGTCCTCGATGTGGCGCCGCACGTCGCCCTTGAAGGCGGCGGGACTCGCCTTGTCCGCACCATCCGCGACCATGCGCTCGTAGTTTTCAAGCGGAAATTTCGAGTCCACGGCGATGAGTCCCGTGGGTTCGGGGAGCTTCAGCACGCAATCCGCCCGAACGCCCTTGGCCTGCTGGAACGTGTACTGAAATTCGTACGACGTCTCCGGGAGCACATTGCGAACGATGTCCTCCAGCTGCCGCTCTCCCAGAGCCCCCCGGGAAGTCTTGCTCCCAAGCAGGTTCTGCAGGCTGACCACCGAGCCCGTGAGCGTCTCGATCTTCTTCTGCGCATCGTCGATCGTCTGCAAGCGCGTCATCACGCTCACGAACGTCTCATTGGTGCGCTTGAAGCCCTCCTCGAGGCGCTCGTTCACCTTGCCACCGATCTCGGCGAGTCTCGCGTCCACCTTTTCCTGCAACACACGCTCAAACGTTTGTAGCTGGTCCCTGTTGCGCGCGAGTTCATCGGCTACTGCCCGCCGAAGCCGATCCCCCTCCTCGCTTTGCCGCGAGGCGATGCGCTCGGAGGAATCCGCGAGGCCCGAGCGCAGGTCCGTGAGCAAGGCCCGGTGGTGGGCCTCCCGGTCACCTGCCACCTCGGTAGGCAGCGCCCGCAAGCGCTTGAGCCCTGTGAATGAAGCCCACGCCGCCACCACCGCTGCGACCGCAGCGAGCACGGCGATGCCGATCGCAACGGCCTCCATGACTCAGCCCTAGGCGGCTTGGGATTCCCGCGCCGCGCGCTTGCGCTCGTGCTCGAGCAAAAAGCGCTTGCGCAAGCGAATCGTCTTGGGCGTGACCTCCACCAGCTCATCATCATCGATGAACTCGATGGCGCTCTCCAGCGTGAGCTGGATCGGAGGCGTAAGCAGGACGTTCTCGTCCTTGCCGGCAGCGCGCACGTTGGTGAGCTTCTTGCCCTTGATCGCATTCACGATCAAGTCGTTGTCGCGGCTGTGGATGCCGATCACCATGCCTTCATAAATGCGGTCGCCCGGAGAAACGAACATGCGGCCACGCTCCTCCAGGTTCCACAGCGCATAGGCCACAGCCTCGCCCTGCTCGGAGGAGATCAGCACGCCGTTGCGACGCGAAGGCAGCTCTCCCTTGACCGCCGCGTATTCGTCGAACACGTGGCTCTTGATGCCGGTGCCGCGAGTGAGGGTCATGAATTCCATGTGGAAGCCGATTAGCCCGCGCGAGGGAATGCGGTAATCGAGGCGCACGCGGCCCTTGCCGTCCGGCACCATGTCCTGAAGCTCGCCACCGCGCCGGCCGAGCTCTTCCATTAGCCGGCCCTGGTGGTCCTGCTCGACGTCAATGGTGAGGATCTCCCACGGCTCCTGCTTCACGCCGTCGATCTCCTTCACCACCACGCGCGGCTTGCCCACGGCGAGCTCGTAGCCCTCGCGGCGCATGTTTTCGATGAGAATCGTGAGATGCAATTCGCCGCGGCCAGAAACCCGAAAAATGTCGGCGTCCTCGGTGTCTTCGACGCGAAGCGCGACATTCGAGAGCAGCTCCTTCGAAAGGCGGTCGCGGATCTGGCGGCTGGTGACGTACTTGCCCTCCTGGCCTGCAAAGGGCGAGGTGTTCACCTGGAAGTTCATGGTGAGTGTGGGCTCATCGACGCCAAGGAAGGGAAGCGCCTCGGGCTTTTCCACGTCGGCAAAGGTTGCGCCGATGGTGAAATCCTCTATTCCAGTAACGGAGACGATCTCCCCGGCGGCAGCGGCATCCATCTCGACTTTTTCCAACCCTTGGAAAGCGCGAACCAAACCGATGCGCGCTTTGCGGGGCGGCGCGTCGCCCGAGAGGATCATCACGTCCTGGGCCTTGCGAAGCGTGCCGCGGCGGATACGCCCCACCGCAATCCTGCCCAGAAAGGTCGAGTAGTCGACGGCGCTGATCTGCAACTGGAGCGGGCCGTCGGGGTCACCGGCCGGCGCCGGAACGTGCTCAAGGATTGCCTCGAAGAGCGGGCGCATGGAATCGCCAACCACCCCGGGCTCGCGACTCGCCCAGCCGTTCAGGGCGGATGCGTAAACCACCGGGAAATCCAGCTGCTGCTCGTTGGCGCCCAGCTTGTCCATCAGGTCGAAGGTCTGGTTTACGACCCAGTCGGATCGAGCGCCGTCGCGATCGACCTTGTTCACCACCACGATCGGCTTGAGGCCCTGCGCGAGCGCCTTGCGGGTGACGAAGCGCGTCTGGGGCATTGGCCCCTCGACCGCATCCACCAGCAGCACGACGCCATCGACCATCGAGAGCACGCGCTCCACCTCGCCGCCAAAATCCGCGTGGCCCGGGGTGTCGACGATGTTGATATGCACGCCCTCGTAGTCGACGGCCGTGTTCTTGGCGAGAATGGTGATGCCGCGTTCCTTTTCGATGTCGCCCGAGTCCATGACGCGCTCGGCGACTTGCTGGTGTGCAGCGAAGGTTCCCGCCTGGTGCAGGAGCTTGTCGACCAGCGTGGTCTTGCCGTGGTCGACGTGGGCGATGATGGCGATGTTGCGCAACGGGCGTGGCATGGCGGGCTTCCGGAAAAAACTGCAGAAAATTCAAAAGTTTAGCACACCAAGACAGTTGAGCCGAGCGGCTGCGTGCTAGCATGCGCGCCTTCGCCGGACCCCCTCCCCTTGAAGCTCGCTCTCAAGATCGACGTCGACACGTGGCGCGGCACGCGCGACGGCGTGCCTCGGCTGGTCGAGATCCTCCAACGCCACGGGGCCGGCGCCACCTTTCTTTTCACCCTGGGCCCCGACCATACCGGGCGCGCCATCCGACGTGTATTCCGCCCCGGGTTCGTCGGCAAGGTCGGAAGAACGTCCGTGCTGTCGCACTACGGCCTCGCCACGCTGCTCTACGGAACCCTGCTTCCCGGTCCGGACATCGGCCGGCGGGGCGCCGACGTCATGCGCGCGGCGCGGGATGCCGGATTCGAGGTCGGCATTCATGCCTGGGACCACGTGACTTGGCAGGACGGCGTAGCGCGTGCCGACGAAGCTTGGACAAGGCATCAAATGGAGCGCGCCTGCGAACGGTTTCGCACCATTTTTGGCGAGGATGCGAGGGTCCACGGCGCAGCCGGTTGGCAGGCGAACGTGCACTCGTTGCGCCTGACCCAGAGCCTGGGCTTCGACTACGCCTCCGACACACGCGGATTCTCGCCTTTCATGCCGGTGCGGCGCGCGGAGATCATTGACTGTCCGCAGCTGCCCACCACGCTGCCGACGCTCGACGAATTAATCGGGCTCGACGGCATTACCCACACAAACGTAGCCGATCACGTGCTCACCATCACGCGCGCGCCGCGGCAGCATGTCTACACGCTTCATGCCGAGCTGGAGGGCGGCAAGCTCGCCCCGGCATTCGAGGCCCTGCTGGTCGGTTGGAAGGCTCAGGGCTACGAGTTGGTATCCCTCCGTCGCGTGTACGAAGGCCTCGGTAGAGCCACTCTGCCCCTGCACGAGGTGGTGCCTGCAGCGTTGGCGGGCAGATCCGGCGCGCTCGCGACCCAAGGCGCTGCCTACCTGGCGCCAAGGGCAGTTGGTGAATCGGAGATCATCCCTTAGGTTGCGTCGGCGGGGGATTTTCGCCACCATTGGTTGTGGTCCACGCACCGAGGGATGGCATGGAAATCGGCAGCAGGGTTCCTGACTTTGAGCTGCTCGCCAGTGGCGGGCAGTTGTTCCGGTCCGCAGCGTTTGCGGGCCACCCGTATGTCCTGTACTTCTACCCCAAGGACGACACGCCCGGCTGCACTGACGAGGGCCGTCAGTTCCGTGATTTACACGGGGAATTCGTGAAGGCCGGCTGGGCCATCTTTGGCGTCTCGCGTGATTCGGTCGCTTCCCACGACCGCTTCAAGGCAAAAATGTCCTTCCCGTTCGAGCTGCTGTCCGACCCGGAGGAAAAGGCCTGCGGACTGTTTGGCGTCATGAAACTGAAGAACATGTACGGCAAGCAGGTTCGCGGCATCGAGAGGAGCACGTTTGCCATCGGGCGCGACGGGCGAGTCGCCGGGCTATGGCGCGGCGTGAAGGTCCCCGGGCATGCGGCGGAAGTGCTTGAGCTCGCGAAGTCCCTCTGACTCCCGTCGCCGCTCGCCCACGGAGGCTCGCACCGTGACAACCAAACTGTTCGTGCTCGACACGAACGTGCTGATGCACGACCCCACCAGCCTCTTCCGGTTCGAGGAGCACGACGTCTACCTCCCCATGGTGACGCTCGAGGAGCTGGATGACCACAAGAAGGGCATGAGCGAGGTGGCTCGCAACGCCCGTCAGGCGAGCCGCTTCCTGGACGAGATCGTCTCCACCGGCGCCGGCGACATCGACAGCGGCTTCTCGCTTAAGGCCAAGACGCATGGCGAGGCCACCGGCCGCCTCTTCCTGCAAACGCATTCGGTCGACGCGCAGATTCCCGACTCCGTCGCCTCCCAAAAGGCGGACAACGTGATTCTAGGCGTGGCCCTGCACTTGAAAGGCCGCCACGCGAAGCGGCAGGTGGTCCTGGTGTCCAAGGACATCAACATGCGCATCAAGGCGCATGCGGTGGGCCTGCCTGCCGAGGACTACTTCAACGACAAGGTGCTCGAGGACACGGATCTCCTCTACACCGGCATGCTTGCCCTGCCCGAGGATTTCTGGGACAAGCATGGCAAGGACGTCGAAAGCTGGCAGGAGCACGGACGCACGCTCTACCGCATCAAAGGGCCGCTATGCCCCGGCCTGCTGTTGAACCAGTTCGTTCATCACGATGCCGAGCAGCCCTTTCAGGCGGTAGTACGGGAAGTACGCGGCAGGACCGCTACGCTGCAAACCCTGAAGGATTACTCCCACCACAAAAACAGCGTTTGGGGCATCACCGCGCGCAACCGGGAGCAGAACTTTGCGCTGAACCTGCTGATGGACCCTGAAGTCGACTTTGTCACGCTGCTGGGCCAGGCCGGCACGGGCAAGACGCTGCTGACGCTCGCCAGCGGCCTCATGCAGACGCTCGAGTACAAGGTCTACACGGAAATCATCATGACGCGCGTGACGGTCCCGGTGGGCGAGGACATTGGGTTCCTGCCCGGAACCGAGGAAGAGAAAATGACCCCTTGGATGGGCGCCCTTGAGGACAACCTCGATGTGCTGATGAAGACCGACGACGACGCCGGTGAATGGGGGCGCGCGGCTACGGCAGACCTCATCCGCAGCCGGATCAAGGTGAAGAGCCTGAACTTCATGCGCGGACGCACCTTCATCAACAAGTACTTGATCATCGACGAGGCGCAAAACCTCACCCCCAAGCAGATGAAGACGCTGGTCACCCGCGCCGGCCCGGGCACCAAGGTCGTGTGCCTGGGCAACATCGCGCAGATCGATACGCCCTACCTGACCGAGGGCTCCTCGGGCCTGACTTACGTGGTCGACCGCTTCAAGGGCTGGAACCACAGTGGCCACATCACCCTCACTCGCGGCGAGCGTTCCCGCCTAGCCGACCACGCCGCCGAAGTTCTCTAGCGAGGCATCAGGCGCGGAAGAAAGCGCGGAAGGCTGCGACGACGCGGTCAACGCCTCCGTCGTTCACATCCAGGTGGGTGGCGAGCCTAGCGCGAGGCCCGATCGAAGCCTTGATGCCGGACTGCTCGAGGTGTTGGCGAAGCCCCGCGCATCGGTCGGCCGGGACACCGACGAAAACCATGTTGGTCTGGGGGGGCTCCACCTCGAGCCCCGAGGCCGAGAGCCCGGCCGCAAGCCGCTCCGCGCGCTCATGGTCTTCTGCCAACCGGTCCACGTGGTGCGCAAGCGCGTAACGCCCGGCTGCGGCAACGTAGCCCGCCTGGCGCATGCCGCCACCGAGCATCTTTCGGATGCGACGCGCGCGATCGATGAACCCCCGCTTGCCCACGAGCACGGAGCCGAGGGGCGCGCCCAGCCCCTTCGACAGGCACACGGAGACGGTGTCGAAGCCCGCGCAAAGCTCGCCCACCGGCATGCGCAGCTTCACGGCGGCGTTGAAGATGCGGGCGCCATCGAGGTGCGAG
Organism: Burkholderiales bacterium; assembly: GCA_017853245.1. Taxonomy (GTDB): domain Bacteria; phylum Pseudomonadota; class Gammaproteobacteria; order Burkholderiales; family Usitatibacteraceae; genus FEB-7. The sequence continues at coordinate 17,031 of JAFMJY010000003.1, read as the reverse complement.
GAGAGGCCGCGCCGCCGGCAAAGGGCGGTCGCCTTGGCGAGGTACTCGCGCCCGATCACCTTGCCGGCAATCGTATTTTCCAGCGCGAGCGCACGGGTGATGGCAAAGTGGCTGTCGTCGGGCTTGATGGCCGCCTCGACCTGGACCAAGTCGAGCGTGCCGTCGGGGAGGTTTTGCAGGGGTTGCGGCTGTGCGGACCCCAACACGGCGGCGCCTCCGCCCTCGTACTTGTAGTGGTGCGCGTCCTGCCCGAGGATCACCTCGTCACCCCGCCCGCAATGCGCCATGAGCGCGGCGAGGTTCGACTGCGTGCCAGTTGGAAAATAGAGGCCGGCCTCCATGCCGAACATCGCGGCACACTCCGTTTGCAGAGCGTTGACGGTAGGGTCGTCACCGTAGACGTCATCGCCCACCTCGGCCGCCTGCATGGCGGCGAGCATTCCGGGCGTCGGGCGCGTCACGGTGTCGCTGCGCAGATCCACCCAGTCCTTTCGATCTGCATAGGCGGTGGCTGCCTGGGCTGCAGGGTACCCCTGCTTGTCTACCCAACTGGTCATCGGAGCTCCCGTGCGGGCCGTGCCGCTATGGACGAAGAGTCGAAATTATAGGCAGTGCTTCCCGTAGAATGGCGGCGCCCCTGGGGCGGCCGGAAACCGCCGGCCATCCGCGGGCCACGACAATCTCCGGGGAGAGGCGCCAGTGAAGCGCGGGTTCTACACCATCATGGCGGCGCAGTTCTTCTCTTCACTTGCCGACAACGCGCTGTTGATCGCGTCCATTGCCCTCCTGTTGCAGCTCGAGGGGCCCGCTTGGCTCACGCCACTGCTCAAGTTTTTCTTCACCGTCTCCTACGTGGTGCTGGCGGCGTTCGTCGGCGCCTTTGCCGACTCGATGCCGAAGGGCCGGGTGATGTTCATCACCAACACGATCAAGATCGCCGGCTGCGGGCTGTTGTTCCTGAGCGGCTACTTTGCGATTCCTGGCGCCGATGTCTACTGGATGGTGCTGCTCGCCTACGCCGTGGTGGGATTGGGGGCGGCGGCCTACTCGCCCGCCAAATACGGCATCCTCACCGAGTTATTGCCGCCGGAGCAACTGGTGGTGGCGAACGGCTGGATCGAAGGGCTGACCGTGGGCTCCATCGTGTTGGGCACCGTGCTCGGCGGGGCGTTGGTGGGCCAGACGGTGTCGACTTTCCTGCTCGGCTTCGATTTGCCCGGCATCAACACGGGCATCGACACGGCGCCTGAAGCTGCCATCCTCGTCATCGCCGTGGTCTACATGATTGCGGCAGGATTCAACCTCGCTATCCCTGACACGGGCGCGCGCTACCCGCACCAGGAGCGCAACCCCATTCGGTTGGTTGCCGACTTCGCTCACTGCTTCAGGACGCTGTGGGGCGACAAGCTGGGACAGATCTCGCTCGCCGTCACGACGCTGTTCTGGGGCGCAGGCGCGACGCTGCAGTTCATCGTGCTCAAGTGGGCCGAGCAGCACCTGAACCTGCCGCTGTCTCAGGGTGCAATGCTGCAGGGCATCTCGGCCCTTGGCATCGCGCTTGGCGCCGTCGTCGCCGCTCGAATGATTCCGCTGAAGAAGGCCCTCTCGGTGTTGCCGGTTGGCGTGGCGATGGGATTCGGCGTGATGCTGATGACCGGGGCCGGATGGATGCCCTTCGTGTATCTGCTGCTCATCGCGGTGGGCGCTCTGGCCGGCTTCTTCGTGGTGCCGATGAACGCCCTGCTCCAGCATCGCGGCCACGTGCTGTTGTCCGCGGGGCACTCCATCGCGGTTCAGAACTTCAACGAAAACCTCAGCATTCTCGCGATGCTCGCGATCTACGCGCTGATGATCGCTCTCAACCTGCACATCAACGTCATCATCGTGATCTTCGGGGCCTTCGTTGCCGCGACGATGTTCGCCGTGATGCGCTGGAACGCGGCGAATCACCGCGCCAACCCGAACCTCGATCGCCAGATCGGCGAGGCAAAGCACTAAAGCGCCCTCGGCGCGCGGTTATAATCGCGCTCCGTTTTTCGCTCCCCGCCGACATGCTCACGTTCTGGATCATTGCGGCGCTGCTGATGGCGCTCGCTGCCGCCGTCGTCGTCGTTCCCCTGCTCCGTCGTCGATCGTCCCCGGGCCCCTCCAGCCGGGAGGCGAACCTCGCGGTGCTGCGTGGCCAGCGGCGCGATGTGGATGCCGACATTCGCCACGGGTTGCTGCCAGCCGACGCGCGCGATGACGTTCTGGCTGAGCTGGCAGCGCGCGCGGAGGAAGACCTCGTTCCGGCGGTGGCCGGTGGCGAGGCATCCCACCCGAGCCGCGCATGGATTGCCGCCGGGGTGTTCGGCCTCCTGGTACCGCTCGGGGCGCTGGGTGTGTACGCCTGGGTAGGGTCCCCGTTGGCCACGGACTCGGCGCTCGTCGCCCGGGCCTCGGAGCGCGCGCCACAAGGTGATGGACAGTTCAGTGACGCGCAAATCGAAGCCATGGTGGAGGGGCTTGACGCCCGGATGAAGCAAAGGCCCGACGACGTCGAGGGCTGGACGCTGCTCGCGCGCTCGCTCGCAGCAATGGGCAAGGCCGATCGGGCCCTGGCTGCCTATCGGCACCTCTCAACACTGCAGCCGGATAATCCGAATGTCCTGGCCGATTACGCTGACATGCTCGCGCTATCCAAGGGCCGCGACCTCTCGGGAGAGCCGGCCCAACTCGTGAACAAGGCGCTGCAGATCGACCCGAGGCACCCGAAGGCATTGGCGCTTGCAGCGACCGCTCGCTTCAATGCCGGCGACTTCGCCGCCTCGATCGCGCTTTGGGAACGCCTCTTCGCCGTGGTTCCGCCGGGCTCCGAAGACGCTCAGGAGATCCGTCGCATTGTCGACGACGTACGCGCCCGGGCGGCGGCGGCTGGCAAGCCCCAGGCGCCGTCTCGCCTGGCTTCCTCGGGCTCGTCTGCAAGCCTGCCGACAGCCCCCGTTGCACCCCCGCCGCCGGCGGTAGCATCCGGCGCCTCGGTCTCTGGCGCCGTTCGCGTCGACGCGTCGCTCGCCTCGCGTGTGACGGCGACGGACACGCTATTCATCTTTGCCCGGGTTCCTGATGGGCCGCGCATGCCGCTCGCCATTCTTCGCGCAGGCGCCGGCGAGTTGCCGCGCGCCTTCGAGCTCACCGATGCCATGGGCATGGGCGCAGGGCCCAAGCTCTCGGGCGCGCCCTCGGTGGTGATCGAAGCCCGTGTGTCGAGGAGCGGCAGTGCGGCACCTCAGCCCGGGGATCTCGTGGGCACCAGCGCACCGGTAGCGCCCGGCGCACGGGGCGTCGCGGTGGTAATCAATCGTGTCGTTCCCTGAGGCGCAGCCGCCAGCGTTGCTCGAGGCCGTCTCTCTGAGTTGCCGGCGCGGACCCGTCCGGCTGTTCCACGGACTCACCCTCACGGCAGCGGGGGGCGAAGCGGTTTGCCTGCGCGGCCCTAACGGCAGCGGCAAGACGACGCTGCTGCGATGCCTGGCTGGGCTGACGCGATTGGATGCCGGCGAAGTGCGCTGGTCGGGGCGCCCCATCACGGACGAGGATTGCGCATTTCGAGAGAGCCTCGCTTTCGTGGGCCACCTGCCGGCTGTCAAGGACGACCTAACCGCCGAGGAAAATCTCGACTTTGCGCTCAAGCTTCGGGGCGTCCACGTTACTGACGGCCAGCGCCGCGCAGCACTCGAACAGGTGGGGCTAGGGCGTCGCTTGACGCTTCCCGCCCGGCGCCTGTCGGCCGGCCAGCGGCGACGGGTCGGCCTCGCACGGCTGGCGCTGGACCCGGCCCGCCTTTGGCTCCTGGATGAGCCCCTCACGGCGCTGGACGACGAAGGGCAGCAACTCTTCCGGGACCTGCTCGCGGCGCACCTGTCCTCCGGCGGTGTGTGCGTGGCCGCCACGCACCACCCGCTGGCCCCCGCCGGTGGCCACGCCCGGGAAGTCTGGCTCGCATGAACGGCAACGCCACCGCGGCATCGGGTAGCTTCGCCGGCGCTATCGCGTGGTCCGTCTCGCGCGACTTGCGCCTAGCGCTCCGGCACCCGGATGAAACGCTGCTCACGGTCGCTTTCTTCGCGCTGGTGGCCTCCCTGTTCCCACTCGCCATCGGCCCCGAACCGCAGTTGCTCGCGCGCATCGGGCCCGGAATCATCTGGGTCGCCGCGTTGCTGGCGGCCTTTCTCGCGCTGCCCTCGCTCTTCGCAGGCGATTACGCCGACGGCACGCTCGAGCAGATGGTCCTCTCCCCGCACCCGTCGTTTGGCTGGGCGCTTGGCAAGGCGCTTGGGCATTGGCTGGTGACCGGCCTGCCACTGGTGATCCTCTCGCCCCTCATCGGGCTGCAATTCGGCTTGCCGCCCGATGCGCTGCTCGTGCAGGCGCTCTCCCTCGCGCTGGGCACCCCGCTTCTCTCCCTGCTCGGCGGCGCATGCGCTGCGCTCTCCCTAGGCGCTCGGGGCGGTGGCACGCTGCTCGCCGTGCTGGCGTTGCCCCTCTTCGTGCCCGTGCTGATCTTCGGTTCCGGTGCCACGGAGGCGCAGGCCACCGGGATACCGCCGGAGGCACATTTGTCCCTGCTCGCCGCGGGGTTGCTGCTGGCGCTGGTGGCCGTTCCGTTCGCCATCGTCGCAGCCCTCAAGATCGCCGTAGACTGACACCCCGATGAACTGGTTTTACTACGCCTCGCCCGCCACGTTTTACGGCCTCGCCGGCCGCTTGGCGCCCTACTTCTTCCTCCTCGCTGCGGTGCTCACGGGCTGGGGCCTCTACCTCGGCATGCTGGTGGCACCCACGGACGCGCAGCAGGGCGAGGTCTATCGCGTCATCTACATCCACGTGCCCGCCGCGTGGATGTCGATGTTCCTGTACTTCATCATGGCCTGCTACGGGGCGCTCACGCTCATCTTCAACACGCGCCTGTCCGGGATGATGGCGCGCGCGATCGCGCCAACCGGCGCCATGTTCACCTTCATCGCCTTGTGGACCGGGGCCTTCTGGGGCAAGCCCACCTGGGGCGCCTACTGGGTGTGGGATGCGAGGCTCACCTCGGAGCTGGTGCTGCTCTTCCTCTACTTCGGCTTCATCGCGCTCGCCAACGCCTTCGAGGACCCTCGCCGTGGCGACCGCGCGGCCGCGTTGCTCGCCGTCATCGGCGTGGTGAACCTGCCGATCATTTATTTCTCGGTGAAGTGGTGGAACACGCTGCACCAGGGCGCATCGGTGTCCTTCAAGGGCACCTCCATGCACGTCACCATGTTCACGGCCATGCTGGTAATGAGCGCCGCGGCATGGATGTACGCCATCGCCGTGACGCTGGTGAGGGTGCGAAGCATCATCCTCGAGCGCGAGCGCCGTGCCCAGTGGGTGCGGGAGGCAGTGAAGGCATGAACCTGTGGTGGAAGAGTGCGGCCGACTTCTGGGCCATGGGCGGAGCGGGCTACTTTGTCTGGATGTCCTACGGGGCACTTTTGCTGGCGGTCGTGATCGAACTGATTGGGCTGGCCCTGCGGCGTCGCCGGGCCTTGGCTGCCATCGAGGAGGAGCGGGAACTTGAAGCCGAGAACTAGGCGTGCCGTGGCGATCGCCGCGGGCGTCGCCATCGTGGGCGTGGCCGTGGGATTGGTGCTGAAGGCGTTCCAATCGAACCTGGTGTTCTTCTTCACGCCCACCCAGGTGGCGGGAAAACAGGCGCCGCTCGACCGCAATTTCCGCATCGGCGGGCTGGTGGAGGAAGGCTCGGTCAAGCGCCAGGCGGATGCGCTGCGCGTCAACTTCAAGGTCACCGACGGGGCGCAAACCATTCCCGTGACCTACATTGGCATCCTTCCGGACCTCTTCAAGGAGGGCAAAGGCGTGGTGGCCGAGGGCAAGCTCGGCGCCGATGGCCTCTTCACCGCTTCGCAGGTGCTCGCCAAGCACGACGAAAACTACATGCCGCCCGAGGCCGCCGAAGCCCTCAAGCAGGCGGGACACCCGATGGCGAAGGAAAAGTTCGCCGGCCAGGGAGGTAAACCGTGATTCCGGAAATCGGCCAGCTCGCGCTCGCCATCGCGCTGTTTCTCGCCCTCACGCAAGCCATCCTGCCGCTCGCGGGTGCCGCCACCAACCGCCCGGCCTGGGTCGCCACGGCGCGGCCCGTGGCTATCGCCCAATTCCTGTTCGTGCTGCTCGCGTTCGCCGCGCTCGCCACGTCGTTCCTGAAGAACGACTTCACGGTCGAGAACGTGGCGATGCACTCGAACCTCAGCCTGCCCGCGCACTATCGCTTCGCCGCCAGCTGGGGCTCGCACGAGGGCTCCATGGTCCTGTGGGCGCTGATGCTCGCAGGCTGGACGGCTGCCGTCGCAGTGCTCTCGAAGCACCTTCCCGAGCGCGTGGTTGCGCGAGTGATTGGCGTCATGGGGCTCATCTCGGTGGGCTTCCTGCTCTTCATCCTCACCACCTCCAGCCCCTTCGAGCGCGTCATTCCGCCGTCGCCGGATGGCCGCGACCTGAACCCGCTGCTGCAAGACCCGGGCATGGTGATGCACCCGCCCCTGCTCTACATGGGCTACGTGGGCTTTGCCGTGGCGTTCGCCTTCGCCATCGCAGCGCTGCTAGAAGGGCGGCTGGACAGCGCGTGGGCGCGCTGGTCCCGCCCCTGGACCACGTCCGCATGGTGCTTTCTCACCATCGGCATCGCGCTCGGCAGCTGGTGGGCGTATTACGAGCTCGGATGGGGCGGCTGGTGGTTCTGGGACCCGGTGGAAAACGCTTCCTTCATGCCTTGGCTGGTGGGCACGGCGCTAATCCACTCGCTCGCGGTCACCGAAAAGCGCGGCGTGTTCAAGAGCTGGACAGTGCTGCTCGCCATCCTGGCGTTTTCGCTCTCGCTCTTGGGCACTTTCCTCGTTCGCTCTGGCGTGCTCACCTCCGTGCACGCCTTTGCCACGGACCCGAAGCGCGGCGTCTTCATCCTGATCTTCCTCGCCATCGTGGTCGGCGGCTCGCTCGCTCTCTTCGCCTGGCGGGCGCCGAAGGTGGGCCTGGGGGGGCCGTTCAACGCCGTGAGCCGCGAGTCGTTGCTGCTCGCCAACAACGTGCTCCTCACCGCCGCCATGGGGGCGGTGCTGCTGGGAACCCTCTACCCGCTGGTGCTGGATACGCTGAACCTCGGGAAGATCTCCGTCGGCCCGCCTTATTTTGATGCGGTGTTCTATCCGCTCATGGCCCCGGCCGTTTTCCTGATGGCCATCGGGCCGATGACCAGCTGGCGCAAGGCGGAAGTGCCAAACCTCGCTGCCCGACTGAGGTGGGCGCTGGCGGTTGCCATCGTCGCAGCCGTTCTCGTGCCGCTCCTCAAGGGCAAGTGGTCGAGCCTCGTAGCGCTCGGGCTCTTCCTCGCCTTCTGGGTGATTCTTGCGACTCTCGTGCAATTCCGTGCCCGCTTCGCGGTGACCCCCGGCTCTTCGGTTTTCGCCAAGCTCGGCGCCAACTCCGCCTCCTGGTACGGCATGCAAATGGCGCACGTGGGCGTGGCCGCGTTCATCATCGGCGTGGCGATGGTGAACGGCTACCAGACCGAGAAGGACGTTCGCATGGCCCCGGGCGAGACGGTGTCGATCGCCGGCTTCGACTTCACCTTCCGTGGCACGCGTGAAGTGCAAGGTCCCAATTACCTCGCTGCGCGCGGCGACTTCGAAGTGCGCCGCTCCGGGTCTCAGGACATTCGCCTCACCATGCACCCGGAAAAGCGCCTCTATCGCGCTTCGGGACAAACCATGACCGAGGCCGACATCCGGCCAAGCCTGACCGGGGATCTCTACGTGTCCCTCGGCGAGCCGGTGGAAAACGGCGCGTGGGGCGTGCGCGTTTATCACAAGCCCTTCGTCGACTGGATCTGGGGCGGCTGCTTCCTGATGGCCCTCGGCGGCTTCATCGCCATCTCCGATAGGCGCTACCGGCTTGCCACGCGGCGCGAGCCCCTGCCTGCTGGCGCTGCCACGGCGGGAGACTGACGCGTGAAAGCCCTCAAGTACGGCATTCCGCTGGCGACCTTCCTCGGGCTGTGCGTGTTCCTGGGCTTGGGCCTCACCAAGGACCCGCGCAAGGTCCCCTCGCCTTTGATCGACAAGCCTGCGCCCGTGTTCACACTCTCGGAGCTGCACGTGCCCGAGAAGGCCTTCACGCCGGACCAAATGAAGGGGCAGGTGTGGCTGCTCAACGTGTGGGCCTCGTGGTGTGCCTCGTGTCGCGTCGAGCACCCGCTGCTGAACGAGGTGAGCCGCAAGGGCATCGTCCCGATCGTGGGCCTCAACTACAAGGACCAGCGGGATGACGCCAAGAAATGGCTGCAACAGTTTGGCGACCCGTATCGCCTCTCGGTGTGGGACATCGACGGCAAGGTCGGCATCGATTTCGGCGTCTACGGCGCGCCCGAGACGTTCGTAATCGACAAGAACGGCGTCATTCGCTACAAGCAGATCGGGCCAATCACGCCGGAGGTGTGGGAGAAAACCATGCTTCCCCTCATTCGCCAGCTGAACGCGTAAGGCCAAGGTCGCCATGACATCGACCCGATACACCCGTGCGCTGCTCGCCAGCCTCCTTGTCTTTCTCGTGCCACCGGCAGCCACGGCACAATCGAGCGAGATCGCGAATCCCAACCCGGCCGTTGAAAGCAGGCTCAAGGGCCTCGCGCACGAGCTGCGCTGCCTCGTCTGCCAGAACCAGACAATCGCCGATTCCGATGCGCCGCTCGCCGTCGACCTGCGCAAGCAGATCCGCGGCATGATTGCGGCTGGCAAGACGGATGACGACATTCGCGCCTACATGGTTGAGCGCTACGGCAACTTCGTGCTCTACAAGCCGCCGTTCAGCGCCAGCACGGCGCTCCTGTGGGCGGGCCCCTTCGTGCTGCTGCTGATCGGCGTGATCGTGATGGTGCGGCTGCTCAGGCGGCGCGCGCCCGTGGCAGCTGCAAAGGCGAGCCCGTCACGAACCGCGGACCTGGATCGCCTGCTCGGCGACGACCTGCCCCGCCGCTAGAGCATCACCGGGCGGTCGGAAAGCTCGTTGACGTTTTCCCCTGCAGCCGGAAAGTGCTGCGCGAGCAGCGCCGCGATTGCCTCGATTCCCCGGATCGACCCGGCCTCGAATCGTCCCTCGCGGAATTCCGCCACCATGCTCTCGCAGATGGCTTGCCAAGTGGCGGGCTCGATGACCGCCGAGATTCCCCGGTCGGCGAGGATCTCCACCTTGTGGTCGGCAAGCATCACGTAGACCAGCACGCCGGTGCGCTCGGCGGTATCCCACACGCCCATCTGCGCGAAAAGCTCGGTTGCGCGTTGCCGAGGCGTCAGCCCGGCGCGCAACTGCGGCGTGGTGAGTTCCGCCTCGACCACGAAACGGATTTCGCCCCGGTGGTGCTTTTCCTGCTCGCTCACTGACCGCTGGATGGCCTCCAGCGTCGAGGCCGGAAACGCTCTCCTCGCTGCAAACGGCGTCATCACCACGTGCCGCCAAAATCGCTTCCAGTCCATCACCATCCTCCCGATGCGCCGCCGCCCGAGAAGCCGCCACCACCGCCGCTGAAGCCTCCCCCGCCGCCACCCCAGGAGCCTCCGCCACCGCCCCAGCCGCCCCCGGAGTGCCACCCGCCGTTGCGCCCCTGCCAGCTTCGCGTTGCCATCACGTTGGCGAAGAGGGCGAAAACGAATGCCACCACGCCGACGACAATGCCGGCGAACGTGCTGCCCACGATCACCGCCGCGCCACCACCGGCGAGCAGGCCCGTTCCCGCAGCGCCGAGGAGTCGGCCGAACAGCCGCCGGAGAACCATGGCAGCGACGGCGACGAACACTAAGGCGAACGCCAACAGCCCATCGATCGGCGGCTCTGCGCCGGTGCGCTGCCTGGCCGAGGCCTTGGGCGGCGGCAGCGGCTCGCCCGCAACCGCCTTGAGGATGCCATCCACGCCCGCGCCGATGCCCCCGATGAGATCCCCCGCCCGGAACGCGGGCGTCATCTGTTCCGCGATGATTCGCTTGGACAGCGCGTCCGTGAGCGCGCCTTCGACGCCGCGCCCGACCTGGATGCGTATGCGCCGCTCCTGCATCGACACCAACAGGAGCACGCCGTCATCGACGCCCGCCCGGCCGAGCTTCCACTGGTCCGTGACGCGCGTGGCGAAATCCTCGATCGTCTCGCCGCCGAGCGTGGGCATGACCAGCACCGCCACCTGCGCGCCGCGCTCACGCTCGACGGCAGCGAGTTTTGCGCTGAGGGCCTCGCGATCTCCCGTGCCCAGCACGCCCGCCAGGTCCACCACGCGGCCGGTGAGCTTGGGAACGGGCACTTCGGCGCCGACCGCGGCGGGCCAAATGAGAATCGCCACCGCCAGCCACGCAAGGAGCAACGCCGACAGGCGATTGGCACGCACGCCCGCGCTTGACGGCGTCATCGGTAAACGGCGCCGAAGGGCCGTTCGCGCCTACTTGGCGGGCGCCGGGCTTGCCGGCTTGCCGAACTCCACCTTCGGCGGCGCCGCGATGGCCTTCTCGTCCTCGACGGTGAACGACGGCTTTTGCTCGTAGCCGAACACCATCGCCGTGAGGTTGGTGGGGAACTGGCGCGCGAGGATGTTGTAGTCCTGCACCGCCTTGATATAGCGGTTGCGCGCCGTGGTGATGCGGTTCTCCGTGCCTTCAAGCTGGGCCTGAAGGTCGCGGAAGTTGGCGTCGCTCTTCAACTGCGGATAGTTCTCGGCCACCACCAGCAGGCGGGAGAGCGCGCCCGAAAGTTCGCCCTGCGCCGCCTGGAACTGGCGCAGTGTCTGGGGGTTGCTGAGCGCCTCGGGCGTGAGCTGCACGGAGCCCACCTTGGCGCGCGCGTTCGTGACGCCGAGCAGCACTTCCTGCTCTTGCGCGGCGAAGCCCTGCACCGTGGAGACCAGGTTGGGGATGAGGTCGGCGCGGCGCTTGTACTGGTTGACCACTTCCGACCAGGCGGCCTTCACCTGCTCATCCCTGGCCTGGAAATCGTTGTAGCCGCAGCCGGGCAGCACGGCAGCCGCCGAGACGGCGAGAATGGCAAACAGGGAGCGCATGGCGGATCCTTCAGTCAGGGAGGGATTGGGACAGCCAACGAGACGCAAAATGGGTTCAAGCCGGTCGCAATTCAAGCCCCTGGCATCAATCCTCGTCGATTGAGTACACCAGAGTCGCCTGGCGTCGGGACACGCCATTGAACCGATACACGCCGCTACGGCGCCGGACGGGTTGCTTCAGGTCTTTCGAGCTGAGCACCATCTCGTCGCCGAACACGCCCTCAACCTGAACCCGGCAGCCCCGACGGATCTCGATGTAGGAGGCGCCGTCGTCCGTCTCAAGGTCGAACAACTGGCGGTCACGGCCGCAGACCCCGTTCATGTCGATGCTGAGGCTCTTGCGAATCTCCACCCGGCTGCTGCTGATGTTCAGGCCATCCTCGTTCGGGCTTCGGATGTCGAGACGGTCCAGGACGATGCGCGAATTGGTGACGTCAAACCCGTCGTCCGCCGACCAGGCGCTGAGCACCTTCGAGATCTTCCACTCGGTGACGCCCATCCCGAGCACCGAGAAGCCGTCAACATCATCGCCGATATCCAGCTCGCGGCCGGTGACGGCACTCCGGTAGGTGTCGCGGCGCCCCAGCCAGTGCACGCTGATGGCGCGCGCCGTGAAGGAGGAAAGCGGCAGCGCGCGGTCCGGCTTTACCGAGATGCCGTCCTTTGCCGCCGCCTGCGTATTGCCGAGGAACCACAGGCCGCCGTTGTCTTGCAGCCTTTCGGGCCGGTTCTCCGCGTTGCAGGCGCGCAGGGTCACCCGACCAGCCGCGAGGCGCGAGCCTGGATCGAAGATCAGTGCGCAGCGCCGAAGCTTCGCGCGGGGAATGCGGCCGTTGCGCACCAGGATCGTCACGCCATCCTCGATCGTGAGCCTGGCCCCGGCGCGCACGTGCACTTCATCGGCGATCACGTAAAGGCGGCCGCGGCGCAGCGTTCGGTTGCGCGTGATGTCGGTGGTGATCACCTGGACCTTCGGTGTCGCTTTCGCCATGGCTACGCCTTTGAGGTTGTCAGGAAAGTTGAGCCTGCACGACGGCGACTGGCTCGCTGAACACACGCCTCGCAAACAGCAGGTCTTCCCACGCCTTCGCCTTGTCCGGGAGGTTTCGCAGCAGGTAGGCGGGATGGTACGTCACCACCAGTGGCACACCGCGATAGGTGAAGCGACGGCCCCGCTGGCTCGCGAGGCTGCCCTCCTCACCCGTCAGGCGAAGCGCCGCAGTCTTGCCGAGCGCGACGATGAGCCGGGGCTTGAGCAGCTCGATCTGGCGATCGAGGTAGCCGGCACACGCCGCCGCCTCATCGGCCTGCGGCACGCGATTGCCCGGCGGCCGGCACTTCACGACGTTGGTGATGTACGCGTCCTTGCCCCGCGCGAGCTTGATCGCGGCGAGCATGCCATCGAGCAACTTGCCAGCTGGGCCGACGAAGGGCTCGCCCTGCGCGTCCTCCTCCGCGCCCGGGCCCTCGCCGACGAAGAGCCACGGCGCGCTCTCGGCGCCCACGCCAAAGACCGCCTGCTTGCGCGATTCGCCAAGGCGGCAGCGGCGACAATCGCGCACCACTTCGCGGAGCGCCTGCCAGCCCAGCGACGCGCAATCCGCTGAAGGCATGGCTGGCGCAGAGGGCACCGGCACCGCAGGCGCTGCGGGCGGCGGCGCGACAACGACGCTTTCCGCGGCCGGCGTTGCAATCGGGGCGGGTGCGGTGTGCTTGAGCCCCACGAGCCGTGTCACCGTCAGCAACTCGAGCTCATGCAGCTCGCGGTCGGTCCACATGGTCACAACGTGATGCCCAAGAAGAGCGCATCCTCGCGGCCGCCGTGCGCAGGGTAATACCCGGGGCGGATGGCGATTTGCTGGAAGCCCGCCTCGCGATAGAGCTCGCGCGCGGCCACGTTCGACGGCCGAACTTCCAGGTAGACCATCTGCGCTCCCCGATGGCGCGCCACCCCGATCATGTATTGCAAGAACGCCTTGCCGATGCCCTGCCGCTGGAGCGGGCTCGCCACGGCGATATTCAGCAGGTGCGCCTCGTCGACGGCCACCATCAGCACCGCGTAGCCGATGAGCACACCGCGCTCGGCCGCCACCCAGCAGTCGTAGCCGGCCTCCAGGCAATCGCGAAAATTGCCGATGCTCCAGGGAAAGGCGTAGACCGAGCCCTCGAGCGCGGACACGACGGGAAGATCGGCCGCCATCATGGGCCGATAGTGAACCGCCGTGGACAGTTGGGCGCTCACGCGTTAGCCCGACGCTCGGCTACGGTGAGCGCCACCTTGTCGCGCAGGTAGATCGGGGCGGCCTCGTCCACCGCGATCGCGCGCCCTTGCGAGAGCCAACCCTGGGCCACGCTTGCGACCCCGCAGGCCCGGGGGCGCAGCCCGCGCGCGTGCGAGGGGCTGTGCGGCGTATAGGCCTCGCGAAGCCAATTGAAGCTGTCGAAGCCGTTGCCACAGAGAAGCCAGTCGCTTCCCTCGAGCGCGGGAAGTTCCCCTCGCGGCGTCACCAGGAGAGGGCCCAAGGCCTCTTCCCATTGCCCACCCCGTTGGCGATACGCGCCGAGGTAGGCCTCGCCCATTCGCGCATCAAAAGCCACCAACGCCGCGGTTGACCCCGACTGGGCCGCGACGGCAAGCAGGGAAGGAACGGGAATGACGGGCCGATCGGCGCCCAAGGCAAGACCCTGAACAACGCCGACCCCGATGCGAATACCGGTGAACGACCCAGGCCCTTGGCCGAAGGCGAGGGCATCCAGTTGCGTGGCGGCAATTCCGGCCTCGGACAACAACGCCGAGACCATCGGAATGAGGACCTCCCCGTGGCGGTTGGGCGCTTCTTCCTGCCGCTTTAGCGTGTGCCCGTCCACAACCAGGGCGGCCGAACACAGTTCAGAGGAGGTTTCGACGGCGAGCAGGCGCACCGGACAAGCCTGTTGAGCGAAAGAACGGCAGTATACCGCCGGGGCAAAAAGTGGCCGGCCAGATGGGTATATTTAACGTTATTTATCATGTACTTGCCTGTATTTATTCAAGTGATATATCGAATAACACTCAGGCTCGTACCTGCCCTCTAATCTCGCCCGCCGGGAACAGGAGCGCCCCGGGCCCGATGCAGGCCCGGGGGATCTTTCTCTTACCGGCCGTGCCCCTTGCCGTGCGGGCGGCCCGCGGCCAGTTCGTCACGAGTCAGTTGCCCGTCCTTGTCGGTATCCAGCGCGTCGAAACGCTCGGCGACGCGCGGCATCGAGGCCTTGGCTTCCTCCCGACTGATCCTGCCGTTGCCATCCTTGTCCGCCGCGGCGAAACGACGCTCCATTTCCGCCTTGCGTTCGGCCTGCATGGCAGCGCGGCGCGCCTCGCCAGCCTTTTGGAACTCTTCCTTGGAGATGAAGCCATCCCTGTTGAGGTCCATCTTGTCGAAGTTCTCGTGGACCTTGGGCAGGGAGGCCTGGGCCTCTTCACGGCTGATGAAGCCATCGCCGTTCTTGTCGGCTGCCTTGATGCGCTCGGCCATGGCGCCAGGGCCTTTGCCGGGAGGCGGGCCGGAAGGCTGGGCCTGCACCGAAATGGTGCTCAACGCGAGGGCGGTGGTAAGCACAAATGCTTGAACTTTCATGAGTTTCTCCCTTCAATGTGGGGGTCCGGACCCATCGGAACGCAAGAGGGCCTGATGCAACAACGCAGCGCCCGTGACATTCGTTGACAGGCGCCCCACCCCCAAGCGGAAACAACATGACCACTCCCACCCAACCACCTACCGCCTCACGCCGCGACTTCCTGCGCACCGTCTCCGCCGGCGCCGCCGCCACCGCCCTGCCCGCCGGCTTTGCCGCCTCAGGCTCAGCCATCGCCCAATCCGGCGACATCATCACCCGCAAGATCGGCAAGACCGGTGAAATCGTCCCCGCCATCGGCCTGGGCACCTACCTCACGTTCGACCTCCTGCCGGGCGCCAAGCGCGACCACCTGCGCGAAGTCTTCAAGCGCTTCTACGAGGGCGGCGGCCGGCTCATCGACACCTCGCCGCTCTACGGCACCGGCGAGATCAGCGTCGGCGACTTCGCGAGCGCGATGGACGTCACCAACAACCTCTTCGTGTGCAACAAGATCTGGTCTACCGGGGAATTCCTCGCCGATGACAGCCACGCTCGACGCAGCCTGGACCAGTCGATGCAACGCCTCTGGCGCGACAAGATCGATTGCATGCAGGTGCACAGCCTGGTGAACGTCGACCAGATCCTGCCGGTCATGCGCAACTGGAAGAAGGATGGGCTCATCAAGCACGTGGGCGTCACGCACCATGAGTTGCCCTACTTCAACGCGATGGCGCAGTACGTCGAGCGTGGCGAAGTCGACTTCGTGCAGGTGCATTACTCGATTGCGGTGCGCCAGGCTGAAGAGCGCATCCTCCCCGCGGCCCTCGACAAGGGCATCGCCGTTCTGGTCAACATGCCATTCGAGAAGGCGCGCCTGTTCAAGCTGGTTGAAGGACGCAGCGTGCCCGACTTCGCGCGCGAAGCGGGCATGACGACGTGGGCGCAGTTCTTCCTGAAGTGGGTGATCTCGAATCCGGCGGTCACTGCCGCCATCCCCGCCACGGCCAACCCGGAGCACCAGTCGCACAACATGGCGGCGCTGCGTGGCCCGCTGCCGGACAAGGCCCTGCGCGAGCGGATGTTGAAGCACATGGAAACCATTCCGGGCTTCGACAAGGTGGCCTCTACGCCACCGTACCCGGGCAAGAACTACCCGGGCCTCATTCGTCGCGCGATGGCGGCGCGGGCGGCGGCAGCAAAGTAGCGCTGAAGAACGCCGCCGCTTCGGCCACGTCCCGCGTGCGCCGAAACGGCGGCAGCGAGCGCCAGATGCGCTTGCCGTAGGGCTTGGTCACCAGCCGCGGATCGCAGATCATCAGCACGCCGCGGTCCTGCTCGTCGCGGATCAATCGGCCGGCGCCCTGCTTGAGCGAGATCACCGCGCGCGGCACCTGGTACTCCATGAAGGCGTTGCCGCCCGCCTTGTCGATCTGCTCGATGCGCGCGGCCAGCACGGGATCATCGGGCGGGCTGAACGGCAGGCGGTCGATCACCACGAGCGAAAGCGCGTCGCCCTTCACGTCGACGCCCTCCCAAAACGATTGGCTGCCGACCAGGATGCCGTGCGCCGAGCAACGGAAGCGCTCGAGCAGCTCGTTCTTCCCGGCCTTGCCCTGCAGGAACACCGGCCAATCGTGGCCTGCGGCCTTGAGTTCCTCCGTGAGCCGCGCGTGCCCCGCCTCCATGGCACGCAGGCTGGTGAACAGCAGGAACGCGCGGCCTTGCGAGGCTTCGATCACCGGATAGGCCGCCTCGATCACCGCCGCGGTGTAGCCCTCGGTGTTGGGGTCCGGCAGGCCATCGGGCACGCAGAGCAGCGCCTGCTGGTCGAAGTCATACGGGCTCTCCCAGGCCCGCGTCACCGCCCCCGACAAGCCCAGTTCGCTCTGGAAATGACGGAAGTCGCCGGCCACCGACAGCGTGGCCGACGTGAAGACCCAGGCTCGGCGGCCAGAGGCGAGCTGCTGGGCGAAGATCGGCGCCACGTCGAGCGGCGTGCGATGAAACACCGCCGATTGCGTGAAGGATTCCGCCCAGCGCACCGCGCCTGCTTCCGCCGCCACTCGCCATTGGCGCCACTCCTCGAGCGACGACTGCGCGCGCGCGCCGGCAAGCCGCAGCGTTTCATCGCGCTCGGCCTGCGCCTGCAGCAACGTCGCAAGAACGCCGAGCCGTTCCTCGAGCCCGTCCAGCGCGGGACCCAGGGTGGGGTTGCCATCGAGCGCTGCGGCGTTGAAACGCCCGGCTCCCGCGGGAAGGCACAGGCGCACGTCGCGCGCTGCCTTTTCCATGGCGCCTGCCGCTTCGGCAATGACCGG
>JAFMJY010000167.1 GCA_017853245.1 Burkholderiales bacterium | reverse complement strand
ACGTCCGTCTGGCCTGCGAGCACCTGCTGTGCGGCGAGGTAGATGATGGCAGCGATTGCCATGGCCACCAGCAGTTGCGTGACCGGCACGGTGGCCGCCGCGGCCGTGGCCTGCTTCATGTTGGCACGGCGGATCAACTGCGCCGCGCGCGCGAAGCGCTCTGTCTCGTAGCGCTGTCCGCCGAAGATGCGCACGACGCGCTGGTTGCCGATCGCCTCGTCGAGCGTCTCGGCGATGCCGCCCACCGCCTGCTGGCCGGCGCGGCTGGTGTCGCGCAGCCGGCGCGTGAAGTAGCGCACCGCGAGCGCGAGCGGCGGCAGCACGAGCAAGGTTACGAGCGTCAACCGCCAGTTCGAGGTGACGAGGATCGCGAGCAGCGCAATCACCGTCACCGTGTCTCGAACCAGGGTGGCAAGCACGCTGGTGGCCGCCGAGGCGATCTGCGCCACGTCGTGGGTGAAGCGGGCCACGAGGCGGGCCGTGGCAACCTCGTCGAAGTAGGAGGGCGGCAGGCGCAGCACGTTGGCAAACATCGCCGCTCGCAGGTCGAGGATGACCTTGTTGTTCACCCACTGCACGAGATAGCCGGAGCTGAAGCTTGCGAGGCCGCTCACCAGAAAAACCCCGATCACGGCGAGCGGGATCAGCACGGCGAGGTTGGCGTCGCGCTTGACAAACAGGTCGTTCACCAGCGGGCCGGAGAGCTTGACGATCGCCGCATCGGCGAGGCCGCCGATCACCATGGCCACCACCGCGCCGCCAAGCGCTGCGCGGTACGGCCAGACGTGCGTGAGGAGCCGCCGGTAGAGGGCGCGGCCTCCGGCGTGCGGGGCGCTCATGGGCGCATTATCCCAGTTTGGCGCCGAGCAGCCGCTCGTAGAGGGAGACGAACTCGCCGGCCATGCGCTCGGGCGTGAGCGCGGCGACGGCTGCCCGGGCGGCCTCTCCCATGCGCCGAGCGGCGGGCGGGTTCAGTTGGTCGAGTGCCGCAGCGAGGCCCGCAACGTCCAGCGCATCGCGCACGAAACCGCTCACGCCTTCCTCGATCAGCTCCGACGTTCCGCAGCTGGCGCTGGTCACGACCGGAAGCCCCGAGGCCATGGCCTCGAGCGCCGCGTTGGGGAAAGGGTCGTAGAGCGCGGGCAGCACGAAGGCATCTGCGGCGGCGAGCAGCGGCCGTACGTCCGCCGCCCCGCCGACGAAACGCACGCGTGCCGCCACGCCCAGCCGCACCGACAGCGCGCCGTATGGGCGCTCACGTTTGTCTCGCCCGACGATGAGGCCCCAGGCGGGCTCGCGTCGGCGCGCCAGGGCGTGCAGAAAAGCCGCGACCCCCTTGCGCTCGAAGCCGGAGCCCACCAGCGCGAACACCGTCGCGTCCACCGGGATGCCCAAGCGCGCGCGAGTGCTGTTACCGAGGCTCTTGCGCAGGCCGGGCTGGAAGTGCGTGCTGTCTACGGCGTTGCGGATCAGCACCAGCCGGTCGCGCGGCACCCCGAACCTCCGGGCGATGTCCTCACGCACAGACTCCGCATTGCAAATGACCGCCTTCAGGCGCGGAGACGCAAACAGCGAGCGCTCCGCAGCGAGCACGAAGCGATGGTGCGGGGAGAGCCAGGTGCCTGCACGCGCCATCGGGGGCTGCACGCGGGCGCGCGCCTCGAGCCACGACGCATGCACCCCGTCGCCGGCGCGGTAGATATCGCAGCAGGGGATGCGCTCGTGGGATTGCACGAGGTCGAAGTGGCGCTCGGCCAGCGCCGCGCACGCGGCCCGCGCGAAGCCCGCGTCGCGCCAGAGGCTGCCGACGTGAAAAGGATTCACGACGATGGCGGGCGTGTCTCCCCGTGGCCAGCGTCGGGTGACGAGCGTGACATCCACGCCCCTGCCCTGCAGCGCGCCGAGCGCCGACTGCACGAAGCGCTCGGCGCCGCCCTGCGCGTCGAAGCGCGCGCGCACCAGCGCGAGGCGCGGCGCCTGCGGCGGGGCCGCGCTCACGGCGAGCGGAGCAGCTCGCGCGCCGCCGACATCACCCGCTCTACCGGCAGCGTCGTGAGGCATTCACTCACCTTGCTGCCGCCGCAGCCATCGTTGCCGCAGGGGCGGCAGGGCTGGGTGCCAGCAATCACGCGGTGGGGCACATGCCAGGGCCCCCAGACCCGCTCGTCACTCGGGCCGAAGAGCGCCACCACGGGCGTGCCTACCGCCGCGGCAATGTGCATGGGCGCCGAATCGACGCCGATGAAGAGGCGGGCTCGCGACGACAGGGCCGCCATTTCCTTCAGGCTCAATCGGCCCGAGAGGTTCGCCACCTCCACGCCGGCGGCCTCGACGATGCGCTTAACGATCGCCTCTTCGCGCACGTTCGGCGCGGCCGTGATCGCGATGCGATGGCCTTCGGCGTGGAGGTGGCGAAGCAGATGGGCGTTCGACTCCTCGGCCCATGCCTTGAACAGCCAGCGCGAAGTCGGGTGCAGGTGGACGAAGGACTGGGGCGCGAGGCCGTGCTCGGCGAGAAGACCGTCGACTCGCTGCTCGGCGGCAGCGCCCGGGACGATAGTGACGCGCTTTTCGTCTTCGCGGGGGTACAAGCCCAGGCGGCGCAGGCTGTCGAGGTTGGCCTCGACGGTGTGGCGCGGCGTATGGCGGGGCAGGGGGTAGACGTGCGTGAAGCAGCGCTTCCACGCCGGGTTGTCGACGGCGGGCGCCACCGACCAGGTTGGCCGGAGCAGCTTGGCGAGCCAGGCGCCGCGCCAGTGGTTCGTCAGGTGAACCACGAGTTGATAGCGCCGCTCGCGCAGCGTCGCGAGCAGCGCCGACTCCCGGCGCGCCTGGGTGAGCAGGCCTTGTCGCTTCCAGGCGCGGTCGACACTGTGGATCTGGGCGATCGCCGGGTGGCCGGCGAGCATCTCGCGCGTGTCCTCGTAGACGAGGGCATCGATCTCGGCCTCGGGTGCGCGCGCCCGCAGCACGCTGAAGACGGGCGAGGAAAGCAGCACGTCGCCGTGGTGGCGCAGCTTCACTACCAGGACGCGCCGCAGCGAATCGACGCCGATCGGGTCGGGAACCATCGCGGGAGAGTAGCAAAAAGCCCCGCCAGGCCGGGGCTCGCTCAGAAAGCAGTAAAGCTCGCTGAGAGCTGCAGCTGGCGGCCGGGGGCGGAGTAGCCGACGGCGTGCTCGTAGCGCTTGTCCAGGAGATTGGCGGCGGTGAGCCCCAGCGTCCATCGGCCGGAAGCGGCGTAGCGCACTGCCACGTCGGCGATCGCGTAGCCCGGCAGGCGGGTGCCCGGAGATGGCCGAGTCGAGTCGTACCGCTCGCTCGAGGCGGTGAACCCGCCCACAACCGACCAGGCTCCAAAACGACGCGACGCTTCCAGGCGGCCGAAGCGGTCGGCGCGCCCCTGCAGCGGCGCTCCCGAGCCCTCGTCGCGTGGCCGCTGTGCTGCGAGCGAGCCCTTGACGCGCACGCCCCACCAGGCGGTTCCCTCGAGCGTCGTCTCGATGCCGCGAATCCGCGCCCGGCGCACATTGGCCATGGTGGGAAAGACGTAGGTGATGAGGTCGTCGATGCGGTGGTCGAAGGCGGTCACTCGCCACGGCCAGGCCGCGCCCGCCAGGCTGCGGACGGAGAGCTCGGTGCTCTCCCCGCGCTCCGGGCGTAGCGCCGGATTGGGCACGTAGTAGTCGGAAGTGGGGCCGTAGAGGTCATAGAAGG
>JAFMJY010000061.1 GCA_017853245.1 Burkholderiales bacterium | reverse complement strand
GCGCTTCCCGCCTGGCGGGCGCTCACCGCCAAGGAGCGCTCGCGCATCGTTCGCAAGTGGCATGACCTCATCATGGCGAACGTCGATGACTTGGCGCTCATTCTCACGACCGAGCAGGGCAAGCCGCTCGCCGAGGCACGGGGGGAAGTCGTCTACGGCGCGACGTTCGTGGAATGGTTCGCGGAGGAGGGCAAGCGCGTTTACGGCGACACGATTCCCAGCCCGATGAGCGATCGCCGGCTGATCGTGCTGAAGCAGCCCATCGGGGTGTGCGCGGCCATCACGCCCTGGAATTTCCCGACGGCGATGATCACCCGCAAGATGGCGCCCGGACTCGCGGTGGGCTGCACGTTTGTGCTGAAGCCTGCGGAGCAGACGCCATTCTCGGCGCTGGCACTGGCCGAGTTGGCCGAGCGTGCCGGCTTTCCCAAGGGCGTGATCAACGTCATCACGGGCGATGCGCCCACGATCGGACAGGTGCTGTGCGCGAGCCCGGTGGTGCGCAAGGTGACGTTCACCGGCTCGACGGAAGTCGGGCGCATTCTCATGCGCCAGAGCGCAGACACGATCAAGAAGCTCTCCCTCGAGCTCGGCGGCAATGCGCCGTTCATCGTGTTTGACGACGCGGATCTTGACGCGGCCGCCGATGGCGCCATGGCGTCGAAGTACCGCAATGCCGGCCAGACATGCGTGTGCGCGAACCGCATCTACGTTCAGGAAGGGGTTTACGACGCGTTCGCGAAGAAGCTCGCCGAGCGCGTGGGCAAATTGAAAGTCGGCGTAGGCACCGAGGCCGGTGTCACCGTCGGGCCCCTGATTGACGACAATGCCATGGCCAAGGTGGAGGAGCACGTGGCCGACGCCGTTGCCAAGGGGGCCAGGGTCGTCACGGGCGGCAAACGCTCCGAGCTGGGTGGCCGCTTTTACGAGCCGACGCTGATCACGGGCGTCACGAAAGACATGAAGGTCGCCCGGGAGGAGACGTTCGGGCCGGTGGCGCCGCTCTTCAAGTTCAAGGACGAGGCGGAGGCGCTGGCGATGGCCAACGCCACGGAGTTTGGGCTTGCCGGCTACTTCTACGCGCGAGACGTTGGCCGCGTGTGGCGCGTCGCCGAAGGCATGGAGACCGGCATGGTCGGCGTGAACGTCGGCATTCTTGCCAATGAAGTCGCGCCGTTCGGGGGCATCAAGCAGTCCGGCCTCGGGCGCGAGGGGTCGAAGTACGGTGTCGAGGATTTCCTCGAGATCAAGTACGTCTGCCTCGGCCTGTGACCGCCATGCGAGCCACGTTGGGGCCCATCGCCCTGGCCGCGCTGCTGCTCTTGCCGGCACCCGCGGCGTTCGCCCAGGCCACCGCCAAGCGCCACATGATTGTGACAGCGCATCCGCTGGCATCGCAGGCGGGCTTGCAGGTTCTCGATCGCGGCGGCTCCGCGGTGGATGCGGCCATCGCGGCGCAGCTGGTGCTGGGCCTGGTGGAGCCCCACGCTTCGGGGCTCGGCGGCGGCGCCTTCTTCCTGCATTTCGACGCGCGCGCGAAGCGTGTCACCGCGATCGACGGCCGCGAGACCGCGCCCTCGGGCGCCGGGCCGGATCTGCTCATGGCGGATGGCAAGCCGATGCCGTTCGCATCTGCCGTCGTCGGCGGCCGCTCGGTGGGCGTGCCCGGCACGCCCAGGCTCCTCGAGGTGATGCACGCGCGCCATGGGCGCTTGCCGTGGGGGTCGTTGTTCGAGCCCGCCATCACGATTGCCGAGCAAGGGTTCCCCATCTCACCCCGCCTGCACCTGCTCGCGTCTCGAGACGCCGCGCTCGCCAAGGAGCCCGCGACGCGCGCCTATTTCTTTGGCGCCGACGGCAAGGCCCTGGCGGCTGGCACCGTCATCCGCAACCCCGCCTACGCGGAGACGCTCCGGGCGATGGCGAGGGCGGGCGCAGACGCCATCTACCGCGGCGCCATCGCGCAGGACATGGTGGCCGCGGTACGGGGCCACGCGAACCCCGGAACGCTGTCACTCGAGGACCTCGCGGGCTACCGCGTTCGCGACGTCGAGCCGATCTGCGCGCTCTATCGCGCCTACCGCCTGTGCGGCATGCCGCCATCGTCATCGGGCGGCGTGGCCGTTCTGCAGATGGTGGGCCTGCTGGGTGAGCTCAACATCCAACAGCACAAGCCAGGCTCGCCGGAAGCGCTGCATCGCTTCGCGGAAGCAGGCCGCCTCGCCTTCGCGGACCGTAACCGGTATCTCGGCGATGACCGGTTCGTGTCGGTGCCGGTCGCGGGGCTGGTGGATCCCGGGTACGTGGCGTCCCGCAGCCGCCTCATCCGGCCGGAGCGCGCGATGGAGAAAGTCGAGCCGGGAACTCCAGCGGGCGTGAAGGTGGCTTACGCGGACGACCCCGAGCATGAAGTCGTGGGCACCACCCATCTTGCAGTCGTCGACGCGCAGGGCAACGCGGTGTCGCTCACATCCACGATCGAGGGCTTTTTTGGGTCGAAGCAGATGGTGCGCGGGTTCCTGCTCAACAATGAGCTGACAGACTTCGATTTCCGTCCGGAGGTTGACGGCCGGCTGAGCGCCAACTCGGTGGCGCCTGGCAAGCGCCCGCGCAGCTCCATGGCGCCCTTCGTCGTGCTCGACGGCAAGGGCGCCCGTGTCGAGCAAGTGGTGGGCAGCCCGGGCGGCAGCTTCATCATCAACTATGTCGCCAAGACGCTCGTGGGCACGATCGACTGGGGCCTTGGCATGCAGGAGGCCATCGACCTGCCAAACGCAGGCAACCGGGGCGGCCCGACGGAAATCGAGAAGGGCACCGCGTGGGAGGCTGCCGCGCCCGCGCTCAAGTCGATGGGCCATGACGTGCGCGTGATCGAGATGCTGAGCGGCCTGGCCGGCATTCGCCGAACCAAGGCGGGCTGGGAAGGCGGCGCCGACAAGCGGCGCGAGGGCGTGGCGCTCGGGCGCTAAAATTGCGCCTGTCGCCAACCTTGAATGGAATGCCTACCGTGATTGCCCATGCCCTTCTTCGCTCCGCCGCGGCCCTGATGGGCGCCGCCCTTCTCTTCTCTGCCAACGCCGCCGCGCAGACCGCGCCGGCCGAGGTGAAGGAGCTCATCAAGCAGGATCTCACCGTGCCCGCCGAGGGCAAGGTCGCCGAAAAAGGCAAGGCCGTGCTGGTCAACTACACCGGGTGGCTGTACGACCCGAAAGCGCCAGAGCAAAAGGGCAAGCAGTTCGACTCCTCCGTTGGGCGTGCGACCCCGTTCGGTTTCATCATCGGTGTGGGCCGCGTGATCAAGGGTTGGGACGAGGGCGTTCCCGGCATGAAGGAGGGCGGCAAACGCCGGCTCATCATTCCCGCCAACATGGCGTACGGCGAAAAGGGCGCGGGAGACAGCATCCCGCCCAATGCGACCCTGGTCTTCGACGTCGAGCTGATCAGGATCATCAACTGACCCGCGGCAGACCCGCGGAGGGGCTTCGCCAGTGGCGTTTGGCATCCTGGTCATCGGCGACGAGATCCTGTCGGGCAAGCGGCAAGACAAGCACTTTTCGCGAGCCATTCAGATTCTTGGCTCGCGAGGCCTCGAGCTCGACTGGGCGTCGTACCTCGGCGATGACCCGAGCCGAATCACGGAATCGCTCAGGCGTACTTTCGCCTCGAAGGATGTCGTCTTTTCTTTCGGTGGCATCGGCGCGACACCCGACGACCATACGCGGCAATGCGCTGCCGCCGCATTGGGCCGCCCGCTGGTTCGCCACCCCGAGGCGGTGCGCGAAATCGAGGCGCGCTTTGGCGCTGAGGCTTACCCGCGGCGCGTGATGATGGCGGAATTTCCCGAGGGCGCGGACATCATCCCGAACCCGTTCAACCGCATCGCTGCGTTCAGCGTCGGCTCGCACCACTTCCTTCCTGGCTTTCCCGAGATGGCCTGGGCGATGATGGGGTGGGTGCTGGACACGAAGTATTCCGCGCTCTTCCGTGAGAGCCTGCCGCACGAGGAAGCCGTGATCGTGCACGACGCCGGAGAGTCGGACCTCGTCGACCTCATGAACGCGATCGTCGCCGATTACCCGGACCTGAAGCTCTCGAGCCTGCCCAGCTTCGTGCCGGGTGGCGGGCGCCTGATCGAGCTTTCGGTACGTGGGTTAGAGCCTCGCGCGAGGGAAGCGATGTCCCGCATTCGCACGGAGGTTGCGCGGCGCGGTTGGCGCACCAGCGAGCGAGCGCGTTGAAGCGTTCCTGGGCCCGGGCGTGTTGGCTGGCCTTGTTGGCCCTCGCCGCGGGGTTGCCTTGCGCAGCCCGTGCCGACGAAGCCGCTGCATGGGCGGCGTTGCGGGCGGGCGGGCACGTCGTCCTCATCCGGCATGCCTCGACGATTCCGGGTATCGGGGACCCGCCCAATTTTTCGCTGGCGGATTGCTCAACGCAGCGGACGCTATCGGAAGCGGGCCGGGCGGAGTCGCGTCGGATCGGTGAGCGGTTTCGCAGCGAAGGCATCAAGGTGGACCGTGTCTTCACCAGCCCGTGGTGCCGCTGCCGGGACACGGCGATCGAGGCGTTCGGGAAGGCGGAGGATTGGGCGCCGCTTGGCAGTTTCTTCGAGAGCCGGGGCCGCTCGGAGGAGCAGACCGAAAGCGTCCGCCAGCGGATCGCGAGCTATTCGTCCCGCAAGCCGGCGGGCACTGTCGTCATGGTCACCCACCAGGTGAATATCGGCGCGCTCACCAGCCACGGGGTCGGCATGGGCGAGATGGTCGTCGTGCGGCCCGACGGGTGCTGCAGCCTGAAAGTGGTCGGGCGACTCCGGATTCCCTGAGGCTGCGCCCGCCGTTCGACTACGGAGCCGGTCGCTCCACCGTGCCGTCGGGGCGGCGGGCAAAGCGTCCTTCGCGGCCGTTCACCGGGTCTGGTGCCGGCCACGGCCAGCCACCGAATTGCGTGCGTCGGTAGTCATCGAAGGCGCGCTGGATCTCCTCCCGGGTGTTCATGACGAAGGGCCCGTATTGGGCGACCGGCTCTCCGATTGGACGGCCCTGCAGCAACAGGAAACAGGCGGGCGAGTCGGCAGCGCGAAGCGCGATCGGCGCAGTGGCATCGAGAACGGCGATGCTGGGCCGCTCGATGCGTGTGCCCGCCACGAGCGCGCTGCCGGCCCGGTAGGCGTAAAGAAAGCGGTTCACGCCTCCGGGTGCGGGCGGTAGCTCCCACGAGGCGCCCGCCGCCATGTCGATGACCCAGATCGCCACGTCGCTCCCCGGGCGCGACGCGTAGGAGTGGGGCGGCGGCGCGGGTGGGGTGACGCCATCCAGCGTGCCGGCTACCACCGTGATCTCAACGCCCGATGCAGGCGTGAGGCGCGGAACCGAATCTGCCCAGAACATCGTGAAGTGCGGCGGCGCCATCTTGTCGGCGGCAGGAAGGTTCAGCCACAGCTGGAAGAGCTCGAGCGGGTTGTCGTGATCCTCCCCGAGGAGAGGAAACATCTCCGAGTGCTGGATGCCGGCCCCGGCGGTGAGCCATTGCACGTCACCGTTGCCGTAACGCGCTGCTGCGCCCATCGAATCCGCGTGGTCGACGAGCCCCCGGCGAACCACCGTCACCGTCTCGAATCCGCGGTGGGGGTGCTGGGGGAAGCCGGGCACGCGTGAGCCGTGATACATGCTCCAGCCGTCACGCCCGGAGAAATCCTGGCCGATGTCGCGCCCGGCGAGCGGAGTGGCTGGCCCGAAGGCGCCGTTGCCACGCGGATAGTGGTCCAGGTGGTGCACGCAGAAGAGGAATGGGTTGGGCGTCTCCCACGGCGGGGAGCCGAGGGGGCTGATGCGAAGAATCGATGGGCCGGGCATGACGTTGTTCGTTCAGGTGTAAGCCAGAAAGCGCCCGCTCGTGATCACGGCCGCCCAGATCAACAGGGAGGCCGCCACACTCATTCGGGCGAGGAAAGGCGCGGTTTGCTGGGTGTCCCACCGCGCGACGGACTGATACGGTCCCGTGTGGAACGCAATGGCGTTGATGCCCGCCAGCAGCAGCAACCCCATCTTGAGCCGGAACGTGCCGCTATTGAGCAACTCGCTCGCCTGCGCGAGAAAAAGAAGAAGCCCGGTGGGCACGATCACCACCACCGCGCCCACGCTCCACGGCAGCAGATGACGGGCGAGGGCGCGAACGGAAATCGACTTCGAGAGCCCGAGCACGCGCAGGTCAAAGGCGACAACCGTCCCCACCAGCACGCTGAAGCCGATGATGTGCGCCGTTTCCATCGCCGGGAACAGCCACAGCGACTCGCGCATGGCGCGCGCCAGCGGCAACGACTCCAGCGGGTTTGCGGGCGACACGGCGAGCGGGATGTCTGTGGCTCAGCGCAGCTCGACGGTCTTGCCGTCCGCCGTGATGCGCTCGGCGCGGGCTTCCTCAGCCTTCGAGCGGTTGGCATAAGCCACGACCGACACTTGTGCGCCCGGCTTGATGGCCTCCGGTGGCAGGCCGCGCGCCTGCATGCGCGATGGCGGAGCGAGCACCACGACCCAGGTCTTGCCCGGTGTCTCGAGCCGAATGAAGCCGTGCGGGTGCTCGTAACCCGAGCCGACGACTTTCCCATTCAGGGTGAGCGGCTTGTCCTGCTCGTATTCGCTCCAGCCGTGGTGGGCCGAGGCGGGCAGGGCCATCGCGAGCAGCAAGGTGCCGAGGAGGCGTGTCATTGGGGGTCCTTTGCGGTTCAACGGTCGGAGAAGTCGTCGGACTGGCGAGCAAAGAAACGGCTCAGCGTCCGGCGGTCCCGCTTGGTGGGCCGGCCCTTGAAGACCGGCGGTGGCAGCGCCTTCAGCTCGGCGGCAACGGCCTCCCGTCGGGACTGGCTCTCGGGCGTCTCCACGTAGAGCTTCTGCGCCTCGCTCGCCGGCCCGCGTCGGGTGGCAATGCCAGTCACGGTGACTTCGTGCTCGAAAGGCGGGCGCCGGACGACGAGCCGGTCGCCGGGCTTCACGAGCCGAGAGGCTTTTGCGCGGTCGGCGTTGACCAGGACCCGGCCGGCGCCGATGGCCTCCGCCGCCAGCCCGCGAGTCTTGAAGAAGCGCGCCGCGACAAGCCAGAGGTCAACTCGGGCGTGATCGGGCTCAGCGGGCAAGCGTCACCACGTGCAACGACATTGGCAGCGACGAGCCGGTGTCGAACTCGGCGCCGGCCTCGATGCCCGTACGCGCCACCGCCTCCGCGCGTCGCGCGCGCGGGTACGAGGCCCACATCGCGCCGACGGCGAAATCGCGGCCAGACCCGATGGCCCAGAAGCGCTCGAACTCGAAGACCTCGCGCATGGAGTAAACAGCGTAGATGCCAGTCGGGTTTGCGATCATCACTGTCATCTGCGAGGACTCGTACGGGTCGTCGTCCTCCTCCTTCGGGTTGAGGTAGGCCTCCTCCTTGAGGAGCGGATGCAGGCGTCGGAAGGCTTCGTAGATCGCCTCCTTGCCGGCCAGGTCCATCGCAGGGTGTTTCGTGAGCAGGCTCTCCAGCACCATCTGGTGCGCAGCGCTGCCTGCCACGCCGATGAAGGAGTCGCGGTACGTGATGATCTTGTGCGGGTCGCGGTCGTAGCGGGGCGCGAGGCGCGTGGGGCCGAAGGTGGTCAGGGAATCGGCCGCGATGGCCACTTCGCCTCCCTTGCGAACAACGACGATGGTAGTCATGTCCTTATTTTAGCGGCGCGTGAGACCAGCGCTACGCCGGCAGCCGAGATGGCGAGCCCGCCGATCATCGATGGGGTCAGCGGCTGGGAAAACAGCAGCAGGGCGAAAATCGCCGTGACCCCCGGGGTGAGAAAGAACACGCTCGACACGCGCGAGGCCTCCCCATGGCGGATCATCGTGTAGAGCAGGCCTATCGCGCCGATGGACAGCACGAAGACATGCCACGCCAGCGCGAAGATGAATTCCGGGACCCAGTCGACGCGGAGTTCCTCGGTCAGCAGGGCGAGGGGCAAAGTCGCGGCAAGCGCCGCAGCGTACTGCAAAAGCACGCCAGTGAGCATCGGCATGCCGCCGCAGAAGCGCTTTTGATAGAGCGTGCCGCCGGTGATGCCGAGCAAGCCGACGAGTCCCCATGCCACGGCGATGCCATCGACCGACGACACGCCGCCAGCCTGACCGGCGACGACAAAGGTGACGCCGGTGAAGCCCAGCACGATGCCGGCCTTCTGTCCGCCGGTAAGCCGCTCGCCGAGCAGAGGGCCCGCGGCAAGCGCGGTGAGCACCGGTTGCAGCCCGACGATGAGGGAGATGGCGGCGAGCGGCATGCCTCGCGACACGGCGCCGAAACACCCCGCGAGATAGGCCGCGTGGACCAGCAGGCCCGCGACGGCGGCGTGGCCCGCGTCGCGGAGGCTGGGCATCCACGGCGTGCGAAACAGGAAGGCAACCGGCAGCAGCAGCGCCACCAGCGCGCCGTAGCGCAGCGCGAGGAAAAGGAAGGGATCCGCATGCGGCATGCCCAGGCGAATCGCCACGAAACCCGTGGACCACAACACCACGAACAGGGCGGGCGCGAAATGGAGCCAGGCCGGCGGGGAGTGAGGCACGGGGAAGTTCGGGAGAGGGTGCCGGGATTCTAGACGAGAGCCTGCGCTGCACGGGCATAATCCAGCGGCATGACCGCTTCAAACCTCTTCCCGGGCTTTCGTCGCGCCACCATCGATGCCGAAGGCGTTGCCGTGAACCTGGTCACCGGCGGGTCGGGCCCGCCGCTTCTGTTGCTGCACGGCTACCCGCAAACGCATGCGCTCTGGCACAAGGTGGCGCCGCGCCTGGCGCAACGCTTCACCATCGTTGCGCCGGATTTGCGCGGCTACGGGGACTCAGGCAAGCCGACGACCGACGCTCAGCACGCACCGTACGCCAAACGCGCCATGGCACACGACCTCGTGTTCGCCATGCGCGCGCTCGGCCACTCGCGGTTCTTTCTCGCGGGCCACGATCGCGGCGGCCGCGTCTCGCATCGGCTGGCAGCCGACCATCCCGATGCGGTCGCGCGGCTTGCGGTGCTCGATATCTCTCCCACGCTCGCCATGTACGAACGAGCCGAAATGGCATTCGCGCGGGCGTACTGGCACTGGTTCTTTCTCATCCAGCCCGCGCCGATCCCGGAGCGGATGATTGGCGCAGACCCGGGGTTTTACCTGCGGCGCAAGATGGGTGATGGTGCCGCCGGAATGACGCCCTTCGCGCCGGAGGCGTGGGCCGAGTACGAGCGCTGTTTCACCCCCGAAACGGTTCATGCAAGCTGCGAGGACTACCGCGCCGCCGCGACCATCGACCTCGAGCACGACCGCGCGGACCGTGAAGCCGGGCGCCGCCTCGCCTGCCCGCTTCTCGTGCTGTGGGGCCAGCATGGGGTCATCGAGAAATGCTTCAGGCCGCTCGCCGACTGGGGCGCGGTTGCCTCCAGCGTGCAGGGTCGCGCGTTGCCGGCAGGGCACTACCTTCCCGAGGAGGTGCCGAGCCTTGTCGCCGATGAATTCGAACGTTTCTTCACGGAGAAAAGCCTGTGACCAAGACTTATCGCATTGCCACCATTCCGGGGGACGGCATCGGCAACGAAGTGGTGCCGGAGGGCATTCGCGTGCTGGAAGCTGTCGGCGCCAAGCACGGCATCGCGTTCCAGTGGGATGAAAAGCCGTGGAGCTGCGAGTACTACGCGAAGCACGGGCGGATGATGCCGGACGATGGGCTGGACCAGATCCGTGCCCATGACGCGATCTATCTCGGCGCGGTGGGCTTCCCGGGCGTGCCGGACCACGTGTCGCTCTGGGGCCTTCTGATTCCCATCCGCCGCGAGTTTCGCCAGTACGTGAACCTGCGGCCGGTGCGCCTGATGCCGGGCGTGAAGAGCCCGCTCGCCGGCCGCAAGCCCGGCGACATCGATTTCTGGGTCGTGCGCGAGAACAACGAGGGCGAATACTCCTCGATGGGCGGGCGCATGTATGCCGGCACCGAGCAGGAGTTCGTCACGCAGCTGTCGGTGTTTTCGAAGCGCGGCACCGATCGCATCCTCCGGTACGCCTTCGAGCTGGCGAAGAGACGCCCGCGCAAGCACGTGACCTCCGCCACCAAATCCAACGGCATTGCGATCACCATGCCGTACTGGGACGAGCGCTTCAAGGCAATCAGCGCCGAGTACCGGGAGGTGACGACGTCGCAGTATCACATCGACATTCTCACGGCGCACTTTGTGCAACACCCGGACTGGTTCGACGTGGTGGTGGGCTCCAACCTCTTCGGCGACATCCTCTCGGACCTCGGACCCGCATGCACAGGAACCATCGGCATCGCGCCGGGCGCCAACATCAACCCGGAGAAGGAATTCCCTTCGTGCTTCGAGCCCGTGCATGGCAGCGCCCCGGACATCGCCGGCAAGGGCATCGCCAACCCCATCGGGCAGATCTGGTCGGGCGCGATGATGCTCGAGCACCTCGGCCACCCGGCGGCGGCGGCTGC
Source organism: Burkholderiales bacterium (assembly GCA_017853245.1). Lineage (GTDB taxonomy): Bacteria > Pseudomonadota > Gammaproteobacteria > Burkholderiales > Usitatibacteraceae > FEB-7. Next base: position 5,831 of record JAFMJY010000061.1, on the reverse strand, counting down.
CATCGTCGGGGCAATCGAGAAGGTGCTCACGGATGGCCCCCGCACCCGGGACATGGGCGGGACGGCCTCGACGGCCGAACTGGGCAAGGCCATTGCGGCTGCCCTGTGACGGGGCGCGGTGCGCTGCATCATGACGCCGCTCGGGTTTCGGGTTAGAGTCTGCCTTCATTCTCCGCGGTCAAAAAGAGAAAGCAGGGGGCGTACATGAAACGTCGCGCATTTTTGGCGGCTGGGGGAGCCGTCGCGGCGAGCCTGGCGTTGCCGGCGAGGGCCGCCTACCCCGACAAGCCGGTGCGGCTGATCATTCCGTTTCCGCCGGGTGGCGAGTCCGACATCGGCGCGCGCCTGCAACAGGGTGTGTTCAAAAAGCTCACCGGCCAGGACCTCATCATCGAATCCCGCCCCGGCGCGGGTGGGGCGCTCGCCTGGAGCCAGCTGAACACCTTCCCCGGTGATGGCTATACTGTGATGGGCACGAACCTGCCGCACCTGGTGCTGCAACCACTCGAAGGCAACGTCCAGTACAAGACGGACGACATTGTCAACGTTCACTTCTACCACTACACGCCCGATGCGATCGTGGTGCGAGCGGAAAGCCCGTTCAAATCTGCGCAGGAGCTCTTCAAGGCGGCAAGGGAGCAGGGAGAGAAGATTTCCTTCGCCGGCTCGTCCCTCAATTCCGCCAACCACGTCGCGCACACGCGGCTCAACCGGATGATGGGCGCCAAGAGCACCTACGTGCCGTTCAAGGGCACCGGTGACCTGGTGGCCTCCGTGCTGGGCGGCCATGTGTCGGCGGCCATGTCCTACACCACGCTGGCGCTCGCCCAGAAGGGCAAGATGCGCTTGCTTGCCGTTGCGACGGACAAGCGCCTTGCGGCGTTCCCGGATGTGCCCACCTTCAAGGAGCTGGGCGAGGATTGGATCGATGGCGCCTACCGAGGCTGCGGGGTGCCGAAGAGCGCCCCGGAGGCCATCCGCAAGAGCGTCTCGGACATCTTCTCCGCCATCAACCGCGACCCGGAGTTTCGCCAGCGCATGATCGACGGCGGCTTCGAGTTGATCGACGTCACCTACGACAAGATGCCTGCGTTCATCGCCGAAAGAACGAAGGCCTACCTCGCTTCCGCCAAGCTCATGGGACTCGCCAAGTAATCATGAAAGCCCTCATCAAGAACCCGCGCGATTTCTGGGCGGGCATCATGTTCATCGTGATTGGTTGCCTTTTCGCAGGTGTCGCGCTTGCCTCCTACAAGATGGGGACGGCGGCACGCATGGGGCCGGCCTACTTTCCCTTTGTTCTGGGCGGGCTGCTGGCGCTGCTCGGCTTGGTCATTTCGCTCCTGTCCCTGAGCAAGAAGAACGCTGGGCCGGCCGTGGAGAAGTTTCACTGGGCGCCCAACTTCTGGGTGCTTGGGTCTATCTGCCTCTTCGGAGTCACGCTCAAGATCTTCGGTGCACTCCTCTCGGGGGTGCTGCTGGTCCTGCTTTCGGCGCTGGGCTCCAGTGAGTTCAAGCTTCGCGATATGCTGTTGCTGGGCATCGGGCTGACGATTTTCTGTGCGGCGGTGTTCGTTTGGGGCCTCGGCCTTCCGATCCCCCTGTGCCCGAACATCGATGCCCTCCAGCAAGTGAAGCTTTGCAGGATCTGAGGCGACCATGGAACTTCTAAACAACCTCGGCCTCGGTTTCTCGGTTGCGCTGGCCGGCACCAACATCCTTTACTGCTTCATCGGCGTGCTGCTCGGCACCCTCATCGGCGTGCTGCCCGGCATCGGCCCGGTCGCCACGATCGCGATGCTGCTGCCCACCACGTTCGTGTTGCCGCCGGTGTCGGCGCTCATCATGCTGGCGGGCATCTATTACGGCGCTCAGTACGGCGGCTCCACCACGGCCATCCTGGTGAACTTGCCAGGTGAGGTGAGCTCCGTGGTGACCTGCCTGGATGGATACCAGATGGCCCGGCAGGGCAAGGCGGGCAAGGCGCTTGGTGTTGCGGCCCTGGGGTCTTTCTTTGCGGGCTCCGTTTCCACCTTGCTCATCGCGGCATTCGCGCCGCCGCTTGCGGAGGTCGCGCTCAAGTTCGGCCCCGCGGACTACTTCTCGCTGATGGTGCTAGGACTGATAGCGGCGGTGGTGTTGGCGCATGGCTCCCTCATCAAGGCCATCGCGATGATCATCCTGGGCCTGCTGATTGGCCTGGTGGGCACGGACGTCAACTCGGGGGTGGCGCGCTTCAACTTCGGCCTGCCGGAATTGATCGACGGCATCGGCATCGGCCCGATCGCGATGGGCATCTTCGGCTTCGGCGAGATCATCCGCAACCTCGAGCACACGGAAAAGCGCGAGATCTTCACCAAGAACGTGAGCGGGCTTCTGCCAAACTGGTCCGACATCAAGCAGTGCATCCCGCCCGTGCTGCGCGGCACGGCGCTGGGCTCCTTCCTGGGAATCCTGCCAGGCGGCGGCGCTGTGCTGGGCGCCTTCTCGGCCTACACCCTCGAAAAGAAGATCGCCAAGGACCCGTCCCGCTTCGGCAAGGGCGCGATCGAAGGCGTGGCGGCACCGGAGTCGGCCAACAACGCTGCAGCACAGACCTCGTTCATCCCGCTGCTGACACTGGGCATTCCCTCCAATCCGGTGATGGCGCTGATGATTGGCGCCATGATCATCCATGGCATCCAGCCAGGGCCGCAGATCATGACGGCCAAGCCCGACCTCTTCTGGGGCATGGTGGCGAGCATGTGGGTGGGCAACCTGATGCTGGTGATCCTGAACCTCCCCCTGATCGGCATGTGGGTGAAGCTCCTGAGCCTGCCGTACCGGCTGCTCTACCCCGCCATCCTGATTTTCTGCTGCATCGGCGTGTACTCGATCAGCAACGCGTGGATGGATGTGCTCCTGGCGGCCGCGTGCGGCTTCATGGGTTACGTGTTCTACAAGCTGGACTGTGAGCCTTCCCCGCTGCTACTCGGTTTCGTGCTGGGCCCGATGATGGAGGAGAACCTGCGAAGGGCCTTGCTCCTATCGCGCGGAGACCCGGGCGTGTTCATGACTCGCCCTATCAGCGCCACGTTGCTGGTTCTTGCGCTGCTGCTCCTGATCCTGGTGATGGCGCCTGCCATCCGCAAGAAACGCGAAGAGGCGTTTGTCGAGGAAGACTGACCGCGCGAGGGGGCACCCGCCCCCTCGTTGGGTTCCGCAGGCGGGCCGGCTCCAACGGGGCCGCCTAGGTCGCTTTGCTACCATCGCCGGTCCCGTGACCTCGAGTTCCACCGCCATGAAAAAGCCCCTGTTCGCCCTTGCCGCGGCGGTTCTTGCCCTGGCCCAATTGCCGGCGCTCGCGCAGTCCTGGCCCGCGCGTACGGTGAAGATCATCGTTCCGTTTCCGGCCGGCGGGCCCACGGACGTGCTGACCCGTTACCTGGCAGAGAAGCTCTCCACCCAACTGGGCCAACCGGTGGTGGTGGAGAACAAGCCCGGCGCGGGCGGCAGTATCGGCGCCGACCTGGTGGCCAAGAGCGCGCCGGATGGCTACACGCTGGTGATGGCCACGGCGAGTACGCACTCCATCGGGCCCTACCTCGGCAAGCTGCCCTACGACCCGGTGAAGGACTTCACGCCGGTCGTCTGGGTGGGCAATGCCACGAACGTGCTGGTGATCAGCAATGCCATTCCCGCCAACTCGGTAAAGGAGCTGATCGACCTCGCACGCAAGGACCCGGGCAAGCTCAACTACGCCACCAGTGGTATTGGCACGATCTCGCACCTCACCAGCGAGCTCTTTGCCTCCATGGCGGGCGTGAAGCTCACGCACGTTCCCTACAAGGGCACGCAGCAGTCGATTCCCGACATCGCCTCCGGCCAGGTGGCGATGCTCTTCGACAACATCATGACCGCGCAGCCCAACATCAAGGCGGGTCGAGTGAAGGCCATCGCGATTTCCTCCTCGGCCCGCTCCCCCCTGGTGCCGGAGTTGCCGACCGTGTCCGAGGCTGGCCTGCCTGGCTTTCAGAGCGTGGTGTGGTTCGGGCTGCTGGGGCCGGCGGGGTTGCCCAAGCCGGTCGTGGACCGCGTGAACGCCGAGATGAACAAGACGCTCGCGCTGCCGGACGTGAAGGCACGCTTCGCGCAGATGGGGTTCGACCAGGCGGGCGGCAATCCTGCCAGCTTTGCGCAAGTGATGCAGCGTGACGCCGAGAAGTGGTCGAAAGTAATCAAGGACGCCGGCGTCAAGCCGGAGTGAACGAAACGGAGCCAAGCATGTTCTCGTGGGACTTTCCCTATGCGTCGCAGCGCATGCCGGTGCTGGCGCGCAACGTGGTGGCCACCTCGCAGCCGCTCGCGGCGCAGGCCGGCCTTCAGGCGCTCGCCAAGGGCGGCAACGCCGTGGATGCCGCGCTCGCCGCAGCCATCACGCTCACGGTGGTCGAGCCGACCTCGAACGGCATCGGCTCGGATGCCTTCGCCATTTTGTGGGACGGGAAGAAGCTCGTCGGCTTGAACGCCTCCGGGCGCGCGCCCCAGGCGTGGACACCCGAGCGCTTCGCGGGCCGCACAGCCATGCCGGTGCGGGGCTGGGATTCAGTGACCATTCCGGGCTGCGTATCCGCGTGGGCTGCGCTCTCCGAGAAGTACGGAAAGCTCCCGTTTGGCGACCTTTTCGACGCGGCGATCCGCTATGCCCGCGAGGGTTTCCTTGTTTCCCCGATCACGGGCGTGAATTGGGATCGGCAATCGCCCAATTTCAAGGAGTACGAAGAGTTCGGCCGGGTGTTTCTGCCCGGCGGCTCGGCGCCGAAGCCGGGCACGCTCTTCAGGCTGCCCGACCATGCCGCCACCCTCGAGGAAATCGCCGTCACGCGCGGCGAAAGCTTCTACCGCGGCAAGCTCGCGCACCGGATGGCAGAAGCCTCGCGCAACGCAGGCGGTGCACACACCGTGGAGGACTTCGCCGAGCACCGCTGTGACTGGGTGGAGCCGATTGGCATCGATTACCGCGGCTACCGGCTGCACGAGATCCCGCCGAACGGGCAGGGCATCGTGGCGCTGATGGCGCTGGGCATCCTTCGTCACTTCAACCTGGCGTCGCTGCCGCCCGATGGCGCCGACAGCCTGCACCTGCAGATCGAGGCGATCAAGCTCGCGTTCGCCGACGCCTATCGCTACGTGTCGGACCCGGCAACGATGGAATTTGACGCAGAACGCCTGCTGGACGATGGCTATCTGTCGCGCCGCGCCAAGGCCATCGACATGAAGCGCGCCCAAACGCCGCCGCCGGGGGAGCCACGCGCGGGCGGCACGGTGTACCTCACGACGGCGGACGCGAGCGGAATGATGGTCTCGCTCATCCAGTCGAACTACATGGGCTTTGGCTCCGGCATCGTCGTGCCGGGCACCGGCATTTCGCTGCAGAACCGCGGCCACGGTTTCTCGCTCAAGCCCGGGCACCCGAACCAGGTCGGCCCCGGCAAGCGGCCGTTCCAGACCATCATCCCCGGCTTCCTCACCAAGGATGGCCGCCCGGTGATGAGCTTCGGCGTGATGGGCGGGCAGATGCAACCGCAGGGCCACACCCAGATGGTCACGCGCATTCTCGATTACGGGCAAAACCCGCAGGCAGCCTCCGACGGCCCGCGCTGGATCGTCAACAACGACTTCAGCGTGAGCCTCGAGGAAGACCGCTTCGCGCCTGGCGTGGTCGAGGACCTCAAGCAGCGGGGCCACAAGATCGTCGACCCCGAGGCCGCGATGTTCGGCTTCGGTGGCGCGCAACTCATCTGGAAGCTCGACGGCGGCTACTGCGCCGGATCGGACCACCGCAAGGACGG
>JAFMJY010000198.1 GCA_017853245.1 Burkholderiales bacterium | reverse complement strand
GTTTTGATGTTCCGGCCAACGTCTGACAACGCGCTAAAAATCGCCGAATCTATCAAGAAATTCCAAACCCAAAAGCACGTCTATTTGCTTTGCGACCTCGATGACGACCTTTGGAACTTGCCGCACTATCACTTTGCCGCATCGGGCTACCGAAAGCACTTTCGCCGGATGCGGGAGATATACGACATGGCGGACATGGTTTGGGTATCCACCGAACAACTACGTTACAGCGTGGGCGACTTAGGGCGCACGGTGACAATCCCGAACGCCGTAATGCCCGGCAATTTGCCCGACAAACCCGCCCCTTACAAGGGCATCGCTTGTTGGCGTGGCAGCACTGCACAATTCACCGACGTGACAGCGCCTTTCGCGCGAGAATGGTACAAAAATTGGCGCTCTAAATACGAGCGCTGGAGGTTTTGGGGATATTGGCCGAATTTGGAACACGGCGCGAACGTTGATTTTGTGGATTACGACGAAGTTTTGGACTTCTTTGCCTCACTTGGCAGCACCGGCGCAAATGTATTTTGGAAGCCTTTGGAAGAAAATGCTTTCAATGATGCCAAAAGCAGTATTGCGTGGATGGAAGCGACAATGGCGGGCGGCGTGTGCGTAACGAACTACGCCGGGAAAGACGGTTGGGAGTGTGCGCTCCCTGAATTTACGACCGACCCGGAATTGATAGCCGAAACCTGGCAACGGTCAAAATATCACATCTTACAAAATTACAACATGCTCGAAGTCAACCGCAAACGCTTTGAAAGCATTGTGCGGCTGATTGGCGGGTAAAAGGAAATGGTATGAACACCAACGAAGAAAAGGATTTTAAGATACTTGCCAAAGCCGACTTCATGCTGAAGCGCGAGGTTTCCGGCAATACTATATCCGTTCCAATCGAAAAAGGCGAAGTGTTGTTTTGTTTGATGGGCATAGATGGGTTAAATCTTTACGTTAAAGTTATGAAAGACGGGATTTGCGTTGCAGATTTTGGCTACAAAGAAGCCGCCGAAGAACTCTTTGAATTTGTGGACAATGAAGGCGCAACCGAACACCAAAAGTTGATAAAGGAAATTTTTATTAAACGTCATCCTATTTCCTCAACGCGGATACCGGAATGGCCGCACAAAAAGCCGAAATCGTTGTGGGAACAATTTAAAACGATTTTTGAATGACTGACAAAGACTTTGAAATCGCATCTGAACGCGCCGCCGACCTGCTCACAAACGACGGCTACTTTGCCCGCTACCGCGAACACCTCGCAGAATGCCGGACGCGCCGCGAAGCGTGGCAGGCGACGGAAAACGAATTGCCGTTCGGCCTTCGCAGATATGAAAGTTTTGGAGCGTTCAAAAATGCGCTCACCCTTGAAAGGAGCGGGCGGCTTTCAAAGACAGTCAGACTTCAAAAATGAAAGTCACACAGCCTACCTACTTAACATAAAAAGTGGCCGCAATTTTGGGCATTCAGCCCAACTATGTGGTATCACGCTCTTCGCAACATCCTTTTCCCCGACGTTCGCCCCGCAAACGCGGGCGGCGAAGAGCGCAACGCAGCAAACGGACAGCCGCTATACAATGACGGATGGCGCGGATGGGGTGTAAGTGGCCACTATTCAAATGCGGGAGTAGTGGTAAGCCGCGAAACGGCATTGAGCGTTCCGGCGATTTGGTCGGCAGTAGACACAATCTGCAAAACGCTTGCCTCGCTTCCTTTTGGCATTTTCGAGCAAACGGCCACAGGCTCAAAACCCGCGAAGTCGCACCCCGTTTACCACCTTGTCAGGCTGAACCCGGCTCCCGACCTTTCCCTTTACACTTCCTACTCTTTCAAATACGCGCTGTTTTTGCAGGCGTGTTTCGGCGACGCTTTTGTAAAGGTTCACCGCAACGGAATAGGCAGGCCGACAAATCTCGAACTGCTCGAACAGGACAAAGTAACAGTCTATCAGCGAACCGACGGAAGGCTGTACTACGTCATTCGTCGCACCGTCGGCAATGCCTATCAGGAAGAAATCCTTTTGCCGCGCGACATTCTGCACATTAAAGGGCTGACAATCAACGGCCTGAAAGGTGAGGATGTCGTAAGAATGCAATCTGACAACATCGGCACTTCGATTGCATCGGAGCGTTTCGGTAATTCCTACTTTGCCAATGGCGCTTCGCCGTCGGGGGCATTGGTATATCCGCAAGCCTTACAGCAAGGGCAACGGGAAATCGCAGAGCGCAAAGTGTCGGAAAAATACGGCGGCACAAAGAACACGGGTAAAATCATGGTGCTGGATGCGGGCGTGAAGTTCGAGAAATTCACCTCAAACCCGCAGGAAGCAACGCTCAATGAAACCCGCAATTTCCAGGTTAACCAAAGCGCCCGCATTTTCGGCGTCCCTGTTCCCATGCTGGGGCAGTTAGACAACGCAACGCTGAACAACATGGAGACGCTGCAAACGCAGTTTGTCAACCTTACTCTTCGCCCTTATGCGATTCAGGTCGAGCAGGAATTTGCATTAAAACTGCTCACCGAAAACGAATGGCGCGGCGAAACTCACTTTTTCAGATTCAATTTTAACGGCCTGCTTCGCGGCGATACCAAGTCGCGCAGCGACTACTATAAACAGGCGCTCGGCGGCCCGTCCACCGGCATAGGTTGGATGTCGCCAGACGAAGTGCGCAGCCTCGAAGGGTTGGACATTCTGCCGGAAAGCGAAGGTGCTAAGGTTTTCACATTAGAAGCGCTTTTGGCCTACCAAAACTCGCAAGGCAATGGCTCGCAAGAAATGGCGGAACCCGAAACCGACGACGAGAACGAAACAAACGACACAGAAAATGGAACACCGCAAGCAAGCAACTAACGAAATAGAACGCCGCTACACAACTGGCGGCGTAGAACTTCGAGCGAAAGATAATGGAGGTTATACCATTCGCGGGTATGCGTTCAAATTCGGCGTGTCGTATGACATGGGCTGGTTTACCGAAGAAATACACCGCGACGCACTGAAAAATACTGATATGGACGATGTCAGGATTTTGCAAGACCATGTTTCATTTTTGATTCTTGGTCGCACAAAATCCGGCACAGCAAGAATTGGAATTGACGAAGTGGGCGGTTGGTATGAGGCAGATTTGCCTGATAGTCCAAATGGTCAAAATATGCGCGCCTCGATAGAGCGCCGCGACGTTGACCAATCATCTTGGGGATTTATGCTCCGCAGAACCGACAAAGGCGTGGGCGACAAGTGGGAAACAAGAAATGGAAAGCAGCACAGAACAATTACGGACGTGGCACTTTGGATGGACGCCTCACCCGTCACATTCCCCGCCAACCCCGATACATCGGTAGCAAAACGCAGTTTTGACGCCTACTCGCAACCGATTCAAGAAGAAGCCGAGCAAACCGAACAGCGCGACACAAACGAACAAATAAATACAGAATTACAAGTCTCAATCGCCCTTTTGGAGCGGCAATTAGACTACCTAAACTCAAAAATATGACACGTTTAGAACAACTCCAGAAGGAGTACACTGACAACCTCGCCGCTCTCAAAGACATTACGGCGAAACGTAGCGCCGACGGCACATTCCCTGCCGACGTGCAAGAACAAATCCGCAAGGCCAACGAAGATTGCGCCCGCATCATGTCGGAAATGGAAACGGAGCGCATTTTGGAACAACGCCTCAAAGAAGAAGTGCTGTTGGAGTTCCACAACCGACCGGAACAAACCAGCACGACGGCGGGCAAGCGCGAAATCAATTATGATACCGTTTTTTGGCGGCACATGCAGCGCTCGAACAGTT
>JAFMJY010000060.1 GCA_017853245.1 Burkholderiales bacterium | reverse complement strand
GTGCCACCGCCGCCGAAATCCTCGGCATCGACAAGTCGACCCTCTGGCGCAAGATCAAGCGCTACGGGCTCGAATGAACAGGAGAAAACCATGCTCTCGACGAACTGCGCTTCCCGCTTTCTCATCGCCGCCATCATCACCCTGTTGGTTCCCGGCCTGGCCCTCGCACAGGCTTTTCCGACTCGGCCCATCAAGATGATCGTTCCCCTCGCCGCCGGCGGAACGGGCGACACGCTCGCCCGCGCGGTGGGCGAGCAGATGTCCAAGGAGTTGGGCCAGCCCGTCATCATCGAGAACAAGCCGGGCGCCGGCGGCCTTGTAGGCACCGAGATGGCGGCCAACTCGGCCCCGGACGGCTACACGCTGGTGATGGTGAGCCCGTCGCACACCATCAACCCCATGCTGCACGCGGACAAGAAGACCTACGACCCGATCAAGGGCTTCGAGCCCATCACGGTAGCGGCGAACACGCACCAGATGATCGTGGCGCACCCGTCGGTGCCGGCGAAGAACACGAAGGAGCTCATCGCCTACGCGAAGGCCAACCCCGGGAAGCTCAATTACGGGTCCGCGGGCGTCGGCTCGGCCACGCACTTGAACATGGAGCTCTTCCTCACCATGGCGGGGATCAACGTCGTGCACGTGCCCTACAAGGGCTCGACGCAAGCGCGCCAGGATGTGATTGCCGGACAAGTGCAACTGGCGGTTGATGGCCTGCTCCCGCTGCAGCCCCTGATCAAGGATGGCCGCCTCGTGCCCATTGGCCTCACGAGCAGCAAGCGCGCCCAGAGCAACCCGGAAATCCCGACGCTGGGCGAGGAGGTAAAGGGTTACGCGTCCGACACCTGGTATGGGCTTGTCGCGCCCGGGGGCACACCGAAGGAAGTCGTGGCCATCCTGCACGGGGCCGCCGTGAAGGCGCTGAATTCCCCGGCCCTCAAGGAGCGGCTCGCCAAGCTCGGGGCGGATGTGGTCGCCAACACGCCCGATGAATTCCGCCGCCTGCTCGAGCAGGATCAGAAGACGTGGGCGAAAGTGATGCGCGACGCGGGCGTGACCAAGAAGTGATGAAGCGCCCCACCACACGGTTGCGGGAACTGATCGCCCGTGGCCCCACACTCTACGTGCCGGGCTGCTACAACGCCCTGAGCGGCAAGGTGCTGCGGGATGCAGGCTTCGAGGCCGTGTACATGACCGGCTACGGCACGTCGCTTTCGCTCACGGGCCTGCCGGACGTCGGGCTCGCCACGATGACAGAGATGGTCGCCAACGCGCGCTACATCGCACAGGCAACGGGGTTGCCCGTGATCGCCGATGCCGACACTGGCTTCGGCAACGCCATCAACGTGATCCGAACCGTGCGCGAATACATCGGCGCGGGTGTGGCGGGCTTTCACCTGGAGGACCAGGTGAGCCCGAAGCGGTGCGGGCACGTGGCCGGCCGCCTGGTCATCCCGCTGGAGGAGGCGGTGGGCAAGATTCGCGCGGCTGTCGACGAGCGCAATCGCCTCGACCCGGATTTCGTGATCATCGCCCGCACCGATGCGCGCGGCGCGCACGGGGGCTCGCTGGATGAAGCCATCCGGCGCGTGAACGCCTACTTGGCTGCCGGCGCGGATCTCGGCTTCATCGAGGGGCCGACCAGTGCGGAGGAAGTCGAGCGTCTCTGCCGAGAGGTGAAAGGGCCGGTCTTCTACAACATGACCGGCGTCTCGCCACGCTTCACGCTGGATGAATTGCGCACGCTCGGCGTGGCGGTTTGCATCTCGCCCAACGCCATGCTGCGCTCCGCCCTCGCCGCCATGCACGACCTGGCCGCGCAGATGAAAGCCGAAGGCCCGGTGGCCGAGACGCGCTTCATGGAAGGCTTCCGCCAGCATCCGCTGGGCGATCTCCACACGTTCGCGGGCTTCGACGCGATCCGCGCGTGGGAGCGCGAATACCTGGGCGAAGAGGCCATGAAGAAGTACGCGGATTCCGTCGGCCACGTGCCGAAGTAACCGCCGGTGGGCCGCACCCTCTACGAGAAGGTCTGGGATGCGCACGCGGTGGCGCAGGGCCCGGGCGGCCGCACCCTCCTCTACGTCGATCGCCACCTGCTGCACGAGGGGAGCTTTCACGCTTTCTCGGCCCTGAAGGCGAGCGGACGAACCGCGCGGCGACCCGACGCCGCGCTTGCGACTCCGGACCACTACGTGCCCACACGCGAGCGGCACCCGATCGCCGATGCCGAGCTGCGCGACAAGGTAGAGACCCTTGATCGCAACGCCCACGAGAATCGCATCACGCTTTTCGGCTTGAGGGACCGGCGCCAGGGCATCGTGCACGTGATCGGCCCCGAACAGGGCATCACGCAGCCCGGCATCACGCTGGTGTGCGGCGATTCGCACACCGCCACCCATGGCGCGTTCGGCGCGCTTGCCTTCGGAATCGGCGCATCAGAGGTCACGCACGTGCTCGCCACCCAGTCGCTCTGGCAATCGCGCACGAAGACCCTGCGCGTTACGGTGACCAGCCGCTTGCGCGAGGGCGTGCACGCGAAGGACCTGATCCTCGCGCTGATCGCGAAGATTGGCGCGGCGGGCGGCACCGGGCATACCCTCGAATACGCGGGAGAGGCCATCACGGCGCTGTCGATGGAGGGCCGGATGACCGTCTGCAACATGTCGATCGAAGCGGGCGCGCGCGCAGGGCTCATCGCGCCGGACGACACGACGTTCCAGTGGCTCGCGGGCCGCCCCTACGCGCCGCACGGGACCGACTGGGAACGTGCCCTCGCCCGCTGGCGAGCCCTGCCAACGGACGCCGATGCTCGCTTCGATCGCGAGGTCACGCTCGACGGCGGCAGCATCGCGCCCATGGCGACCTGGGGAACCAGCCCCGAGCACGGAATGCCGGTGACGGGCGCGATACCCGACCCCGCGAGCGAGGCCGACCCGGTCCGTCGCGCCGGGATGGAACGCGCACTCACTTACATGGCGCTCCAACCGGGGCAACGTCTCGAGGGGATCGCCGTCGATCGCGTGTTCATCGGCTCGTGCACGAACAGCCGGCTTGATGACCTGCGCGCCGCGGCCGAGATCGCCAAGGGGCGCAAGGCGCGCGTTCCGACACTGGTGGTTCCGGGCTCGGGCCTCGTGAAGCGCGCCGCGGAAGCCGAAGGGCTCCATCGCGTCTTTATGGATGCCGGCTTCGACTGGCGCGAGCCGGGGTGCTCCTCTTGCGTGGGCATGAACGGCGACCTCGTTCCGGCGGGCCAGCGCTGCGCGTCGACATCCAACCGGAACTTCGAAGGCCGCCAGGGCAAGGGCGCACGCACACACCTGATGAGCCCGGCGATGGCAGCCGCGGCAGCAGTCACCGGAGCGATCACCGACGTTCGCCAGTTGATGGCTGGTGGAGAAACCGGGCGATGAGCACCACGACCCCGGAGCCGTTCGGCGTCCTCACGGCAGTAGCGGTGCCCCTCGACCGCCCCAACGTCGACACCGATCAGATCGTCCCGGCGCGCTTCCTGCGCCAGCCGCGCTCGGCGGGCTACCAGAACTTTCTGTTCCGCGACCTGCGCGAAGCGGACCCCGGCTTCCCGCTCGGCCAGCTTGCGTATCGCGATGCGCGCATCCTGGTTGCCGCCGACAACTTCGGCTGTGGCTCGTCGCGCGAGGCGGCCGTGTGGGCGCTCGCCGGTAGCGGCCTGCGGGCGTGGATCGCGCCGTCGTTCGGCGACATCTTCTTCGAAAACTCGTTCAAGAACGGCGCTCTCGCGATCACCCTGCCGCGGGATCGCGTCGCAGCCCTGCGCCTGCAATTGACGGCCACGCCGGGCGCCACGCTCACCATCGACCTCGCAGCGCAAACAGTTATTGGCCCCGACGGGCAGGCCGACCCGTTCGACATTGACCCGTTCAGAAAGGCGTGCCTGCTGGAAGGCGTGGACGAAATTGCCCTCACCCTGAAGCACGAGGCGGCCATTGCCGCCCACGAGGAACGCCAGCGGCGCGAGACGCCTTGGCTCGCGCTGTCCCGCGACTCCTAGCGGGCCACTCGCAGCCGGGGCCGCGTGCGGGCCAGCAACAGGGCGAGCGTCAACACGAGGGCTGCCGCGCCAGCGGAATGGACGAGGGCCGCGGCAATGGGCCAGCCCAGGATCACGTTGGACAACCCGCTGGCCACTTGCGCCAGCGTGAGCGCGGCCAGCGCAAGCCCGTAGCCGCGCAGCGGTGGCTGGCCGGAGCGCAGCAGCGCCACGGCGGCCCACAGCAACACGATGCAGGCAACCACTGCGAACCAACGGTGCACGAGGTGAATCGCCACCAGCGCGTCGACGGAAAGCATCGCCCCGCTTGCCGTTTCCCCCAGCTCACGCAGTAGCGTGAAGCCCGTGGCGAAATCGGCCTTCGGAAGCCATTGGCCGTGGCAGAGCGGGAAGTCCGGGCATGCCAGCACCGCGTAATTGGTGCTGACCCAGCCGCCCAAGGCAACTTGCATCGCCAGGGCCAGCAGCGCCGCCATCACCAGCCGCCGCAACCCGGCCGCCACGACCAGCCGCCGGTCACGAAAAGCCTCGTGCTGCACGGCCAGCAGCGCCAGCAGGAAGAGGCCGCCCAGCAGATGCAGCGTGACGATTGCCGGGTAGAGCTTGAGCGTCACCGTGTACTTGCCGAACAGGCCCTGGACGATCACCCACCCCAGCGTGGCGATGGGCAACCATGGGGAGTGAGGGAGGTTGCGGCGCTCGACAACGCTAACGACTGCCATGACGAGGATCAGCACGCCGACGGTCATCGCCAGGTAGCGATGGATCATCTCGATCCACGCCTTCCCCCAGGTCACGGGGCCGGTCGGCAACGCACGCTCGGCTGCGGCAATGTCAGCCTGCGCGCCAATCGGGCTTGCTGCGCCATAGCATCCCGGCCAATCCGGGCACCCCAGGCCGGAATCCGACAGGCGAGTGAAGGAGCCAAACACGATGAGGTCGAACGTGAGGAACAGCGTCACGGCCGTGAGCGTCGCCAGCCGCGCTCGAAGGGAGGCGTTGCGCGCGCGAAGCCAAACGTAAGCAATCGGCAACAGGGCAGCCACCACCGCCAGTAGCGCCAGGCGAGCGAGGGGAGCGAGGTCGACGAGCGGAGTGTCCATGCGGCAGGTCGCGATTGTACCGAGGGGCTATCGCGCGGCGTTCCGCTACACTCGCGCGCATCTGCGGCTGTGGCCGCCTGCAAACTGGAAAACCCGCATGCGCAAGGTGCTCTTCATCTTCAGCGAGCTGAGAGACGACGACATCGAATGGCTGGCCAGCGCGGGTGAGCGCCAGCGCCTCGCCGCCGGCGACACGCTGGTCGACATGGGCGCCCAGGTCCAGAACATCTGGTTCGTCCTGGAAGGCGAGCTCTCGGTCCTCTCGGCGGGCGGCTCAGCCATTGCCAGGCTCGCGTCCGGTGAGGTGATCGGGGAGATGACACTCGTCGATCCCGCGACGACCACAGTGTCAGTCGTCGCGGCAAGCGACTCGCGGCTGCTGCGCGTCCCCATCACCACCGTGCGCGCGAAGCTGGCCACCGACCAGGGGTTCGCCGCCCGCTTCTATCGGGCGCTGTGCGTCTTCCTGGCGGCACGCCTTCGCAGCACCTCCCGACAGTTGGGCTTCGGCAGCGCCGATCCCGATACCCGAGACGAGTTGAACGAGGACCTCCTGGACCACCTGCACCTGGCTGGCGCGCGCTTCGATCGGATGATGAAGCGCCTCGCCAGCTGAAGCCGAGATGCCTTCACCCGGCAAGCCGATCTTCCGAAAGTCCGCCCTCGAGCGCCTGGCCTCTCCCGAGCGCACTGACGCGCGACAGCGCTGGCCCTCGTATCCGGTGGCGCTGGCAGTGGCAGCCGTCGGGCTCGCCGCGCTCACGGCCTGGTTTGCGGCATGGCTGCGATAGAGGCTTGCGCGCCAACCCCGCTGCACGACGCCAAGCGCATTCGGGTACCCACCCGCCTGCAACTGGAGTCCGTCGAGTGCGGCGCGGCCTGCCTCGCCATGGTGCTCGCCTATCACGGGCGCCACGTGCCTCTGGAGGCGCTGCGGGCGGCCTGTGGCGTGTCGCGGGATGGCGCCAAGGCCGGCGCGATCCTGCGCGCAGCACGCGAATACGGGCTCGTCGCGCGCGGGTTCCGCAAGGAGCCCGCAGAACTGGCGGGCCTGCCGCGTCCGGCGATCCTGTTCTGGAACTTCAATCACTTTGTCGTGCTCGAGGGCTTCGAAGCCGGGCACGCGTGGGTCAACGACCCAGCCTTTGGCCGACGCCGCGTCGACGCCGGCGAGTTCGATGAGGCTTTCACCGGTGTCGTGCTCACCTTCGAGCGCGACGCGAGCTTTCAGCCCGGTGGCGTGCGCCCCTCGACCCTTCGCTCCCTTTCCCGCCACCTGGATGGCCTCGCGGGCCCGGTGGCCTTCGCCGTCGTGGCTGGGCTCGTGCTGGTATTGCCCGGCCTCGCCGTGCCCTGGCTCGTGGGCCGCTTCATTGACGAGGTCCTCGCGACACGAATGCCGAGCATGGCGCAAGCGCTGATCGCGGGCCTGGTCTTGGCCGGCCTGGCCCGCGGGCTGCTCGTCTGGCTGCAAGCGAGGGTGCTTGCCAACGCGTTCACCGAGACAGCGCTTCGGTCAGCGCAGCGTTTCGTAAAACACGCGCTCGCCCTGCCAATGGATTTTTTCGTGCAACGTTCCGCAGGCGAGATTGCCGCTCGCGTCTCCCTGAATGACCGCGTCGCCGAAACGGTGTCGGCGGATCTTGCGCACCTCCTGCTTGACTTGCTCACGGCGACGTTCTTCCTCGGCATGATGCTGCACCTCGACGCCAGGCTGGCAGCCCTGGCGGTGGCCTGTCTCGCCGGCCAGTTCGTCGCGCTCCGGGCGATCGAGCGGCGTGCGGAAGGCATTTCGCAACGACTGAGCGTCCAGGCCGGTCGCCTCGCCGGCATTGCTGCCGGCGGGCTTGGCAGCATCGAAAGCATCAAGGCAGGCGGCCAGGAGTCCGCTCTCTTTCACCGCTGGCTCGGCCTGCAGGCGCAGCTCGCCAACACGGCCGTTGACAGCCAACGGGCGACGCTCGGGCTCATGCAGGCGCCCGCGGCGCTCACCCTGCTTGCCAACCTGGCTGTGCTCGGTGTGGGCTCCCTCCGGATCATGGAAGGAGGCCTGTCCGTCGGGGACCTCGTTGCCTTTCAGGTTCTCCTCGCAGGCCTGTCGGCGCCGGTGCTGGCGCTCTTCGGCGCTGCACGGGAAGTCCAGACGCTCCGGGGCGACATGGCGCGAGTGGACGACGTGCTCAACCACCAGGCGGATCCCGGCTTGGCAAGCCCCACGCCCCCCTCACCCTCGGCGGGGCCTGCATCGATTGCGCTGCGGGATGTGAGCTTCGGCTACGCCCGTGGCGCAGCGCCGCTGATCGAGAACGTGTCCCTTGAGGTCGGCGCCGGGCAACGCGTGGCCCTGGTGGGCGCCTCCGGATCCGGAAAGTCGACGCTCGCCCGCCTGGCCGCAGGGCTGTACAGGCCAACGGGCGGCGGCGTGCTGTTCGACGGCTTGCCACGGGAGGCCTGGGCGCGGGAAGGCCTCGCGCGCGCCGTGGCGTTCGTCGACCAGGACGTGGTGCTTTTCCAGGGATCCGTTCGCGACAACCTCTCCTTGTGGGATTCGAGCATTTCCGACGCAGCGATCCTGCAGGCAGCGCGTGAGGCGGGAATCGGGCGAGAAATCGGCAGCCGCGCCGGCGGGCTCGACGCTTCGCTGGAGGAAGGCGCTCGCAACCTGTCCGGCGGACAGCGACAGCGCCTCGAGATCGCGCGCGCCCTGGCGCAGGGGCCATCGATCCTGATCCTGGATGAAGCTACGAGCGCCCTCGACCCCGCTACCGAGGCGCTCGTTGAGGCCAGCCTGCGCGCGCGCAAGCTCGCCTGCCTGGTCGTTGCGCACCGGCTGTCGACGGTGCGCGACGCGGACGAAATCATCGTCCTGGAGGCGGGGCGTGTCGTCGAGCGGGGCCGCCACGAGGCGCTGCTGTCCATTCCTGGCGGACGCTACGCGGCGCTGGTGGCAAGCGAGTCGGGAGACACGTTGGTGGACGATCGCCCATGACAGCTCATCGCCCGGGAGGACTGGCGCTGTCGGAGGCAATGGCGACTCTCGTCGGCGGCGCCCAGTTCAGCCCCACCCTGCCAGAGGGAAAACTCCTCGATCTCGTGGAAGACGCCGCCGAGGCAGTCGGCTGCCGAGCGCGCCGCGTGCTGCTCGACCCCGGGTGGTGGCGTGAGCCCGGGGTTCGCCTGCTCGCGAGGGTAGATGATGATGACGCGCCAAGCGACACCGGCTGGGTCGCCTTGTTGCCGCGCGCCTGGCGCGGCTATCGCGTCGTCGGCCTCGACGGGCCCGGCACTCCCCAGATAGTGGACGCTGCCGTCGCAGCACGGCTTGCGCCATTCGCCTACTCACTGGAGCAGCGGTTTCCCTCGAGGCCATTGGTCGTGGCCGATGTGCTCCGGCTTGCGTTGGCGCCCCTGCGGGCCGACTTGGCCCTGTTGTTGGTGGTAAGCCTCGCAGCTGCCTTGGCCGGGCTTGTGGTGCCGGTAGCCACCGGGGCGCTGATCGACCGCGCCATTCCGGCCAGGTCGGAGGTGCTCGTGTTCGCCCTGGTCGCTGGCGTCGGTGGGGCCGGGCTCGCTGCCATCGCCCTCGGCATGCTGCAAAGTATCGCGAGCCTGCGCATCGAGGCGCGCGCGGGTGTTCGCCTGCAGGCAGCGCTCCTTGACCGCGTCATCCGCGCGCCAGCGCGCTTCTTCCGGGGCTTTGCCAGCGGCGACCTGGCGCTGCGCCTGGCTGCCGTCGGCACTGTGCAGCGCACGCTCACCCACGCGGCTCTCGGCACGGCAATCGCCCTGGCCTTCGCGCTGGCCAACACGGCCCTCATGTTTTCCTACAGCGCGCCACTGGCGTGGCCTGCGCTCGGCGTCGCGGCCATGACGGCCGCCATTTCGGCGCTGATCGGGATCGCTCGCGTTCGCGTCGGGCGGCGGATCAGCCAGGCCGAGGGCACGCTATCGGCCACCACCGTCGAGATGTTCGGCGGAATTGCGAAGCTGCGCGCCGCAGCAGCCGAGGCCCGGGCACATGCCCGCTGGCTCGCCCGTTACCGGGAATGGCGATTCCTCGGTCGCCGCGGCGCGGCGCTGGCCAACCTCGAGCTTGCGCTGCTCTCGATGCTGCAGCCGTTGGCACTGGTGGCCGTGCTGGCGCTCGCGTGGCGGCTTGCCGAGACCGCCTCGGCCAACGCGCTCAACGTGGGGGAGTTTGTCGCTTTCCAATCGGCCCTGTTCGGCACGCTCGCCGGCGTCGCGTCGCTGGTGTCCCTCGCCTTTTCCGTGGCGAGCATTGCGCCGGAGTGGGAACGCGCAAGGCCGCTGCTCGCCATTGCGCCCGAGGCAGCGGGCCCGGACCGCGGGCGCCATGTCCCGAAAGGCGCGCTTCACCTCGAGCAGGTGAGCTTCGCCTACCCCGGCGGCCCTCCCGTGCTGTCTGACATCTCGCTCGATGTGCCTGCGGGCGCCTTCGTGGCCATCGTGGGCGCGAGCGGGTCAGGCAAGTCCACGCTGCTGCGTCTTTTGCTGGGTTTCGAGACGCCAGACCGCGGCGTCATCCGCTACGACGGCCTCGACCTCGCCACGCTGGACGTGCCCCGGCTGCGGCGCGGCATCGGCACGGTGCTGCAGGGCGGCAAGCTCTGGGCGGGCGACATTCTCACCAATATCGCCGGCTCACATCCGCTGACGGTGGAGGAGGCGCTGCAGGTGGCGCGCAAGGCGGGCCTCGAAGCCGACATCGAGGCGATGCCGATGGGCCTCTACACGCTGGTGGGCGAAGGGGTTGCGACGCTATCGGGCGGGCAGCGACAACGGGTGCTCATCGCGCGAGCGCTCGCAGGCAACCCGAAGCTCCTGTTGCTGGACGAGGCCACGAGCGCCCTCGACAACCTCTCGCAAGCGGCCGTACTTGCTTCGCTGGCAGCGCTGAAAGCCACCCGTATCGTCGTTGCCCATCGCCTGTCGACCATCCGCAACGCCGATCAGATCATCGTGCTGGAGGGCGGCAGGATCGCCCAGCGCGGCACCTACCGGGAACTGGCGGGAGCCCCGGGACCCTTTGCCGCGATGCTGGCGCGGCAGGGGGCCTGACCCCGGCCCAAGCCTCAGTTCGGCTTGGTCTTGGGGGTGGTCGAGGCGACCTGCGTAGGCTCCTCGCGCTTGCCCGTCACGGTGATCTTGCCCAGGTTCACCACTTGCTGGCCCTCCTCACGCTTGCCCGTCACGGTGATCTTGCCGAGCTTCACCACCTCCTGGCCGCCGGCCACAGCGTCGAGCTGCTCCTCGGAGAGCTCGCCTTCAGAAGTTTTCTTGGGCTCGGTCGGCTTGTTCGATTGGCTCATGGTGGTTCCTTCGCGGCGTCGGGAAGAGAGGATGGTGGCGTCGAGCAAAACGATAGCACACGCCCTGTCCCGGGCGGCCACCGCCGGGCGCGCCAGGCCAGCTGGCGACGTCAGTCGACCAGCACGCAGTCGGTCGCCTGCCAGTGGAGCTGCAGGCTGGCGCTCGGCTCGGCCGGTACCCCGCTCGACGCCGAGGGCGCGGTGACCAGCAGCCGCTGGCCATTGGCCGCCTCGACATCAAATTCGGTGAGCGGCCCGAGATAGGTTGCCGCTCGCAGCTTCACCGGCAGCGCGTTGGCCCCCGTGGGCGCCGAGAGGGCCAGGTGAGCCTGCTCCGGCCGGAAGCACAGCGCTGCCGGGCCCAGCGCCCGACTTCCAGAAAAGCCCAGCAGCTGCCCGGTTTCGGTCTCGAAGCAGCCCGGGGCAGTGACGCGGCCCTCGAGCAAGTTGCACTTGCCGATGAAGGTGGCCACGAAGCGCGAGGCCGGGCGTTTGTAGAGGTCCTCGGCCGAGCCCAGTTGCTCGAGCCGGCCCTGGTTCATGACGCCGATGCGATCGGCGATGGCCATCGCCTCTTCCTGGTCATGGGTGACGAACACGGACGTGATGCGCGCCTGTTGCTGCAGGTCGCGAATTTCCGTGCGCATCTGGGTGCGAAGCTTCGCGTCGAGGGCTGAAAACGGCTCGTCCAGGAGCAGCACCTCCGGCTCGATCGCCATGGCGCGCGCAAGCGCTACACGCTGCTGCTGGCCGCCGGAGAGCGCCTTCGGGTAGCGCTCGGCGAGCGTCTCCAGCTGCACCCACTTGATCATTTCGGCCACCTTCTTCGCCTTGCGCTCGGCATCCCAGCCGCGCACCCGCAGGCCGAACTCCACGTTCTTCGCCACCGTGAGGTGCGGGAAGAGCGCGTAGCCCTGGAACACCATGCCGACATTTCGCTTGTGCACCGGCAGCCCCGTGACATCGCGCTCGCCGAACTTGACCGTGCCCGCCGTGGGCGAGACAAACCCGGCGATCATGCGCAGCGTCGTCGTCTTCCCGCAGCCACTGGGCCCGAGGAGCGCAAGCAGCTCGCCCTCGCGGATCTGCAGGTCGACGTTGTCCACGGCGACGAAGTCGCCGTAAGCCTTGCGTATCTGGGTGAGGGTGACGCCGGACATGAGCCTAGAACGCCTTTCCGAGTTTCACGTAACGGTCCGAGAGCAGCAGGGCCGCGCCGATGATGGCGATTTGCACGGTTGCCACGGCCGCGATCGTGGAGTCGAGGTTCCACTCGACGTAGTTCACGATGGCGATGGGAAGCGTGAGCTTGCCGGGCCCGACGAGAAAGAGGGACTTCTCGAGGTCCGAGAACGAGGCGATGAACGAGAACATCGCGGCTGCAATGATCCCCGGGCGGATGATCGGCAGCGTCACCAGGAAGAAAGTCTGCACCGGCCCGGCACCCAGGCTCCTCGCCGCCTCTTCCGAGTTGGTGTTGGCCGTGACAAGGGAGGCGCACACCAGCCGCATGGTCCAAGGCAGCGCGATCATCGAGTGGGCGATGACGAGCCCCGGGAAGGTGGCGGCGAACTGGACCTCCGAGAGGATCTCCAGCTGAATGTAATAGATGTACACCGCCGCGCCGGCCACGATCGCCGGCACGTAGAGCGGCGAGACCAGGACCTGCCGCACGACCTCCCGCCCCGGGAAGGGATAGCGCTCGATCGCCAGCGCTGCCGGAACCCCCAGCAGCAGCGAGAAGCAGGTGGCGACCAGCCCCACCTTGAGGCTCATCATGAAGCCCTGCGCGAAATCGGAGAGGCCCCAGGCACGCACGAACCAGGAAAGCGTGTAGCCGCTTGGCGGGAAGGTGAGGATCTTGTCGGCGAAGAATGCCGCCCACACGATCACCACCAACGGCAGCACCACGAACGCGAAGACCAGGGTGACGAGCCCATAGAAGGCGAGGCGGCCGGCCGTGAGCCTTTCCATGGTCAGAAATACTTCTTCTGCAGGTAGCGCGACGAGACAATGGTCAGCACCACCGTCACCGCCATCAGGATGCAGGCGAGCGTCGACCCAAAGGGCCAGTTCGACACCTTGGCAATTTGCTCGTAGACGAGCGGTCCCATCATCATCATCTTCGGCCCGCCGATGAGCACGGGCGTGGCATAGGCGTTCATCGCCAGCGCAAAGCAGATGGCCGAGGCGGCCACCACGCCGGGCATCGCGAGCGGCAGGATCACGGTGGCAATGGTGCGAAGCGGCGAGTGCCCGAGTGACTGGCTTGCCTCCTCAAGGCTGGTCGGAATCGAGTCGAGCACGCTTTGCATGGTGATGATCGCGTAGGGCAGGAGCACGGAAGTCAGGCCGATCACCACGGCCTCGGGCGTGTAGAGGATCTTGATCGGCTCATCGACGATGCCCAGGGCCAGGAACACCGAGTTGGCCACGCCCTTGGTGCCCATCACCACCATCCAGGCGGCAGCGCGCACGGCATTGCCGAGCAGGAGCGGCACGACCGTCAGAATGATGAGGATGCTGCGCATGCGCTCGCTCTGCACGCGCGAGATGCAGTAGGCGGTGGGAAACGCGAGCAGGATCGTGGCTGCCGTCGAGATGCCGGCGATCTTCGCCGTATTGGCGAGCACGCCCTGGTAGAAGGGGTCGCCCAGCGCCTTGACGTAGTTGCCCGCCTGAAAGACGCCCAGCATCAGCTTCGCCGGGTCGAACTGGTCCAGGCTGTAGCGGAAGACGAGAACCAGGGGCGCCATGAGGAACGCGGTGACCAGCAGCAGCGCCGGGATGACCAGCGCCGAGCCCCGGTAGCTGCGACGGCCCTCCTCCTGCATGCGCCCTCCTCAGCCGAACTCGCGAAAGAGGCGCGACAGAATCCACGCCGCGCCCAGCAACAGCACCGCCGACAGCACGGCGTTGGTGAACACATCCCACCAAAAGGCGCCGGCGTCGTCTTCACGGCCGACTTTCTCCTGGCCGCCCCGCTTCAGCACGAAGCCGCGCTTCAGGGAACGAAGCACGTGCGTGGCGAGAACGGCCCCCGCGATGAGGGAAGCCAGCGCAAACAGCCCCGACAGAATCGCGCTCACGGCCCGCCCTCCCGGTTGGCGGGGCACCACCCGAGGGTGGCGCCCCGAAGGGCCATCAGGCCTTGAACTCCTTGTTCCACCGCTCCAGCCACCCGGCGATGTTCTTCGCCTGGTAGCCGTAGTCCACGTTCTGGAAAGACTTGGCCTGCTCGGCCGTGAAGTCGATCTTGGCGCGCACGTCCGCAGCCAGGATCGCATTGGTGGTCGACGGCGCATACATCGACACGGAGCCGTACTCGCCGATCGCCTTCGGGTCCAGCAGGGCGTTCAGGTACAGGTACGCCGCATCCTTGTTGCGCGCCTTCTTCGGCATGGCTGCGCCGAAGATGATGGTGATGGCGCCCTCCTTCGGATAGGACGACGCCACCGAGATGCCATCGTTCGCCCACTGGGTAATGCGTGCAGAGTAGTTGGCCGCAATCCAGATTTCCTCCGCCTTGAAGCCGGCGGCCATCTGCTGGTGCGTGGGGTAGATGCGCGGCTTCATGTTCTTCTTCATTTCGGCGAGCTTGGCCCACGCCGGGTCGACGTTGGTCATGCTGCCGCCGCCCACGAGCGCCGCCATGTAGATCCAGTTGAAGAAGCTCTGGTCGAGCACGCCCAGCTTGCCGGCGTACTTCGGGTTCCAGAGCTCCGCAAGCGAGGTGGGCGGGTCCTTGATGTACTTCGGGTTGTAGGCGATGGTGACACCACCGAACACCCAGGGCACGAAGTACGGCGAACGCAGCGCCGGGCGCACGTTCGCGTAGTTCGGGATCTTCTTCATGTCCAGCGTTTCCCAGATGCCCTGCTCATTGAGCTCGAAGGCATCGGCGCCGCTGAAATGGGCCACGTCGATGGTGCCGCGGGGCAGGTTGCGCTCGGCGAGCAGCTTCGCCTTGCGCTCAGGCTCCAGGTTCAGCGAGCGGACGATCTTGATGCCCTTGCTCTCGACGAGCGGGGCCTCGACGAACTTCACCGTGCGGTCGTTCCAGTCGCCGCCCCAGTTGGTGACGGAGAGCTCGCCCGACTGCGCCGCGGCAAAGCGCGGGGCGACGGCCAGGCCGGCTGCGGCGCCAGCCGCCTTGATGACGGTGCGGCGCTGTTGGAAGAGCGGGGACTTCTTGCTGTGATCGGTCATGCGAGCCTCCTCGTGTTGTGGGTGCGGTCGTGAGTGTAAGGCCTCAGGCGGCCTTGGCCTTGAGGTTGGCAGGGCCAACCCTGTCCAGGTACTTGACGCAGGTGTCGACCGTCTCCACGTCGGCAAACTTGGCGTCGATGTCGAAGAGGTTCCAGAGCACGGCGCCGGGAACGCGGTCACCGATCGCCTCCTTCACCGCGATGGTGCGGAAGCCGTCGGCGATGCCGTCGCAGATCGTCTCGCGCACGCAGGCCGAGGCGGTCACGCCTGTCACGAGGATGGTGTCCACGCCCGCTGCGCGAAGGTAGCCCGCGAGGTAGGTGCCGTGGAAGGCGCTCGCGCGCTTCTTGATGAGCACCTGCTCGCCGGCAATCGGCGCAATGCGCGAATCGATGGCCCAGACGTCCTTGTTGGACTCCGCCACGACGTCAACGGGAATCTTGTTATGCCAAAGCCCCATGTCGGTGTGCGGGTTGTTGCGGTCGGTGATCTGGTAGCACGTGGTCACGTGCACCACCGGCAGGTTGTACTTGCGGAAGGCGGCGAGGAGCTTCTGCATCGCCGGGATGATCTGGTCGTCCATGTGCTCGCACGTGAACGGGTTGCCCGGGCGCGTCCACGCATTGGCGAGGTCGACGCTGATGAGGGCGGGCTTGGCGCCGAACCCCACCCGGCGCTGGAAACCGCGCTCCTTGTAGCGGCGGGTGGCTTCCGCAAACGCGGCTTCGAGGGTCCTTTCCAGTTGCTCGGCGAATTCCTTGTCGGTGGCCATGGGCTGTCTCCGGGGGTCGGTCGATGGTGGATTTGCGTGTGCCCATGATGCGACCCCCAGGCGCTGCATTGATATCAATAAATATCTGATTTATGCATAATTGCGCATCAATATGCCCTTCCAGCGCCTGGCCCCCCTCCAGCCCCTCAAGTTCGACCTGAGGCAGGCCCGGGCTTTCCTTTTCCTCGCGGAGGACCTGCACTTCGGCCGCGCCGCGGAGCGGCTGTTCATGTCGCAACCGGCGCTGAGCCGCTCGATCCGCGACCTCGAAGAGGCCGTTGGCGTGCCCCTGCTCGAGCGCTCAACCCGGCGCGTGCGCCTCACCCCCGCTGGCGCGGCCTTCCAGGCGGAATGCCGCCTCGCGCTCGGCCACCTGGGACGGGCCGTGCGCGCGGCGCAGGACGCGGCCTCGGGCGCGGAGGGCCGCCTGCGGGTGGCCTACATGGACTTCGCGATCAACGGCCGGCTGCCGGCCATCCTCCAGGCGTTCCGCGACCGGCACCCACGCGCCGTGATCGACCTGCAGTACATGCCCACGGCGCAGCAGCAAGCCGCGCTCCTGGAGGGCCGCATCGACATCGGCTTCGTGATCGGCGAGTTCGACAGCCCGAAGGTCGTGAACCTGCTGGTCGAGCAGGAGGAGTTCGTGGCGCTCCTGCCCGAGAGCCACCGGCTCGCCACCGCCGAGGCCGTGCGCGTGGGCGACCTCGCCACCGACCCCTTCGTGATCGGCGACGAGGCGTCGTTCAGCGCATTCCGGACGCGCGTCTTCTCGCTCTGCCACGCTGCCGGGTTCTTTCCAACCATCGTGCAGCAGGCCTCCAACACCAGCGGCATCCTCGGCATGGTGGCCGCCGGCGTTGGCGTCACGCTCTTCAGCGGCAGTGCGCGCAACCTCCGTCGCGCAGGCGTGCTGGTGAAACCGCTCGCCGACGCCCGGGAGACCATCCCCACCTTTGCCGCGTGGGTGGCGGACCACCCCTCTCCCGTCCTGCAACGGTTTCGTGAAACCATGATGCTGAATCTTCAGACGAGCTTCGTTGCCGCCGCCCCGCGCGCGCGGCGTTCCTGAAT
>JAFMJY010000166.1 GCA_017853245.1 Burkholderiales bacterium | reverse complement strand
GGTTCATGCCGATCAGCTTGAGCAGCACGATGTCCTCGGCAAAGTCCTCCTGCAACGCCACGTCCGTCATGGCGTTGCCACCGTACTTGATGACGATGGTGCGGTCGTAGAAGCGCTGGATGTAGGGCAGCGCCTCGATCAGGACTTCGGCTTTCTGGGCGGAGGAGACTTTGGGGGGCATGAGGGCGAGAGGGGTTGAGGGGGGCAAGCGCCGCTTCAGGAGTGGCGGATGGGGATCAGGCGGTCTCCCGCCGAAGCAGGACGGCAGTGCGATTGAGCCCGAAGGATTCGAGGAGGGCGGCGTTGAGCTCCGAGAGGCCGGAGAGGATCACGCGCTTGCCGGCCCCCTCGAGCTGGGTGGCCAGCGCCTGCAGCAGCGGGCAGGCCGCGAAGTCGACGCGAAGCACCCCGGACATGTCGATGACCACCTCACTCATGGGATCGGCATTGTCGGCGATTCGCCGCAGGTCGGGCTCGCTGTCGGCGGAAAGGACGCCCCGAAGCGACAGGGTGTCGTCGACCGACTCTTCCGCCACCGGTTTGTTGCCGCCCCGCGCGGCGTAGGCAGCAAGGATCGGGTTGACATAGTCCTCCCAGGGGGGCGGGCGCCGGTCGCGTGCAACGGCATACTCCAGCGAGGCGCGCTCGTAAGCCTCGGACTCTCCGAGAAGGATCAGCAGCTCGAGCAACAGCCGCCAATGCCCCTCCGATGTGTTGCCGGGAGTCGGGGGCGCATTGACCGCAGCGTGCAGCACGCCCTTGAGGCTCGACGGGCGATTGACCCAGATCGCCAGGCCCTCCCGCCGCAGGGCGCGCAAGGCGTCGGCGAGCGCAGCCGAGTCCTCGTCGCTCAGCTCGGCAAGGGTCCCGGCGTCGACCCGAACCGAGCCATGCCGACGGGCGAAGTCAGGCAGCGCTTTGATCGCCGGGCCCAGCTGGCCCTCCTCGTCGGTGCGTAACGCGTAGAAATCCGGCCGTTCGCCCCCGTGTCCCCCGCGGCGATCCGAGCGCTTCGGGTCGCCGCGATGCCATTCCGGCGCTGCCAGGCCGAAGCTATCCCGGTACCCGGCGGCGTACCAGTCGTAGTCCTTGCGGCGATTGAGGCCCTCCAACAAGTCCAGCATCATGACCCAGGCGATTTTGTGGGCGGTGCCAGCCTCGTTGCGCAGGTTTTCGTCGAGCAATGCCTTGGCAGCGGCTGCATGGCCTGCGGAAAAGAGCACCGCGGCTTCCTGCAGCGGTGGCAGCCGAGTGGCCTGCAGCTCATCGATGGTGGGCCGGCCGGTGCCCGGGCCGGGGGGCGCGGTGGCCGGCGCAGGCGTTTCTGGAGGCTTGCGCTCGGCCCGGCTGGCAGCGGCGGAGAGCGGCGTGGGGCGTTGGCTGCTCACTGCTTGACGACGGTGGCGTTGCTGAGGCGGTAATAAACCACGTCGTTCTCCAGCACCGCCATGCGCCCGGACAGGATGAGCGGCTCGAAGGTGAAGTCCACCGGCTTGTCGGTGATCACCTCCACCAGCGACTCCGGCCCGCCCGTGAGGCAAAACGAGCAGTGCGGCGGGTAGGCGGACAACAGAAAACGCTTCTGCTGCTTCGCCTGGTCCAGCGGCATCATGAACCCGTAGAGCTTGACCTTCTGGTTGTTCAGCTTGCGAACGTCCGACGGGAAGGCGGGACCGAATTTCTTGTCGGCCTTCTGGACCGTCTGGGTGGATAGCAGCAGTGTCCAGGGGATCGTTCCCGCGGGCGCCGGATCCGCGCCGATGAAGAAGCCGCCCTGCGGGTTCGTGCGCGAGGCGTCCGGCTGCAGCGCGGCGCCCGGGAGCGACGCCACGGCGGCCGCGCACCCGATGAGTAGCGCCAGGGCTGTGGCGGACGGGGACAGCTTGCGGAAGTGGGGTGTCGGCATTTGTCGTTCGTCAGCGCGAATCCAGAATTGCCGTCGGGTTGCTCCGGTAGGCCTGCCATGCGGGAAGAAGGCAAGAGATCCCGCCCAGGCCGACCACGCAGCCCACCAGCACGACCTCGCCCGCAACCCACGCCATTCCGGTGAGGGGCCAGCCGCCCGACGCCAGTGACCAGGCGCCGAGGGCTTCCACGGTGGCGTGCCCGAGGGCGAGACCGAGTATAGACCCGGCCAAGAGGAGCGTCACGCCCTCGCCGAGGGCAAGGCCGGCGAGCCCGCCGGGCCGCGCGCCGAGCAGCCGCATGAGCGCAAGGTCCCGGCGTCGCTGCTGCAGCGCCGCGTGCAGCCCTGCCAGCAACGACAATCCGCCGCCCAGCACCAGGACGACGGCAAAGCCCTCGATGACCGATGTCCCGACGCCCAGCAACTCGAACAAGCGCGCGGTCTCGTAGGCCGGCGACGCAGCCTGCATTGGCGTTCCCGTGTTGATGGCTCGGGGCAGCATGGCGGCGGCGAGAGGAGTGGCGTATCGGATCAACAGGGCCGTGATCTCGCGCCTTGCCGCGGCATTGCCGTGCTCGTGCACGTGCCAGACGCTGTCGACCGACGTGAGGACCAGCCGGTCGATGACCGTTCCCGTCGGCGCGAGGATGCCCGTCACTTGATACGGGTGATCCTCGTGCGCCGTCCCGCCCTCTGCGAGGCCATGCACGCCGCTGATGCGGGCGCCGGGGGAGAGGCCGTGGCGCCTTGCCACCGCGGAACCCACCACGGCTTCCATTTCATCCTCGAAGAGGCGCCCCTGTGCGACGGACGCGCCGTAGAGCGCGAGCAGGGACGGGTCGGTGCCGACGATACGGTGGCCGCGATAGGAGTCGCCGAGCGCAAGCGGCGTGGCGGACGCGACCATGGGATGCGCTGCGACCTTCTCGGCTTCGGCGAGGCTCACGTTCCCCGTCGGCACGTCTGCGTGAAAGAGGGAGGAGAGGATCAGCTGCAGGGGGCTGCCCTTGGCGCCGACCACCAGGTCCACCGGGCTCGCGTCGCGCTTCACCCGCTCGCGCCCCTGGTCCGTCACGAGCAAAAGGGCTGACAGGGTTGCCACACCGAGCGCGATGAGGATCATGTTCAGGACGCTCGCCACGGGGCGTGCGACGAGGTAGGCCAGCACGAGGCGGGGCAGCGTCATAGGCGCAATTGCCTGTCGAAGCGCCCGGCGATTCGCTGGTCGTGGGTTGCCACGACGAGCGCTGCCCCGCACGAGCGGGCCTGGTCGAGCAGGAGCGTGATGACGCGCTCGCAGTTGAGGTCGTCCAGCGCGGAGGTCGGCTCGTCGGCCAGCACGATGGCCGGCTGGTTCAGCACCGCGCGGCCCACGGCGACACGCTGCGCTTCACCCACGGACAAGTTGGCGGGCCTCGCGTCGGCAAGGGAGCTGATGCCGAGGCTCGCGAGCACGGCATCAATGCGATGGTCGTCGGCGGGCAGCCCGGCCAGGCGCCGGGCGAGTCGGAGGTTGTCGCGCACGGAGATCACCTCGATCAGGTGCAGTCGCTGGGGAACCAGGCCGATGCGCTGGCCGCGAAAACGATCCCGCTCGGCGGGGCGCATGGCCGTCAACGCCCGGCCCTGCAAGCGAACCTCACCCGTGGTGGGCTCGATCAGGCCGGCGATGACGTTGAGCAGCGTGCTCTTGCCGCTACCCGACGGGCCGAGCACGAGTGCCGGCTCCGAGGCGCTCACCTCCCAGCGCTCGACTCGCAGGACGGTGCGCCCGCCGATGTCGTGTCGAAGGCCTTCAATCGCCAGCATGCCGGCTGCCTCAGGCGACGCAGTACGCGAGGCCTTCTTCGAACAGCCGCTGCGGGACACGGCGCCCGATGAACACCATGACGCTCTCGCG
>JAFMJY010000059.1 GCA_017853245.1 Burkholderiales bacterium | reverse complement strand
GGCGAGGAAGCGGCAGCCCCGCATCGCCTGCGCTACAAGGCGCTCAAGTAAGCGCGGCGCCTGCGGCGCCGGTCAGCCGCGAAAAGCCTTGGCGAGCCGCGCCGTCTCGCGCGCGAGCAGGACGACGTCCGTGGCCACGGCGGTGAAGAGCGTGCCTGCCTCGATGTAACGCCGGGCTGCCGTTTCGTCGGCCGCGAGAATGCCGGGCGGCTTGCCACAGGCCCGCACGCGCCGGATGGCGTCCGCGATGGTCGATTGCACTTCCGGGTGGCCGATGTCGCCAAGGTGGCCCAGGGACGCAGCCAGGTCCGCGGGCCCGATGAAGATGCCATCGACGCCATCGACCCCCGCAATCGCCTCGAGGTTATCCAGGGCCTCGCGCGTTTCCAGTTGCACCAGCAGGCAGAGTTCCGCCTCGGCCCGCTTCACGTAATCGGCGACGCGCCCGAAGCGCGCGGCGCGATGGCTCCCCGCGACGCCCCGGATACCCCTCGGGGGATAGCGCATCGCCGCCACAGCCGCCTCCGCCTCCGCCACCGTCGAGACGTAAGGCAACAACAGCGTTTGCGCGCCGACGTCGAGATGGCGCTTCACCAGCACCTTGTCGTTCCACGCCGGGCGCACCACCGGCGACACGTCCGGGTAGGCCGCAGCCGCCTGCAGCTGCGCCAGGACGCCGGGAACGTCGTTCGGCGAATGCTCGGTGTCGAGAAGCAGCCAGTCGAAGCCAGCGCCTGCGGCCACCTCGGTGGCATAGGCTCCCGGGAGCGACACCCAGAGCCCGATCTGCTGGCGACCGGCGGCCAGGGCGTGCTTGAAGTGATTGCGAGGCAGTTCCATCGTGTGTGCGCGCCCGGCGGGAATCCCTTGCGGCGTCGTGTCGCCGCGCCTCTCAAGTGTAGCGAAATGGCGACCGGGCCGCTCAAACGGTGAAATAATTCTCTCGCCATGAAAAACAAGCCGCCTGACGCTGAAACGGGCAAGCCCACGCCGGGTGCCCAGGCGGTGCGACGGGCCATGTCGGTCCTGCGGGTCGTGGCCGGCGGCTCGCCGCAGCACGGTCTGCGCTTGAAGGACGTCGTGGCGCGGGTGGGTCTCAACGCGGCCACCGTGCACCGGCTGCTGCGAGTACTGACCGAAGAGGGCGCAGTCGATTACGACCCCGTTGCGCGGGTCTATCGCGGTGGCAAGGAGCTATTCCTGCTCGGGCTCGCTCAGCAGCCCGGCCACTTTCCCATTCGCATGCTTGCCGAGCCCTTCACGCGCAGGCTTGCCGAGGCCACGGGTGAGACGGTGTCCTTGATCGTGAGGGGAAATGCCGACACGGTCATCCTCGACCGAAAAATCGGCACCGGACCCGTGCAGGTTCTGGCTGTGGAGGTTGGGGCCCGACTACCCCTGGGGGTGGCGTCTGGCGGGGTCGCGCTTCTCGCCGGCATGCCCCGGGCCGAGGCCGAGAGGATCATGTCGGCCAATGCCTTGCGATACGAGGCGCAAGGCGTGGCGCTCGACAAGGTTCGCGAGCGCGTGGAAGTTGCCCGCAAGCAGGGCTACGCCTTCATGGATCCGGGCCTGCACCCCGGCACCCGCTCCCTGTCTGTCGCCATCGCGGGGCCCGACGGGATTCCGGTGGCGGTGTTCGCAATCGCTGCCATTCGCTATCGGATGCCGCCCACGCGCATTTCGGAGCTGGTCGCGATCATGCGGGAGATGGCCCGCAAGGTAAGCGAGCGCCTCGACGCCGAACGTCGCAGCCTACGGCGCGGCTGAGAGCTCAAGCCAGCTGCAAGAGCACCTCGCGCAGCGTGCCGGTCATCTTGGCAATTTGCGACTCCTCGACGATGAGGGCCGGGGCGAGGCACACGATCTCGCCCGCTTGCCGAACGAGCAAGCCACGCTCCCAGCAGCCCAGATAGGCGTCGAAGGCGCGGGCCAGGGGCGCGCCCGGGCGCGGCTCGAGCTCAATGGCTGCAGCCAGGCCCCCGTTGCGGATGTCGATCACGTGCGGGCTGGCGCGCAGCGAATGCACGGCGTCCTCGAGCACGGGCGCCATCGCGCGGGCGCGCTCGAAGAGCCCTTCGTCGCGGTAGAGGTCCAGCGTGGCGATGCCGGCTGCGCAGGCGAGCGGGTGGCCTGAGTAGGTGTAGCCGTGGAAGAGCTCGATTGCCCACGGTGGCCCCCTCATGAACGCGTCGTGGATGTCGGAGCGAACGAGCACGCCGCCCATCGGCACCGTGCCCGAGGTCACGCCCTTGGCGAACGTGATCATGTCCGGCGTGACGCCGTAGCGCTGCGCCGCGAAGGCGTGCCCGAGGCGGCCAAAGGCGGTGATCACCTCGTCGAAGATGAGCAGAATGCCGTGCTTCGCCGTGATCTCGCGCAATCGCTGGAGGTAACCCCTGGGCGGCAGCAGCACGCCAGTGGAGCCCGCCATCGGCTCGACAATCACTGCCGCGATGGTGGAAGCGTCGTGCAATGCGATGAGCCGCTCGAGCTCGTCGGCCAGGTGCGCGCCCCACTCGGGCTCGCCGCGCGAGAATGCATTCTTCTCAAGGCTGTGCGTGTGCGGCAGATGGTCGACGCCCGCCAGCATGGCGCCGAACATCTTGCGATTCGCCACCATGCCGCCCACCGAGATGCCGCCGAAGCCCACGCCGTGGTAGCCCCGCTCGCGGCCAATGAGGCGGGTGCGGCTTCCCTCGCCGCGCAGGCGTTGGTAGGCGAGAGCGACCTTGAGCGCCGTGTCGACGGCCTCGGAGCCGGAGTTGCAGAAGAAGACGCGGTTGAGCCCCGCTGGCGCCATCGCGGCGATGCGGCCCGCCAATTCGAACGCGAGCGGGTGGCCCATCTGGAAGGCCGGCGCGTAGTCCAGGGTCGCTGCCTGGCGCTGAATCGCCTCGACGACCGGCTTGCGCGAGTGTCCGGCGTTGCAGCACCAGAGCCCGGAGAAGCCGTCGAGGATGCGCCGGCCTTCTGGCGTCCAGTAGTGCATGCCCTCGGCGCGCGCCATCATTCGTGGCGCCGCCTTGAATTGCCGGTTGGCGGTGAAGGGCATCCAGTAGGACGCCAGCGCTTCCGGATGCAAGGCCCCGGCTTCGAGCGGCGCGGGATTGGACATCAGGTTCATCCCTGACTACCCGCGGCCCACGAACGGCATCTTCGTCGCCATGATGGTCATGAACTGCACGTTCGAGTCCAGCGGCAGTGAGGCCATGAACACGATGGCGCGCGCCACGTCTTCCACGTCCATGCGTGGCTCCACCATGACCTGGCCATTGGCCTGCAGGATGCCGCGGGTCATGCGCTCGGTCATTTCAGTGGCGGCGTTGCCGATGTCGATCTGGCCGCAGGCGATGTCGAAGGCGCGCCCGTCGAGCGAGATGCATTTGGTGAGCCCGGTGACCGCGTGCTTCGTGGACGTGTAGGCGGCCGTATTGGGCCGCGGCGCATGCGCGGAGATCGAGCCGTTGTTGACGATGCGCCCGCCGCGGGGCGCCTGCTTTTTCATGAGCGCCATCGCTGCCCGGGAGCAGAGGAAGGTGCCGTGCAGGTTCGCGTCTACGACGGCGCGCCAGGTTTCCCACGGCAGCTCGTCCATCGGCACGGCTGGCGCGCCCGTGCCTGCATTGTTAAACAGGAAGTCGACGCGGCCCCACTTCGCTTCCACGGCCCCGAAGAGGGCCTGGACCGACTCCGGCTTCGTCACGTCTGTGGCTACGGCAATGCCGGCGCCGCCTGCCTCGGCGAGGGCTCGGTCAAGCCGCTCCTGCTGCCGGCCGGCGAAGGCCACCTGAAAGCCCGCCTTGGCAAGTGCCAGCGCCGACGCCTTGCCGATGCCGGTGCCGGCACCCGTGACGACGGCAACCTTGGGTTGCGATGCCATGTTGGTTTCCTCTCGACTGGCGGGTTCAAGCACCCGCGCAGGCGCAAGGTTAGCGCAGCAGCCCGGGAAGGCTCTCGCCCCACCCCTGAAAGGGCCCGAGCGGCTGTCGCGTGACTTCCTGCTCGCGAATGGCCGGCTCACCGCCCTGCAACACGTAGACGACGCGGCCCTCCACCAGCAGCAACAGCGCGTTGAAGGACCAGCCGCGCACGTCCACCGTGCGGCGGAAGTTGAGGGCGTCGAGCCAGAAGTCGCCGACGCGGTCCCGGTGCACCTGCCGCGTCGCGATGGCGTAGCCCTCGCAGCGGGTGCCGGCCTCGAGGCACTCCCGCAGGCCCGGATCGAGGCGGTCGACGGAAAAGCCGCCGCCCAGCGGGAAGCGCAGTGCGATGTCTGAAAAGGTAAGCAGGCGCACGTTTTCGGCGCGGAACGGGTCGATGCCCAGCGCCGAGAGATCCGCCGCCGTGGTCTGGTAGGGAACGACGCGACGCAGGGCGGCCTGCGCTTCCTCGTAGCTGCCCCACAGGCCCCGCACTTCGCTCTGGGATTTGGGCAGCAAGTCCGCGCAGCCGGCCAGCAGCAAGGCTGCAGCCAACGCGAGCAGGGGCGAGCCCATCAGCGTGCCGCCTTGCTCCCGGACCGGCGATCGAGCGCGGCCCGCACGCGATCGGGATAGTCGGTGATGATGCCGTCCACGCCCATGTCGAGCAGCTTGTCGATCATCGAGGGCTCGTTCACCGTATACGGAATGACGCGGATGCCGAGCGCGCGTGCTTCGGCGAGCAGGGCAGGCGTGAGGAATGTCTGGTTGGGTGCCCAGATGCGTCCGCCCGCGGCGTGTACGGCCCGGGGTACCGACTTGCCGTTCGCCTCGAGCGAGAACCCGCCAAGCCATGGGGTGGGCGCGCCGTTGGCCCCGGCGGCTAGCGTGCGGGGCGAGCTGAGGTACATCGTTTGCATTTCCGGCGCTTCCTTCTGCACCACCTGGAGGGTGCGCCAGTCGAAGGATTGGATGGTCATGCGGGAGGCGACGCCCAGCTTGCGCACCTCCTCGATCACCCGGCGCGCGAAAGCCTCCGGCGGTAGCGTTGCCGCGGGCTCAAGGGGCGAGACCTTCGTCTCGCAGTCGTAGCGCACGCCCTTGCCGCCGGCACGCTCCACCGCCGCGACCACGTCGGCGAATCGGGGGATGCGCGTCCCATCCATCGGCTTCTGCGCCGGAAACTCCGCCGCATATTTCGTACCTGGCTTGATGCGCCCGACGTCGTAAGCCTGCAACTGCTCCCAGGTGAGGTCATGAATCGCCGGCCCGCGAGCCGCGAGCCACTCGCCGTCGGGGCCGCGCGTGGTGTCCGGGTTCAGCCAAAGGTCGTGGTGGACCACGACAACGCCATCTCGGGTGATGGCGAAGTCGCACTCGAGCGTGTCCACGCCCATCCGTATGCCCAGCTCGAAGGCGGGGATGGTGTTCTCAGGCGCGTGGCCGCGCGCACCCCGGTGTCCCTGGAGGTCAAAGGCGGTGGCGGGGAAGGCCAGCGCGAGGGCCAGCAGGCCCAGCACCCGTCGGGCGGATCTCCTCACGGCTGCCTCAGTCACCGGTAGCGGGGTTGGGCTGCGCGGGCACCGAACGCGGGCGGAAGGGCCGGCGAGCGAGCCGATACAGGGCGCGCAGGCCGAGGATCGTCAAGATCGCCTCGGCAACCGTCACGCAGAAGGCGACGAAGGGCAGGCTGCGCTGCGCCCGCTCCCGAAACTTCGCCACTGCACGGTCGCGAGCGATCTCGATCGCGTCGTAGAACGTGGGCACCACCAGCAGGGTGAGAATGGTGGAAGTGATGACGCCGCCGATGATGGCCACCGCCATCGGCCGGTAGAACTCGCCGCCCTCGCGGAACGCGAGGGCCACGGGGAGCATCCCGGCGATGAGGGCGAAGGTGGTCATCATGATCGGCCGCAGCCGCACGCGGCCTGCGTGCATGAGGGCCTCCTCGCGGTTGACGCCCTTCGCTTCTTGCTTGCGCGCGCAGTCGAGCAGCAGGATTGCGTTCTTCGCCACCAACCCCATCAGCATGATCACGCCGATGAAGCTCATCAGGTTCAGGGTGGCTCCGGTGACAATCAGCGCCGTCACCACGCCGATGAGCGACAGGGGCAGGGAAATCATCACCGGGATGGGCGCGGTGAACGAGCCGAACTGCATGACCAGCACCAGGTACATGAGGGCGACCCCGAGGACGAGCGCAATGCCCATCTCGCGGAACACTTCCTGCTGGTCCCGCGACGCGCCACCAAGCGTGATGCCGTAGCCGGCGGGGAAGTCGATGGCTCGGGCGATGCGCATGGCGTCGGCCGTCACGTCGCCGGGCGAGCGCCCCTGGACGTTGGCCGAGACGGCGATCATGCGCTTGCCGTCGACGTGCTGGATCTGCGCCGGGCCCTTGCCCATGGTGACGGTGGCTACCTGGTCGAGCGGCACCATCATGTTGCCGCCGCTCACGGCAATGGGGAGCCGCTCCAGATTCGCGCCGTCCACGCGGTCGTCGGGGTGCAGCCGTACCGAGACGTCGCGCGCTTCGCCCGTGGGGTCGACCCAGTCGCCCACCTCGACGCCGGCGAACGCCACGCGGAGCGACTGCGCGGCATCGCCCACCGAGATGCCAAGCGCGCTGGCGAGGCCCCGGTCGAGCTCGATCTTGAGCTCGTCCTTCGGCTCCTGCTCGGAGAGGCCCACGTCCACTGCCCCGGGAACGGTTCGAAGCTTGTCCATGAAATCGTTGGTGATCGCCATCAGGCGGCGCGAATCCGGGCCGGAGAAGCGGATCTGCACCGGCTTCTGCACGCCCTGGTTCAGGCTGTCGATGACGGTGTACTCCGCCCCGACGACGCGCGACATGAGCTTTCTCAAGTCGACCGCCACTTCGGCGGCGCTTCGCTTGCGGGCCGTGCTCTTGCCGATATCCACGTATACCCGCCCGCCCCCGGCGTTGACCTGGCTGTTCGTGGCCACGGTCTCCGGCAGCGTGCGGGCGAGCCCGGCCGCCGCCTCCACCTTCAGGCGTGCGTAGTCGAGGCTGGCGCTGGATGGCGTGCGCACGTCGATCGCGATAGTCCCGGAGTCCGACGCCGGCAGGAAGCTCGTGCCGCCGAACTTTGCCTGCACGACGATGGCGCCCACGAAGCTCGCCATGGCGATGGCGGCCATCGCGCGCCGGTGCTTGAGGGCCCACGCGATGACCTGACCGTAACGGTCCGCCTGCCGGTCGAACCAGTCGTTGAAGCGCGCGAGCCAGGCGCGCATGCCGCGCTTGGCGGCGTGCTGGTAGCCCGGCGGGTCACCCCAATACGCCGACATCAGGGGGTCCAGGGTGAAGGAGATGAACAGGCTCACCAGCACCGAGGTCGCGACCGTCAGCGCGAAGGGGCGAAACCACTCGCCGGGGCCGCCCCCCATGAACGCCACGGGAATGAAGACGGCGATGATCGAGAACGTGGTCGCGGTGACCGCGAGCCCGATTTCGGCGGTTCCCTGGCGGGCGGCGGTGGCCCGGTCCGCGCCGGCCTCCATGTGGCGAACGATGTTTTCGCGCACGACGATCGCGTCGTCGATCAGCACGCCGATGGCGAGCGACAGGCCCAGCAGCGTCATGAAGTTGAGGGTGAACCCGCACAGCCAGACGGCGATGAAGGCCGTGATTACCGAAGTGGGGAGCGCGAGCGCCGTGATGAGCGTGGACCGCCAGGAGTTGAGGAAGGCATAGACGACGATCACCGTGAGCACGGCGCCGAGGATCAGCGCCTCGATCACGTTGTAGAGGCTTTTCTCCGCTTCCTTGCCGCCGTCCTGGGTGACTTCGAGGGTCGTGCCGGCAGGCAGCGTCTTGTTGATCTCGGCCACCTTCCGGCGAACCTCGGCCGCCACGCTCACGGTGCTCGCGTCGCGAGCCCGGGTGACGGAAATGCCGACGTTCGGGTTGCCGTTGCGAAGGCTGAACCCCGCCACCTCGGCAAAGCCGTCCGACACGCTCGCCACCTGGCCCAGCCGCACGATCTCGTTGCCCCGCCGCTTGACCACCACCTGCTCGAACTCGGCGGGCGACTCGATGCGGCCCACGAGGCGGATCGTCTGCTCGTCGAGGGGCCCTTTCACGCGACCGACCGGGGCCGTGGTGTTCTGGGCTCGCAGGGCGTTGACGACCTCGGTGACCGACACGTTGAACTGGCGAAGCTTCTCCGCGCGCAGCAGCACCGAAAGCTCCCGGCGCAGCGAGCCGTACACGTTCACCACCGCCACGCCATCGATGCCCCGGAACCGGTCGGCGAGCACGTCCTCCGCCAGGCGCGAGACCTCGGCGTGCTTGAGCGCCGAGGAGGACAGCGCCAGTTGCATGATGGGCTGTGCCGCGGGGTCGATGCGCCGGAGAATCGGCTCCCGCATCTCCACCGGCAGCTTGTAGCGCACTGAGGCGATGGCGTTTCTTACCTCGTCGGACGCCTCGACCATGTTCTTCTTGAAGTCGAAGATGATGACGATGGTGGCGCTGCTGTCGGCGGCGGTGGAGCGGATCTCGTAGACCTGGGGGATGCTCTGCAGCGCTTTCTCCACCCGGTTGACGATCTCGCGCTCAACCGTCTCCGGCGAGGCCCCGGGGTAGGGAATGCTCACCACCAGCACCGGTTGCTCGACGTCCGGGAGCTGGTTGACGCGCAGCTTGGACAGGGCGAGCAACCCCAGGCACATGAGCCCGATGATCAACACGACGGCCGAGACCGGCCGGCTGATGCTGAAGTCCGACAGGAACATGGGCTACCCCTTGGCGGGTGGAGGGGGGGCGGGCGCGGCGGGGGCGCGGGTCGGTGCCGGGGCTGCCGACTTCGGCTCCGCGCGCTGCCCGTCCTTGAGCAAGGCGGTGGGATAGCGGATCACCCGGTCGCCTTCCGAGAGGCCGCTGGCGATGACGAAGTCGCCCGAGCGCGGGTCGCGAGGCCCCAGGTCGATTGTGACGCGCTCGAGCTTGCCGTCGACGACGCGCCAGGCGGAAGCGCGGTCGCCGTCACGAACGACGGCGGAGGCGGCGATGGTGAGGGAGGCAGACGAGGCGGTTTCGATGCGCCCTTCAGCGTAGAGGCCGGCGAGCTGGGGCTGCTTGGGGCCGGTGAAGTCCACCAGCACCTCGATCTGGCGCGTGGTGGGGTTGGCCGAGGGGCTTACGCGGCGGACCTTGCCGACGAACTCCTGTTCGCCGTAGCCGCTCACCCGAAAGCTCACCGCCTGGCCCGCCTTCACGGTGCCCACGTGGTCGGCTGAGATGAGCCCCTCGAAGCGCATGCTCGCCGGGTCGATCACCTTGAGAAGCTCCTTGCCGATCTGCGCCGTGTCGCCCGCCGAGACTTTCCGGTCGCTCACGATGCCGTCAAACGGCGCGCGCACTTCGGTGCGCTGCAGCTGCTGCCGCGCCTGGACCGCGCGAGTGCGCGATGCCTCGACCTCGCTCTGGGCGTTGTTGCGGCGCACCTCCGCGTCCTCCATCTGCTGGGCCGAGGCCATGCCAGACCCCCGCAGCGTGGTGAGGCGCTGGAGCTGGCGCTCCGCCTGCTCGAAGGCCTGGGTGGCAGCGCGATTGGCCGATTCCGCTGACGCCAGCGCGTCGCGGATCGAGGTGTCGTCCAGGCGCACGAGCAGGTCGCCGCGCCGGACGACGTCGCCGTTTTCGCGCACGACCTGAAGGACGATGCCAGCGACCTCGGCGCGCAAGTCGGCGCGCTTCTCGGGCTGCACGGAACCGGTCACCGCCGGCCCCGAGGCCACGGCATTGCGGCCGATGGTGTGCAGGTCCTCGGGCGCTACCAACAACGCGGGCGGGGCGGCTGCGCCCTTGTCGGGCTTGCCGGGGCCGCGCCCGCAGGCGGCAAGGGCCAGGGTGGCGGCGAGCAGGAGGGAGAGTCGAGGGGTCATGTGCGTAGCCGTCGGAGATGCTGGGTCGCCAGCGTGCCCGCCATCACGCCCGCCGTCGCGGCGGGAGCGACGAGAGGTGAAAAACGCGTGCTGGTCAGTTGGAAATCAGGGATGCGCCGCCATCGCCCACCACCAGGTAGCCGGTGAGCGAGCGCACGAGCGCCGTGAGGTTGCGCGTCGTGCCGGAGGCGCGCGCGGTCCACGTGATGCCGTCGGGGCTGGTGAAGATCGCGCCGCCGTCGCCCACGGCCACGAACTGGCCACCGTAGATCACCGCATTGAGATTCGCGCTGCCGAGGGCCGGGCGCACCGTCCAGGCGGCGCCGTCGTTGCTGGTGAGCAGCGTGCCGCCCTCGCCCACCGCAACGTAGACGTT
Source organism: Burkholderiales bacterium (assembly GCA_017853245.1). Lineage (GTDB taxonomy): Bacteria > Pseudomonadota > Gammaproteobacteria > Burkholderiales > Usitatibacteraceae > FEB-7. Next base: position 6,321 of record JAFMJY010000059.1, on the reverse strand, counting down.
GGTGATGGAGACGGTGCCATCGGACGTGGTGTTCGCAAGGGCTGCGTGCGCGACGCCCCGAAGGCCGGCGGTGGTCACGGCGGGCGCGGCCACCCAGGCCGCCGCATTGGCGCTCGCGAGGATGGTGCCGGCATCGCCGACGGCGAGGTACTGGGCGCCCCCGTAAGTGACGGCCCGCAGGTGGCGAGTGGAGCCGGAGTCCCTCGCCGTCCAATCGGTGCCATTGGCGCTGGTGATGATGGTGCCGCTGGCGCCCACCAAGATGTAGTTGCCGAAGCCGGCCGCCGCAGCGCCAAGCAGCGCCTGTGCGGTGTTCGACGTTGCTGCCGTCCACGCCTTGCCATCCACGCTCTGCAGGACCGTGCCGTTGCCGCCCGCGGCCACGTAGCCGGGCGATGAGTAGGTGACCGCATTCAGCCCGTTGGCGGCCTGGGGGTTGGCCTGGGAGGCGTAGGCCCCGCTGTTGGTGGCGAGGTAAATGGCGCCGCTCGCTGCGACGGCGACGTTGGCCACCCCGTCCGGCACGTTGCCGGCCGTGATGCCCGCAAGCCCCTCGCTAGCGATGGCGGGGCCGGGAGCCCACACGTTGCCCGACAGCCTCGGCGTGGCCACCACGGTGGGTGAGCCGGCGCCGCCCGGGCCGCCATCCTTGCGGGCATTGATGGTGAACGAATACGTCGTGCCGTTGAGGAGCCCGGTGATGACCTGCGGCGACGTCGCCTTGGTCAGCACGCGCCCGTTGAGGCTCACCCAGTTGCTGGTGGTGACGTTCTCGCCTTGCGCGTAGAAGATCCAATATTCAACCCCGTCGACGGCCGTCCAGGTGGCCGTGACGGAGGCGTCGCCCGCGGTGACAGTGAAATCCGATGGCGCGTCCGAGGAACTGCCACCGCTGCTGCAACCGGTGAGGGCGAGGGCGACGGCGAGGCTGGCGAGGAGTGTGGCGAGACGCTTCACGGAGCGGGTCCCGGCGAGCGAAAAAGAGCGAAATTATCGCACAGCACTCGGCCCGCGCCCCGGGGGCTTCAGGACTTGGCGGCCCAGGAGTCCCGCAGCGTGACCGTCCGCAGGAAGGCGGCGCTCCCGCCTGCGCCCTCGGCAATGAAGTAGCCGTGCCGCTCGAACTGGAAGCGGCTGCCGGGCGCGGCTTCGCCCAACGAGGGCTCGAGGCAAGCGCGGAGGGCCTTGAGCGATTCCCGGTTAAGGTCGTCCAGGTAGTTGCCGGTATCCTTGCCCGGGTGCGCCGCCCGGAAGAGCCGGTCCGTCAGGCGCACCTCGCATTCGTGGGCGTGCGCAGCCGACACCCAGTGGATGACGCCCTTGACCTTGTAGCCGTCGGCCCCGGGCGTGCCGCTCTTGGAGTCGGGGAAGTATTCGCAGTGCACTTCGACGACGTCGCCCGCCTCGTTCTGGCGAAAGCCCGTGCACTTCACGACGAAGCCGTATTTGAGCCGCACCGAGTTGCCCGGGAAGAGCCGGAAGTATCCCTTCGGCGGCGCCGGCGCAAAGTCCTCGCGCTCGATCCACACCTCGCGCGTGAGCGGCATCGTGCGCTTGCCCCATTCCGGCTTCTGCGGGTGGTTGGGGGCCTCGCATGTCTCGACGTGACTGTTGGGAAAGTTCGTGATGACGAGCTTCAGCGGGTCGAGCACCGCCACGCGGCGCGGCGCCGTCTCGTTCAGGTGCTCGCGCATGCAGTCTTCCAGCACCGAGGGGTCGATCCAGGAGTCGGCCTTCGACACGCCGATGCGCTCGGCGAAGAGGCGAAACCCTTCGGGGGTGAATCCGCGGCGCCGGGCGCCCGCGAGCGTGGGCATGCGCGGGTCGTCCCAGCCCTCGACATATTTCTCCTCGACGAGCTTCAACAGAAAGCGCTTGCTCATCACCGTGTGGGTGATCTTCAGTCGCGCGAACTCGATCTGCTGCGGCAGCGGCCGCTGGAGCTTGCCGTGCTGGGCGAGCTTTTCCAGGAGCCAGTCGTAGAAGGGCCGCTGGTCCTCGAACTCGAGCGTGCAAATCGAGTGGGTGATGTTCTCCAGCGCGTCCTCGATCGGGTGCGCGTACGTGTACATCGGATAGATGCACCACTTGTCGCCCGTGCGGTGGTGCGTGGCGCGCTTGATGCGGTAAATGGCCGGGTCGCGCAGGTTGATGTTGGGCGACTTCATGTCGACCTTCGCGCGCAGCACGTGCGCGCCATCGGCGTGCTTGCCGTCTCGCATTTCGCGGAAGAGGGCCAGGTTCTCGGCAGGCGTGCGCGTGCGGAAGGGCGAGTCCACGCCGTGCTCGGTCAGCGTGCCGCGGTTGGCGCGCATCTCCTCGGCTGTTTGCGAATCGACGTAGGCGTCGCCGTGCTCGATCAGGCACTCGGCGAACTCATACATCCAGTCGAAGTAGTCGCTCGCGAAGAAGAGCCGCTCGTCGTTGGGGCCGAAGTCGAAGCCCAGCCAGCGCACGGTGTCGAGGATCGACTCGACGTACGCCTGCTCCTCCTTCTCCGGGTTGGTGTCGTCAAAGCGCATGTGGCAGACGCCACCGTTGTCGCGCGCCAGCCCGAAGTTGAGCAGGATCGACTTCGCGTGCCCGATGTGCAGGTAGCCGTTCGGCTCCGGCGGGAACCGCGTGCGGATCTTCGCCGGGTCGGGTGCGGCGCCGGCATGCGAGGCCAGGGGCCCGGGCTTGCCACCCCATCGGCGCGCGGCGTACTTGCCCGACGCAAGGTCGCCTTCGACGCGCTGCTGGATGAAGTGCTTCACGGGTGCGCCGCTGGGCGCGTTCGACTCACTGGCCATGGGAGGGTGCGGGATGCTGCGCGAAGTGAGGCTCTATTTTGCCGGTTTGCCGCGAAAGTCGAGGAAGCCCGGCTCCCAGTGGATGCCAATCGACCAGAAGCGCTCCTCGCGCGGGCCGCCGGCGCGCGTCACGTAAGTGAAGTCCGCGTCGAGTCCCTCGAACACCGAGAAACGCCCACCGGCGCGCAGGAAGGCGCGGTTGCGGTCCTCGCCGAAGGCTTCCGCAAGCACCGTGAGCCGCTCCGTCACCGGCTTTTCGATGGCCACGCCCCAGGTGGTGAGGGTGCGGCCTTCATCGCCAACCCGTGCCGTGCCCAGGTTCAGGTGCAGGAGGGGGCGCGTCTCCCGATCCTCGGCGAGCCCCACGCTCACGATGGCAGTGGCGAACGGGTCGCCCCAGCCGGTTTTTGTCTCGCGCTGCGGGAAACGCGCGATGCCCAGCACCAGCCCGGCGCCCCAGGCGCCGTCGTCGATGTTCCGGAACGCGTGCTTGGCCTGCACGAATTCGCTCACCTTACGCGTCTTGCCTTCGGCGCGTTCGCGTGCCACGCCCACCTGGAACTCGACGCCGGCAATGGCGCAGGCGGGCACGGCAAACATTCCCGTGGTGCCGGCGCGCGTGCGGTCAGCCCACGCCTCGATCTGGCAGGTGCCGTCGTCGCGCGTGGTGGCGTCTTCGGTGGTGAGCGGGCGGCCGGCGTGGGCAGCGCTGGCGATCACAAGCGCTGCAAGAGCATTCGCGGCGGCAGAGAGGACCATTCGAGAGGGTCGTGGCATGGATGGAGGCGCGGCAGGAGGAGCGCGGATCCTACCAGCGCGCCTCAGGCGACCTGAATCGCCGCCTCGCGGCCGCGTCGCTCGTCGACGAAGGCGAGGCAGCCGATCGACAGCACGAAAAAGACGCCGGTGCTGAGGATCGCCAGCCGGTGGTCGCCGTGCGTGAGCCAGGTGACCGCCCCGTAGGTGATCGGCCCGAGGATCGCGGCCAGACGCGTAGCCACGCCCCACAAGCCGAAGAACTCCCCGGTGCGCTCGGGCGGCGAGAAGTAGGCGACCAGCGCCCGCCCCGCCGATTGCGAGGACCCCATGCACAGGCCCGCGAGGTTCGCCGCCACCCAGAAGAGCGCGGGCGTCGTGGCAGCCCAGGCCACGGCCACCATCACCACCCAGCCGACGAGCGTCCAGCGCAGTGCGCGCACGTTACCCACCCGATCCTGCGCGTAGCCGAACGCGAAGGCGCCCACGGCGGCCGTGGCGTTCACCACCAGCACCAGCATCAGCGTCTCCTGCATGCCGAAGCCCATTGCCTGGCTGGCGTAGATCGCGGCGAGCGTCACCACGGTGGACACGCCTGCCTGATAGAGCGTGCCGCAGGCGAACACCGCCAGCAGGTCGCGGTAGCGCGGGGCCTCTCGCGCCGTGCGCGCGAGCCGCGCGAATGCGTGCGACTGGCGGGCACTCGCGGGTTGCGGCGTGGCGCGCTCACGCAGCAGCAGGAAGGTGGGTAACGAGGCCACCGCAAACAGGCCGGCGGTGATGAGCATCGTGCCGGGAACGGATGCCGCGGTCGTTGACCCGCGCGCCTCGGCGGTGAGGATCCAGGCGAGGCAGAGCCCCAGGCTCAGGATGCCGCCCAGGTAGCCCAGGCTCCACCCCCAGCCTGAGACACGCCCGAACGCATCGGGCCGCGCGATTTCCGGCAGGAACGCGGCGATCAGGTTTTCGCCGAGCGAGAAGGCGAGGTTGGAGACGATCACGAAGAGCGCTGCAAAGTAGATATCGCCGGGGCCGGCGAAGGCGAGCAGCGCCGTGCTGACCACGCAGGCGGCGGCGGCGAGGGCGAGGGCGCGTTTCTTGGCAGCGTGCGCATCGGCCCACGCGCCGACGGCGGGGCCCACCAGCATCACGAGCGCGCTCGACACCCCGATGGCGAGAGTCCACGCCAGGGTGGCCCAAGTGGCGCCTTGCGCGACCGTCGAGACGAAATACGCGTTGAAGACCGCGGTAAGCACCACCGTCGTGTAGCCCGAGTTGGCGAAGTCGAACATCGCCCAGCCGAACGCCTCGCGGCGTGCGACGCCGGGTTGCAATGCCGCGCCGGGTTCAGCGGCCAACGACGGCTCGCGCGGTGCGCTCGAGCTGGCTCGTCAGCACGCGCTGCGCTTCCTCGAGGGCCCGGTCGCGTCCGGTCTGCAGATCCGCCACCGTGGCCACCACGGCCATGTCCGGCACCACCCCCTCGCGCTCGATGCGGCGCCCATCGGGGAGTTCGAAACCCACTTCCGAGTACGCAAGCCGCCCGCCGCCAGGCACGTTGGCGTAGCCCAGGTAGGCGAGCAGGCAGCCGCACGTGGTCTCACCGATGACGGTGGCACGCTTCGATGCCTGCAGCACGCCCGAGAAGAACTCGCTCGCGCTGGCGCTTTCACCGTTGACGAGGATCACCACCGGCCCGCGGTAGGTGCCCTTGCCCTGGATCTCCTGGCGCAGCTTGATGAGCTCGACCCAATCGAATGCGACGGTGATGGGCTTGCCGGTGCGGGTGAGCGCCCGGCCGGCGTCGAGACGGCCCTCGACCAGGTGCGCAGTCACCTCGCGAACCATGTTCAGCGCGCCCCCGGGGTTGCCGCGCAGGTCGATGACCAGGCCCGGGCTCTCCTTCAGCGCCGTGATGGCTGCAATCATGTTGCCCTGCAGCGACGTGTTCCAGTTGCTCAGGCGGATGTAGCCGACCCCGGAGGGGAGTGTGCGGTGCGTGACGCGTGGCGGCGCCCGGTGGCGCTCGCGCGGGATCGTCGCCTCCAGGCGCTCGCCGCCTGGGCGCTCGAAGGCGAGGCGAACCCGCGACCCCGGCTCACCCGAGAGAAGCGATCGAAGCGCCACGCGTTCCCGCGCGCTGTCGGTGCTGGTCAGGCGCGCTTCCGCGAGCCATCGCGCGAAGGCCGCGCCTGCCGCCTCGCCGTCCACGTCGATGATGGCCATGCCCGGGCGCACGCCCGCGAAGAAGGCGCCGGAGTCCGCGCGCACGCTGGTGACGACGAGGCGCCCTTCCAGCCAACGCGCGCCGAACCCCAGGCCCACTGATTCCGAGCGCTCGCGCAGGGCAGCGCGCACCGGTGACTCCACTCGCGTGTGCGCATCCCGAAGCTCGCCCGTCATTCGGTCCAGAACGCGCCAGAACGCCTCGTCGTCGGGCGCGCGCAGGGCTTCGGGCTCCCAGCGACGTCGCGCCGCTGCCCAGTCGACGCCGTTGAGCGAGGCGTCGTAGTAGCGCTGGCTCACGGTCGTCCACACGTGGTCGAGCGCGAGGCGGCGCCCTGCCTCCCCGAGCGGCGCGGCGGGGCCCTCACCCGACGGCTCGAGGTGCGAGACGCGGCGGCCAAGGACGTCGTGGGGGTCGAGGGCGGCGCAGCCGACCAGGGTGAGCGTGGCTGTCGCGGCCACCGCACGGAGCAGGGAACTCAGCAAGGCAATAGGCCTCAACGGTAGACTCGAGCGACGCGATTGCGACCGGCTGGCGAGGATAACT
>JAFMJY010000058.1 GCA_017853245.1 Burkholderiales bacterium | reverse complement strand
GGTCACCAATGTGGCCAACACGTTCTACATCATCGGCACGGTGGCGGGCCCGCACCCGTACCCCATGATGGTCCGCGACTTCAATGCCGTGGTCGGCCGCGAGTGCCTGAAGCAAATGCCGGAGCTGGCGGGACGGCAGCCCGACGTGGTTCTCGCCTGCGTGGGCGGTGGATCGAACGCGATGGGCATCTTTTACCCGTACATCCCGTACCCCAACGTTCGCCTGCTCGGCGTGGAGGCGGGTGGCCACGGAATCGCCACCGGCAAGCACTCGGCCACGCTGTCGGCGGGCTCGCCGGGCGTGCTGCACGGCAATCGCACGTACCTGATGCAGAACGCCGACGGACAGATCCTCGAGACGCATTCAATCTCGGCAGGCCTCGACTACCCTGGGGTCGGCCCGGAGCACGCCTGGCTGAAGGACTCGGCCCGCGCCGAGTATGTGTCGGCCACTGACGAGGAAGCGCTCGCTGCGTTTCATCGTCTCTGCCGCACCGAGGGGATCATCCCGGCGCTCGAGTCCAGCCATGCCGTCGCGCACGCGATGAAGATTGCGCCGACGATGGCCAAGGACAGGGTTCTGCTGGTCAACCTGTCCGGGCGGGGCGACAAGGACATGCACACGGTCGCGCAGGCTTCGGGCCTGTCGCTCTGAGCCTGGGTTCGATGAGCCGCATCGCCGCCGTATTCGACTCGCTGCGCGCGGCCAATCGGGCCGCGCTGATCCCGTTCGTCACCGCGGGGGACCCGTCGCCGGCGCACATCGTGCCCATGCTTCGGGCCCTGGTTCAGGGCGGCGCGGACGTGGTCGAGTTGGGGGTGCCGTTTTCTGACCCGATGGCCGATGGGCCCACGATCCAGCGCGCCTCCGAGCGCGCGCTTCAGGCGGGTACCGGCCTCGGCGCGGTGCTCGACGCCGTCGCGCAATACCGTCGGGAAGACGCGCGCACGCCGATCGTGCTCATGGGTTATGCCAATCCCATCGAGCACATGGGGCATGCTGCATTCGTCGCCCGCGCCCGCGCCGCCGGCGTCGATGGCGTATTGGTGGTGGACTACCCGCCAGAAGAGTGCGGCCCCTGGCTCAAGGCGCTCGAGGGTTCGGGCATTGACCCGATCTTTCTTCTGTCGCCCACCTCGTCGCCGGCTCGCATCGACAGCGTGGCAGCCATCGCGAGTGGCTACATCTATTACGTCTCGCTGAAGGGCGTCACGGGCGCCTCCCACATCGACACCGGGGACGTGGCGCGCATGCTCGAGCGGATTCGCGCGCGCACCAAGGTGCCCGTAGGCGTGGGCTTCGGGATCAGGGCCCCCGAGACGGCTGCGGCCATCGCGCGCTTGGCCGACGCCGTGGTCATCGGCAGCCGGATCGTCGAGGAAATCGAGGCTGCGCCCGCCTCGGAAGCAGCGGCCCGTGCCGGCACCGCGCTATCGCAGTTCCGGACGGCCATCGAGTCTGCTCGGGTTTCGGAGACGGTGCCTTGAGCTGGTTTCGCAAGCTCCTGCCCAAGATCAAGCGGGAAAGCACGGCGGCTCGCAAGGCCGTGCCCGAGGGCTTGTGGAGCAAGTGCCCGTCTTGCGAGGCGGTGCTCTATTTCACGGATCTCGAGGGCAGCTTGCATGTCTGCCCGAAGTGCGCGTTCCACAACCGGCTCTCGGCGCGGCAGCGCCTCGAGATGTTCCTAGACCCGGACGGCCGCGCAGAGCTGGCTGCCGAGGTGATTCCGGTGGACGCGCTCAAGTTTCGCGACAGCCGCAAGTACACCGAACGGCTGTCGGAAGCGGAGGCGGAAACCGGGGAGACAGACGCGCTTGTCGTGATGCAGGGCTCGGTCGTGGGAGTGCCGGTGGTAGCCGTGGCTTTTGAGTTCAGCTTTCTCGGCGGGTCGATGGGCTCGGTGGTGGGCGAGCGCTTCATCCGCGCGGTCCAGGCCTGCTGCGACGAGAAGACTCCCCTGGTTTGCTTCACGGCCTCGGGCGGGGCTCGCATGCAGGAGGGGCTGCTCTCCCTGATGCAAATGGCCAAGACCACGGCGGCGCTGCACCAGCTCACCGCCGCCCGGCAGCCGTTCATCTCGGTGCTGACGGACCCGACCATGGGCGGCGTGTCGGCAAGCTTCGCGATGATCGGCGACATCGTCATCGCCGAGCCGGGCGCCCTGGTGGGCTTCGCCGGCCCGCGGGTCATCGAGCAGACGGTGCGCGAGACGCTCCCCGCCGGGTTCCAGCGCGCCGAGTTCCTGTTGGAAAAGGGCGCCGTTGACCTGATCGTCGACCGGCGCGAACTGCGGCCTCGGATTGCCTCGCTGCTCACGATGCTGCGTCGCGACCCGCGGCCGGAGGCATGAGCGCCGCGCCGCCGCCGGGCTCCCCGCTCGAACGCTGGATAGAATTCATCTCGGCGCAACACCCGCAGGCCATTGCGCTTGGCCTCGACCGGGTGCGAGAGGTTTTCGCCCGCTTGGCGCTGCCCTCGTTTCCGCCGACGTTCGTCGTCGGTGGCACCAACGGCAAGGGCTCGACCTGCGCTTACCTCGAGAGCATCCTGCGGGCGGCTGGCTACCGCGCGGGCCTCTACACTTCCCCCCACATTCTTCGTTACAACGAGCGCGTGCGGGTTGCCGGGGAAGAGGCTGACGACTCGGCGCTGGTTCGGGGGTTCGAGCGGGTGGAGGCGGCGCGCGCAGGTGTGCCGCTCACGTACTTCGAGTTCGGGACCCTTGCGGCGTTCGTGACTTTCCTCGAGGCTCGCGTCGAGGCGATGGTGCTGGAGGTGGGCCTCGGCGGCCGGCTCGACGCGGTGAACATCGTCGATGCGGATTGCGCCATCGTCACCACCGTGGACCTCGATCACCAGGCCTGGCTTGGCAACACCCGCGAGGCCATCGCGCTCGAGAAAGCCCACATCTACCGCCGGGCGCGCCCCGCCTTTTTCGGCGACCGGCAATCGCCCGAGTCGCTGGTATCCCATGCCGCCCAGGTCGGCGCAGTGCTGCAAGTGCTCGGGCGTGACTACCGCGCGCAAGCGACGGGGGCGCAGTGGGATTTCGAGGGGGCAGCCGGTGCCAAGCGCGCGCTGCCGATGCCGGCGCTTCGCGGCTCCTGGCAACTGGGCAACGCGGCCACGGCCCTTGCAGCGCTCGACGCGTTGGCCGATCGATTGCCGCTGTCCGTGGGCGAAATCCGGCAGGGGCTCACGCGGGTCCGTCTCGCGGGAAGGCTGCAGGTGCTGCCGGGCCGGCCCCAGGTCGTGCTGGACGTCGCGCACAACCCGCACGCCGCCCGTGCGCTGGCGACCGGGCTGGGCGAGATGTCCTTTGCGGCGCGCACGCTGGCTGTCTTTGCGGTGCTGGCGGACAAGGACATCGACGGCGTGGTGGCGGCGATGGCGGCGCGCGTTGATGCTTGGCTTATCGCGCCCGCGCAGAGCGAGCGCGCGGCGAGCGTGGAGGCGGTGATGGAGAGCCTCGCCCGCGAGGGGCTGCAAAAGCCCGTGCGGGCCTTCGCCAGCGTGGCGCTGGCCTACGAGGCTGCCCGCCAGATGGCGACACCGGATGATAGAATTTTGGTGTTCGGTTCCTTTCACACCGTCGCGGCGGTTCTCGACTTGCCCCGCTAACCGTCTCCATGCCCAGCGCTTCCGCCGAGCAGTCCGAACTCCGACGCCGGGGGCGGCACCGCCTCATCGGCGCCGTGACGCTGGCCCTGTTCGCGGCGGTGGTGATTCCGATGGTCCTCGACGGGGAGCCGAAGCGCGCTCCGCCCCCCCTGGAGCTGGCCATTCCTGCGCGCGATGTCATCGCGCCGGCGCCTGCGCCTGCGCCAGATCCGGCCGCGCCAGCCCCCAGCGCGGGAACCTCTACCCCCAGTGGAGCAGTGGCCACGCCTGAGGCTGCGGCGCCCGTCACTGCCGTCGCCGAGACGCCGAAGCCGGCTGCCGATGCGGGGAAGGCGAGGGTGGCGACCGTCACCGAGGCGGCTACGGCACCTGCCGCTCCGCCGGCCGCCAAGCCCCCCGCGGCAGACAAGGCCGAGAAAACGGTGCCCGCGCTCGTTGGTTTCGCTGTCCAGGCGGGTGCCTTCCGGGAAGAAGCCAAGCTCTCCCAGGCGAAGAAAAAATTGGTGGCCGCGGGGCTGTCGCACTACTCGGAGCGCATCGCTGGGACGAGCGGGGAGATCACTCGCCTGCGGGCCGGGCCCTTTCCCACGCGCGAGGCGGCAGCGGCCGCCGCCGCAAAAATGAAGGCGGCAGGGCTCGACGCGGCAGTGGTTCCCCTGCCTTGAGGCCAATGCCCCTACACTCACGCTGGCCCACCCCCTCTTCGCGAAAGGCATCCTGACGCATGTGCGGCATCGTCGGCATCGTGGCCCGCAGCCCCGTCAACCAGCTGCTCTATGACGGCCTGACGGTGCTCCAGCATCGCGGCCAGGACGCCGCGGGCATCTGCACGGCCGACGGCCACAGCTTCCACATGCACAAGGGGCGCGGCCTGGTGCGCGATGTTTTTCGTACCCGCGACATGCGCAACCTCGCGGGCAATGTTGGCATTGCCCACTGCCGCTACCCCACCGCCGGCAGCGCGTCCTCGGTGGCCGAGTCGCAGCCTTTCTACGTCAATTCGCCATTCGGGATCGTGCTCGGCCACAACGGCAACCTCATCAACGCCGATGAGCTGCGCCGGGCGCTGTTCGCTGAAGACCGGCGCCACATCAACACCAACTCGGATTCCGAAGTCCTGCTGAACGTGCTTGCCCACGAGCTGGGCGATGCGTGTGAGGGCGGCAACCGCCTGACGCCGGACGCGATCTTCCGAGCCGTGGGGGCGGTGCACCGGCGGCTGAAGGGCGCCTATGCGGTGGTGGCGCTCATCGCCGGATATGGCCTGCTCGCGTTCCGCGACCCTTTCGGCATTCGCCCCCTGGTGATCGGGCGAGCCGACACCGACAAGGGTGTCGAGTTCCTGGTTGCCTCGGAAAGCGTGGCCCTCGATGCTTTGGGCTTCAAGGTCATGCGCGACGTCGCGCCGGGCGAAGCCGTGTTGATCGACCACTCCGGAAACCTTTACAGCCGGCAGTGTGCCGAGCACCCGCAGCTCAACCCCTGCATTTTCGAGTACGTCTATCTCGCGCGCCCCGACTCCGTGATCGACGGCGTCTCGGTGTACGAGAGTCGTCGTGCCATGGGCCGCAGCCTCGCCGATCGCGTGCGCGCTGCGGGCCTCGCCGACGAGATCGACGTGGTGATTCCCATCCCCGACTCAAGCCGGCCAAGTGCGCTCGAGCTGGCGGCGATGCTCAATCGCCCTTACCGTGAGGGGTTCATCAAGAATCGCTACATCGGCCGGACGTTCATCATGCCGGGGCAGGAATTGCGCCGGAAGAGCGTTCGCCAGAAGCTCAACGCCATGGCGGTCGAGTTCCGGGAGAAGAACGTGCTGCTCGTCGATGACTCCATCGTGAGGGGCACGACCAGCCGCGAGATCGTCCAGATGGCTCGGGAGTGCGGCGCGCGCAAGGTGTTCTTCGCTTCGGCTGCCCCGCCGGTGCGCCACGCGAATGTCTACGGCATCGACATGCCCACCCGCTCGGAGCTCATCGCAGCAGGACGGGACGAGGCCGAGGTTGCCCTGGCCATCGGCGCCGATGCCGTGATCTACCAGCAGCTCGACGCGCTGGTGGAAGCGGTACGCGCCTCCAATCGCTCGATCACGCGGTTTGACAGCTCCTGCTTCGACGGGGTCTACATTACCGGCGACGTCTCGAGCGACTACCTCGCTGGCATCGAGGCTTCGCGGCAGGACGGCGAGTCGGCGTCGGGCACCCGGCTGTCGAGCTACCAGCTCGACCTGGGCCTCACGGCGGCGGACTGAGCGGCTGGCATGGGAGAGTGGGGGCCTGACACCCGCGCGGTCCGCGGCGGCACCGAGCGCAGCGACTTCGGCGAGCACTCCGAGGCGCTATCGCTCACGGCAAGCTTTGTCTTCGCGAGCGCCGCTCAGGCGGCCCAGCGTTTTGCAAACGAAGCGCCCGGCAACATCTACTCCCGCTTCACCAACCCCACGGTGCGCATGTTTCAGGCGCGGCTGGCGGCGCTCGAGGGAGCCGAGGCCTGCATTGCCACCGCCACCGGCATGGCTGCGGTCGCCACCACGGCGATGGCGCTTCTGAAGGCAGGCGATCACGCAATCGTTGCCCGGGGTGTGTTCGGCACCATCGTGCCGCTCTTCAACCAGATCCTGGCTCGGTTCGGCATCGAGACGACCTGGGTCAGCCCCACGGATGTCGATGCATGGCGCGCTGCCGTGCGCCCGAATACACGCTTGTTGTTCGTCGAGTCGCCGACCAACCCGGTGCTTGAGGTTGCCGATATCGCGACGCTTGCCCAGATCGCCCGGGAGGCGGGGGCCTTGCTGGCGGTCGACAATTGCGTGTGCAGCCCGGCCCTGCAGCAGCCCATCGCGCTGGGTGCCGACCTGGTGGTGCATTCGGCGACCAAGTTCATCGACGGGCAGGGCCGCACGCTTGGCGGAGCCGTCGCGGGACGCCGCAGCCTCATCGAGGGCTCGTTGGCCACCTTTGTGCGCACAGCCGGGCCGGCCCTCTCGCCATTCAACGCGTGGATCGGGCTGAAGGGCCTCGAGACCCTGCGGTTGCGCGTGGAGGCCCAGTCGGCAAAGGCGCTCGCGCTCGCGCGCTGGCTCGAGGCGCATCCGGCCATCGAGCGAGTGCATTACCCGGGCCTCGAGTCGCATCCGCAGTTCGCCCTCGCGGCGCGCCAGCAGCGGTTGGGCGGAGCCGTGGTGTCTTTCGTGGTTCGCGGCGGGCGCGCAGCAGCGTGGCGCGTCGTCGATGGCACGAAGCTGCTCTCCATCACCGCCAACTTTGGTGACACGAAGGGCACCATTTGCCACCCGGCCTCGACGACTCACAGCCGCATGAGCGCCGTCGAGCGGGAGCAGGCGGGCGTGGCGGAGGGGTTGCTCCGCATCGGCGTCGGCCTCGAGGACACGGAAGACGTGATCGCTGACCTGGCGCCAGGGCTTGCCCGGCAGTAGGCGTCCCGAACCCCTACGGCGCGGGCAGCGCGCGAATCCCTGTTGGAGTGACTTCCAGAGCGCCGCCGTCCCGGTACCAATCCGGCAACACCCAGCGCACGCACGGCTTGCCTTTCACGTCGTGTTCGTGCCGCGCGGGCCGATGGGTGTGCCCGTGAATGAGCAGCTGGCAACCGGCGGCATCCAACGCCGCCTCGACGGCCGACAGCGCGACATCCATGATCGCTTCGCTCTTGCCGGCCTTGGCTGCGGCGCTGCCTTCGCGCATGCCCTGCGCGATGGCCAGTCGTTGCGCCAGCGGTTGCGCGAGCGCTGCCGCCTGCCAGCGCGGGTCCCGAGTTTGGGCGCGGAAGGCCTGGTAAGCGGTGTCGTCCGTGCACAGCGTATCGCCGTGCATCAGGAGTGCGCGCTGGCCGTAGAGGTCGATCACCGTGGGGTCGTCGATGGCCTGCGCGCCGGTGGCAGCCAGAAAGCCCCCGGCGGCGAGGAAGTCCCGGTTGCCCTGCATGAAGAACAGCGGAACGCCGAGCGAAAGCGTTCGCAGTCGCTCAGCCACGTGGGCGTTGAAGGGCAAGGCAAGGCCGTCGTCGCCCACCCACGCCTCGAACAAGTCGCCCAAGATGTAGAGCGCCTCGGCGCCAGGCGCCTCCACGGCAAGGAAGCGCTCGAAGCGCGCCGTGGTGTCGGGGCGCTCCTGTGCAAGGTGCAGGTCGGAGATGAACAGGGTGCGCGGCATGGGGAACCGGGCGGCCGGGCCGCCCTTTCAGCGCGTGGTCGCGGCGCTTACAGGCATTCGGCCTTGATGATCACCACGGGCTCCAGCGGCACGTTCTGGTGCATGCCGGCATTGCCAGTGCGCACTGTACGAATCTTGTCCACCACGTCCTGTCCCTCGGTGACCTTGCCGAACACCGCGTAGCCCCAGCCCTGGGGCGACTCGTCCCGATAATTCAGGAAGTCGTTCGCCTTCACGTTGATGAAGAACTGGGCGGTGGCGGAGTCGCGCACGTTGGTGCGCGCCATGGCCAGCGTGTAGGCGTCGTTCTTCAGGCCGTTGCTCGACTCGTTCTTGATGGGCGCCTGGGTGGGCTTTTGCGCCATGTCCTTGGTGAAGCCGCCGCCTTGGATCATGAACCCGTCGATCACGCGATGGAAAACCGTCCCGTCGTAGTGGCCGGACTGCACGTACTTCACGAAATTGTCCACCGAGACGGGCGCCTTGGCGGCGTCCAGGGTAACGGTGATGTTGCCCATCGAGGTGGTGAGCTTGACGTTCATGGCGGCAGATCCTTTCAGTCGGGTGAGGCAGTCGGCGGCGGTCGCGGCCTTGGCGGGCTCGGCAGCCTTGGGTTGCTGGGCGTAAGCGGGAAGCGCGACGCCCAGGGCTGCGGCGAGCGAAGCGGTGATCAGGTAGCGTCTGGAAAGAATCGATTGCATGGTTGGCTTGGATAATCAGGTGCCGGCGGTTTCGAGGACAACGCGCCACTGGCCGCCGGTGCGGTACCAGTCTGGCGCTGCGGAGATCGGCCCGGTTTTCGCGGGCGCTGCCTTCGCAGGCAGAGCGGGTTGGGGGGCGGGGTTGCCCGATTGGGCAGGCTGGCTCGCGGCCGCACCCGAAAGGGCGGCGAGCTCCTTCGCCCGGGAGAGCTTCAATGCCGCCCTCGCGTTGCCCTTGTCGAGTTGCAGCGTCCGCTCGTAGGCGCGGCGCGCCAGCTGCACATGGACATCGCCCAGGTTCTCGTGCGCCGCGGCATAACCGGGGTGGGCCTGGATGGCGAGTTCGAGCGCGGTGCGCGCGTTGTCCAGCGCACCCTGGGATGCGTAGAGCACCGCAAGGTTGTTGTAGGGCTCGGGGAGCTCGGGAAAGTCCTGCGTCAGCGCCGTGAAGATGGCGATGGCTTCCATGGTGCGCTTCAGGTCGGTCAAGATCAGCCCCCGCAGAAAACGGGCCTGCGGCTCCTTCGGCGTGGCCTTCAGGCTCGTGTCCACGTGCTCCAGCGCGGCATCGAGGCGACCGGCCTGATACAGGCGCTGGGCCTCCCGCAGGTCGTCGGCGGGCGCGGCGGAAACGGCGCCCACGAGGCTCGCGAGCAGCGCGAACACCACGGCAAAAGGGCGCAGAGATTGAACGAGCATCGTGCTATAATTGCTTGAATTTAATTGGTTTTTCGATTTTACCGGGATTGCTGCACCGCTGCAATCGCGGGCGCTCGATTCACCCGATTCACCCGATTCACGCGGATTCGAACCATGTCCCCTGCGCTCTCGATTTATAACACCGCGACCCGTCGCAAGGATGCGTTCGTGCCTCGCGCCCAGGGCCAGGCCGGGGTCTACGTCTGCGGCCCCACCGTGTACGACTTCATCCATGTCGGCAACGCGCGCACGTTCACGGTCTTCGACCTTGTGGTGCGCTGGCTGCGGGCGAGCGGGCTGCGCGTCAAGTATGTCCGCAACATCACCGACATAGACGACAAGATCATCCAGCGCGCCACGGAGCGCGGCGAGGACATCCACGCGTTTACCGAGCGAACGACGCAGGCCTTTCGCGACGATTGCGTCCGCTTGAACCTGCTGCCGCCGGACGTGGAGCCGCGCGCCACGGAGTACGTCGGGCCGATGCTGGACCTCATCGCGACGCTCGAAGCAAAGGGCCTTGCGTACCGAGGCGCCAACGGCGACGTGTTCTTCTCCGTGCGGGATTTTCCAGGCTACGGGAAGCTGTCCCGCAAGAACCTGGACGACTTGCGTGCCGGCGAGCGTGTGGCGGTCGAGACGGCCAAGCGCGACCCGCTCGATTTCGTGCTGTGGAAGGCCGCCAAGCCAGGCGAGCCGGCATGGCCATCGGCGTTTGGCGGTGGCCGCCCGGGGTGGCACATCGAGTGCTCGGCCATGTCGTGCCGCGAATTGGGCGAGACTTTCGACATCCATGGCGGCGGCTGGGACCTGCAGTTCCCGCACCACGAGAACGAAATCGCCCAGAGTGAGGGTGCGTCGGGCAAGCCGTTCGTGAACGTCTGGATGCATGCGGCGTTTCTCAACATGGGTGACGAGAAGATGTCCAAGTCGCTCGGCAACGTCTTCACCGCCCGCGAGGTGCTGGACAAGCTCGACCCCGTGCAGGGCGGCGAGCAGCTGCGCTTCCTGCTGTTGCGCGCGCACTATCGCAGCGAGCTGCAATACACGTGGGATCTGCTGGAGGAGGCCGGCACGACCTTGCGCGGCTTCTACACGGCGCTGCGCGAGGTGCCGCCGCGGCCGGCGGCGATCGACTGGTCGAATGCCTATTCGAGCCGATTCCAGGCTGCCATGAATGACGATTTCGATACGCCCGTCGCGCTGGCCGTGCTTCACGACTTGCGCGGCGAGGTCAACCGCACCCGAGACCCGGCGCTGTCGGGCCTGTTGAGGGCCTTGGGCGACACCATCGGCTTCCTGCAGCAGGATCCTGAGCGTTTTCTCAAGGGAGGCATCACGCTGGACGTGGACGCGCTGGTGGCCGAACGCGCGACGGCCAAGCAGGCAAGGGATTTCGCGCGCGCCGACGCCATTCGCCAGCAGCTCGATGCCGCCGGCATCGTCCTCGAGGACAAGCCGGGCGGCGCCACGGCCTGGCGGAAGAAGTAGCGTCTTATTCGGTGAAGAACGCCTTCATGCGCTCCATGAAGGACTTGGCGCGGGGGTTGTGGCGATCCCGGTCGCGGTGGTTGATCTCTTCCAGCTCGCGCAGCAGTTCCTTCTGACGCTCGGTGAGCCTCACCGGCGTCTCGACCACGACGCGGCAGAGCAGGTCCCCGGGATGGGTTGCGCGCACGCCCTTGATGCCCTTGCCGCGCAGCCGCATGGTCTGGCCGCTTTGGGTCTCGGCGGGAATCTTCACCTTGGCCTGGCCGTCGAGCGTCGGGATCTCGATTTCGCCGCCCAGTGCCGCCAGCGTGAAGCTCACCGGCATTTCGCAGTGCAGGTCGTTGCCGTCGCGCGCGAACACCGCGTGTTCCTTGAGGTGGATGACGACGTAGAGGTCCCCCGGGGGGCCGCCGTTCACGCCGCCTTCCCCTTCGCCGGAAAGCCGGATGCGGTCGCCCTCGTCGACGCCCGCAGGAATCTTCACCGCCAGCGTCTTGTGCTTCTTCACCCGGCCGGCGCCGTGGCAGCTGCCGCACGGGCTCGCGATCATCTTCCCCGAGCCATGGCAGGTGGGGCAGGTCTGCTGCACTGAAAAAAACCCTTGCGACATGCGTACCGCGCCCTGGCCCGCGCAGGTCGAGCAGGTCTTGGGCTGGGTGCCGGGCTTGGCGCCCGAGCCGCCGCATGCCTCGCACGACTCCATCGTCGGGATGCGGATCTTGAGTTCCGTGCCGCGCGCCGCCTGCTCGAGCGTGACCTCGAGGTTGTAGCGCAGGTCTGCGCCTCGGTAGACGTTGCTGCGGCCGCGCCCGCCACCGCCGCCGAAGATGTCGCCGAAGATGTCCCCGAAAGCCTCGGCGAAGCCGCCGAAGCCCTCCGGCCCACCACCGGCGCCCATCTGGGGATTGACGCCGGCGTGGCCGTAGGCATCGTAGGCGCGGCGCTTGTCAGCATCCGAGAGGACTTCGTAGGCTTCCTTGCCCTCCTTGAACTTCTCCTCGGCTTCCTTGCTGTCCGGGTTGCGGTCCGGGTGGTACTTCATGGCGAGCTTGCGATAGGCCTTCTTGATGTCCTCATCCGAGGCATCGCGGTTCACGCCCAGCACGTCGTAGTAGTCACGTTTCGTCGTGGCCATGTTTCTCAGAGCCTTTTCAGCACCGAGGGGTGAGGCGGGCGCGAACCCGGCTCACCCCCCAGGGGATTGCGAGGCAAGGGCTTACGCAGACTTCTTGTCTTTCACTTCCTCGTACTCGGCATCGACGACGGTCGCGTCGACTTCCTTTTCCTTCGGCTGGCCGCCAGCGCCCCCTGCGGACTTCGCCTGCGCCTCGGCCTGCGCCTGAGCGTAGGCCTTCTCGCCCAGCTTCTGCGAGGCGGTGGCGAGGGCCTGGGTCTTTTCCTCGAGGGTCGCCTTGTCGCCGTCCTTGAGGACCGCTTCGAGCGCCTTCGAGGCTTCCTCGATCGCGGCTTTCTCCTTCGCGTCGATCTTGTCGCCGTGCTCGGCGAGGGACTTTTTCACCGAGTGCAGCAGCTGGTCAGCCTGATTGCGGGCGTTCACCAGCTCGAGCTGCTTCTTGTCCTCGTCGGCATGCGACTCCGCGTCCTTCACCATGCGCTGGATCTCTTCCTCCGACAGGCCCGAGCTCGCCTTGATGGTGATTTGGGATTCCTTGCCCGTGGCCTTGTCCTTGGCGCTCACGTGCAGGATGCCGTTGGCGTCGATGTCGAAGGTCACCTCGATCTGCGGCGTGCCTCGGGGGGCGGAGGGGATGCCCTCGAGGTTGAATTGGCCCAGGCTCTTGTTGCCCGACGCCACGTCGCGCTCGCCCTGCAGCACGTGGATGGTCACCGCGGACTGGTTGTCATCCGCGGTGGAGAACACCTGCTGCGCCTTGGTGGGGATGGTGGTGTTCTTGGGGATGAGCTTGGTCATCACGCCGCCCAGCGTCTCGATGCCGAGCGACAGCGGCGTCACGTCGAGCAGGAGCACGTCCTTCACGTCGCCCTGCAGCACGCCGCCCTGGATCGCGGCGCCGATGGCCACGGCCTCGTCCGGGTTCACGTCCCGGCGCGGCTCCTTGCCGAAAAACTCCTTCACCTTGTCCTGCACCTTCGGCATGCGCGTCATGCCCCCGACCAGGATCACGTCGCCGATGTCGGCCACCTTGACGCCCGCGTCCTTGATGGCGATACGGCAGGGCTCGATGGTGCGCGCGATGAGGTCCTCCACCAGGCTTTCCAGCTTGGCGCGAGTGATCTTCAGCGTGAGGTGCGAGGGCGCGCCGTTCGCCATGGCGATATAGGGCTCGTTGATCTCCGTCTGTTGCGACGAGGAGAGCTCGATCTTGGCGCGCTCGGCCGCCATCTTCACGCGCTGCAGCGCGATCGGGTCCTTGGAGAGGTCGATGCCAGAGGTTTTCTTGAACTCCTCGACGATGTGGTCGATGAGCCGCTGGTCGAAGTCCTCGCCGCCGAGGAAGGTGTCGCCATTGGTCGAGAGCACCTCGAACTGGTGCTCGCCGTCGATCTCGGCGATCTCGATGATTGAAATGTCGAACGTGCCGCCCCCCAGGTCGTAGACCGCGATCTTGCGGTCGCCTTCCTTCTTGTCGAGCCCGAACGCGAGCGCGGCCGCGGTGGGCTCGTTGATGATGCGCTTGACCTCGAGGCCGGCAATCCGCCCGGCGTCCTTGGTGGCCTGGCGCTGGGAGTCGTTGAAGTACGCCGGCACGGTGATCACGGCTTCCGTCACCGGCTCGCCGAGGTAGTCCTCGGCCGTCTTCTTCATCTTGCGAAGCACTTCGGCCGAGACCTGCGGCGGGGCCATGCCCTTGCCGCGCACCTCGACCCAGGCGTCCCCGTTGTCGGCGCGGGAGATCTTGTAGGGCATCAGCGCGATGTCCTTCTGGACCTCCTTCTCCTCGAAGCGGCGGCCGATCAGGCGCTTGACTGCATACAGGGTGTTTCTCGCGTTCGTCACCGCCTGGCGCTTGGCCGGCGCGCCAACGAGGATTTCGTCGTTGTCGGCGTAGGCGACGATGGAGGGCGTGGTGCGGGCGCCTTCGCTGTTCTCGATGACCTTGGGCTTGCCGCCCTCCATGATCGACACGCACGAGTTCGTGGTGCCCAGGTCGATGCCGATGATCTTGCCCATGGTTCGAAGTCCTTCTGCTGGAAAGTGAATTGGCTAAGCGGGAGGTGGGGCTATTCCCCGCCGTTTCAAGGGGTTGGGGCGGCCGGGGCTGCGTCGGCGGGAGCCGCGGCCACCACCACCATGGCGGGCCTGATCACCCGGTCGTGCAGCCGGTAGCCCTTCTGGACCACGGTGAGGACGGTGCCCGGGGGCTGGTCCGAGGGCGCCTGGCTGATGGCCTGATGGGCGTGGGGGTCAAATTTCTCGCCCTGCGGGTGTACCTCTACCAGGGCGTTCTTTTCCAGGGCGGCGGTCAGTTGGCGGGCGGTGATCTCCACTCCCTCGCGCAGGGACTCGACCGTGGGCGTGGGGGCGGCGAGCGCGGCCTCGAGGCTATCCCGCACCGGCAACAGGCTGTTCGCAAAGGACTCGATGCCGAAGCGATGGGCCTTGGCCACATCCTCCACTGCGCGCCGGCGGGCGTTCTCGGCTTCGGCGCGGGCGCGGAGCGCCTCGTCCTTCAGGCGGGCGACCTCGGCCTCGGCATCCGCGAGGCGCTGTTCGAGGGTGGGTTCAGCGGTGTCCGGGGTTGCGCCAACGCCCTCTGCGGTAGGGGTGGCGGTGTTCTCGTGGGGCTGGGTCATGGCAAAAGAATGAGCTCGGAGTCCGCCCACCATATGGGGCTATTTCCCCCGAGTTCAAGGGGGGGTGCGTGGCCCCCGATGCGCCTAATCGCGCTGGGGGGACGGGCGGGTCACCCAGTTCACGACCAGGGTGATGAGGCTGTAGAGCAGGGATCCCACCAGTGCGTCGAAGAACCCGCCTACACGGAAGCCCTGCACCATCTCGGCCACCAGCCAGAAGAGCAGGGCGTTGATGACGAAAAGGAACAGGCCCAGGGTGAGCAACGTCACCGGAAACGTGAGGATCACGAGCACCGGCCGCACGAGGGTGTTCACGAGGCCCAGGACGAGGGCGGCCACCATGGCGGCAAAGATCGTGTCGACGGTGACGCCCGGGTAGACCCAGGCCACCAGCATCAGCGCGAGGGCGTTGACGAACCAGCGGAGGAGCAGGCTTCCCACGCGTAGCGTCGCGCTCAGTTGGCCGCGCCGAGGGCGCGGGCGAGCGAGGCGCTTTCCTGGGCGGCGCGGGTTGCCCCTGCCGAATCCCATTCCGCGCTGACCCAGCCCTGCAGGTTTTCGAGCGCGATGGTCGAGAGCGCATCGATGAACGGGTGCAGGTCGTTGGTGGTCGGGATGTAGCGGTACTCACCGCCCCCTGCGTGGGTGAAGGTTTCCTTGCCTTCCATGGCGATTTCCTCAAGCGTCTCGAGGCAATCGGCGGCAAACCCGGGGCAGATCACGTCCACGCGTCCGGTCTTCTTGCGGCCGAGGTCGGTGAGCGTCTCCGACGTGTACGGCTGCAGCCATTGCGCGCGGCCGAAGCGCGATTGGAAGGTGACCAGCGTGCGCTCGTCGTTCCAGCCGAGCTCGGTGGCGACCAGGCGCGCGGTCTTGCGGCACTCGCAGTGGTACGGGTCGCCTCGGTCGAGGCTGAAGCGCGGAAGGCCGTGAAAGCTCATCACCAGGCGGTCCGGCCGCCCGTGCTTCATCCAGTAGTCATTCACCGCCTTGGCCACGGCACGGATGTAAGCCGGGTGGTCGTGGAAGTTGCGCACCATGCGCACGGCCGGGACGTTGCGGCGGGTCATGAGGGAGGTGGCCACCGCGTCGAACGCCGACGCGGTGGTGCTTGCGGCGTACTGGGGATAAAGCGGCAACACCAGCACACGGGTGCAGTTCTGTTTGTGCAATTCGTCGAGGCCCGCTTCGACGCTCGGGTTGCCGTACCGGCATGCCCCCGCCACCGCGATGGGGGAGCGAACGCGTTCGCCGAGGTAGCCGCGCACCAATTGCACCTGGCGCTCCAGGTACACGCGCAGCGGCGAGCCGTCCTGGGTCCAGATGCTGGCGTACTTGGCCGCGCTTTGCTTCGGCCGGGTATTGAGGATGATGCCGTTGAGGATCAGCCACCAGGGCAAGCGCGGGATTTCCACTACGCGCGGGTCCCAGAGAAACTGCTTGAGGTAGCGGCGCACCGCCTTCGGCGTGGGTTCGTCCGGCGTGCCCAGGTTCACCAGCAGCACTCCGACGCGAGCGCCGGTGCCGTGTGCAAACGGCGGCTCCGGGCGGTAGGCCATGTCAGTGCTGGGACAGGGCCGAGGAGACGAGCCGCGCGGTGACGTCGACGATGGGGATGACGCGCTCGTAGGCCATGCGCGTGGGGCCGATGACGCCCACGGTTCCGACGACCTGGCCGTCCACCTCGTAGGGCGCCGTGACAATGGAGCATTCGTCGAGCGGCACCAGTTGCGAGTCGCCGCCGATGAATATCTTCACCCCTTCGGCGCGCTCGCTCTGGTCCAGCAGGTTGAGCAACTGGGCCTTGCGCTCGAACAGGTCGAAGAGTTTGCGCAGGCGCGCGCGGTCCGAGGCGAGGTCCTCGACGTTCAGAAGGTTGCGCTCGCCCGACAGGACCACGCCGTCGGCTGGCCCCCCGAGGGCCTGCCCGCCGGTCTCGATCGCGGCGCGCATCAACGCTGAAATGTCGCGGTGCAGGCCGAGGAGCTCGGTTCGCACACGGCTCGCGATGCCGGCCAGGTCCATGCCGGAATAGTTCTGGTTGATGACGTTCGCCGCTTCCACCAGTTGCGCGGGCGAGTAGGGGCGATCCGTGACCAGCACCCGGTTCTGCACTTCGCCATCCGAGGCCACGATGATGAGCA
>JAFMJY010000165.1 GCA_017853245.1 Burkholderiales bacterium | reverse complement strand
TGGACTGGACCGAGACCGCCGGCGAGCTGGGGGCGCTGTTGATGGAGGCGCAGCTGGTGAAAGAGGTTGCCCCGCTTCACAACGCCAAGCTCCGTCGGCGGCGCGCCACCTGCTTTGCGCGCCTGGTGTCGTTGCGCGACCCGCCGGAGGTCATCGGCTTCGACGACATCGATTGGGAAGCGCGGGGCGCGGGGGCGGAGACGCTCTACGGGCCTTTCGCGTCGCCACGCGCGTTTCGCGACCTGCTGGAGTCGCTCGCGCCCGGCCACGGGTTGTGCTGGCGTCAGCTTGGCTGGGAGAAGCGCGGCGGACCGTGCTTTGCACGCCAGGTGAGGCGCTGCCGGGGCGCTTGCGTCGGCGAGGAAACGCCGGAGGCGCATCACGCGCGCCTGGCCACGGCGCTGGCGCCGTGGCGGCTGCCCGATTGGCCCTTCGACGGCCCGGTGGCCATCGTCGAGCGCGACGCCACCCGCGGCCGCGAAGAAGCCCACGTAGCCCATCAATGGCGTTACCTCGGAACCAGCAGCGACGAGGGCGAAGTGCTGGCGCTCGCAACCCGGCGCGAGCTGCCACCGCTGGACCCGGATATCCTGAAGCTTCTGCGCCGCTGGCTGGAGAAGCACCCGGGCTCGGCCCGGCCCCTGCCGCGCCGTGCGCTCGAAGAGGCGTGAGCGTTGCCGCAAACGATTGCCTGCCCCAGCTGCCGTGCACCCATGGACAAGCTCCGTTTCGCGGCCGCGCACGGCGAGGTGCTGATCGACATCTGCTGGGATTGCCACGGGTTCTGGTTCGACCGGCTCGAGAGCGCCCAACTTGCGCCAGCCGCGGTGGTCGAGCTTTTCCGCCTGATCCACGAGCACCGCGAACGGCCTGTCCGCCCGCTCGCCGGCCAGATGGCCTGCCCGTCCTGCGCTGGCCCGCTGACCTTTACGCACGACCTGCAACGAGCCAATCGAATCCACTACTTCCGATGCGCGAGGAGCCACGGGCGGCTGACGACGTTCCTGCAGTTCCTGCGCGAGAAGGAATTCGTGCGCTCGCTCTCGGCGGCCGAAGTGGAGCGATTGCGAGCGACGGTGAAGCAGGTGCGCTGTTCCGGTTGTGGCGCTCCGGTGGATGTCGAGAAGGATGCCGCGTGCAACTTCTGCCGCGCGCCGCTTGCCATTCTCGATCCTGACGCCGTACACGGCGCGCTCGCCCGTTGGCAGGGCGCTACGGCCCGTTCTGCGAACGCAGCCGGCCAACAGCCGGATGCCGATGCGGTCCTCAAGGCGTTGCTTGCGGCCGAGACCGCCCCGTTGCGGCCGCCCGTGGCGCCCCGCGGCCGTCGCGATCCTGCGCTTCAGGCGAAACTCATCGACCTTGTGGCCGATGGCCTCGCCACCCTTTTTTCCAGATGATCACTCGCGGGAGATGACCGTGAAGGCCCTGCCCCTTGTTCTGCTGTCTCTGTTTGGAGCCGCCTGCGTGGCGAACCCCGCCAAGCGCGAAGCGCCGGCGATGCCCTTCGTCGGCACGAAGTGGATGGTCGTGACCGAGCGCAAGGTCGAGATTGAGCAGCCCTACCTCGAGTTCGGTGACGGCGCGGTGAGTGGCTCCACCGGGTGCAATCGCATCATGGGCCGCTACGTACAGGACAGCATTGGCGCCGGGGCGATCATCTTTTCCTCCATCGCGTCGACCAAGCGCCAATGCGCCGATTCGCTGATGGCGATCGAGGACAAGATGCTGGGCGTGCTGCGCAGCTCGACCAACGTTCGGGTCACGGGGAACCGGTTGCGCATTGACGGCTCGGCGGGCGCGCTCGACTTCGTCGCCGAATCCACCGGGCCGCTGACGCCGCCCCCGCCGACGCGCCCCTGACGCGAAACGGGCCGCGCAAGGCGGCCCGTCGCGGCTCCATCTCGTCGCCTAGTTGCTCGGGACGATCCGTCCGCCATCGACGCGTACCTTGTCGCCGACGCGCCAGGGGGGCTCCTGGTCGAAGCGGATCATCTGGTTCGTCCCGTCGTCAAAGCGCACGCGCACCTCCCAATGGCTTACCGTCGCGCCGCCGCGAGAAAGCTCGTTGCCCACTAGCGCGCCACCGACGGCACCGGCTACGGTGGCCGCATCGCGCCCGCGGCCACCTCCTACCTGGTGCCCCAGGACGCCGCCGACGATTCCGCCAAGGATGGCCCCGGCTGCGTTGCCCTCGCCCTTGCGCTCGATCGGCGTGACCGATCCGATCACGCCGCAATCCCGGCACGGGCGCGGTGGGGGTGGCGCGGTCGCTGGCGCCATCGGCGCGGGCGCAGCCGTGGGGGCCGAAGGCGCTGGCGTGACGTAGCTCGGGGTGGCTGGGCCCGGGCGCGCTTCCCCGGGCGCAATAGCGACCATCGTGGGAGCGGCGGCTGCCGCGGCGGGGGTTGGAGCGGGCGCGGGCTTTGCTGGCGCTACAGCGACGGGAGGAGGCGCCGACGGCGCGGCGCGAGGCGAAGCTGGCGCCGCTGGACGCGTGGGCGCCGCAGGAGGCGTCGGCTTGGCGGCTTGCTGCGCGGGTGCTGGCGCCGGTGGCGGTGCCGGTTGCGCACCCGCCGGCGCAGGAGCATCGCTTTGCGCACGCGCGGGCGCGGCGGACGGCGGCTCGGTCGCGGCAGCGGAGGGTGCGGACGCAGGCGGGGTTGGGGCCGGCGCAGGGCTTGCCACGGGCGGGGCGCTCGGCGCTGCGGCGGCCCTTGAAGGCGCATCGCCCGAGCCCGGGATCAGGCCCAGATACGACGCGGCAGCGACGCCACCGATCACGAGGACGGCAACGGCGCCGACCATGAGCCCGGGATGCAGGCCCTTCGATTGCACGGCGCCGTTCGGCGCGGTGGAGGAGTTCATGGCAAGGTCAACGGGAGTGGCAGGGTGGGCCCTATTTCATCACGATTCGCTCGCGAGGAGCGCGCCGAAACCCTCGCGGTAGGTGGGATACCGAAAGTGGAAGCCCGAGGCGCGCAGCAGCGCGCTCGAGACGCGCCGGTTCCCGCCGCGCTGGGGCATCGCGAGCGCGTCGTCGCCTTCGGGGGGAGTGGCAAGCCCCAGCTGGCCGGCCAGCCAATCGACGATGTCTCCGAGGGGCGTGGGGGCGCAGTCGGAGCCGTTGTAACGCGGGGCCAGGGCGCCGAGCGAAACCAGATGGGCGAGCACCCGCGCGCAATCGTCGCGATGGATACGGTTGGTGAGGCCGGCGCGCGTCTTGGCCGAAAGCGCGCCACC
This sequence comes from Burkholderiales bacterium, assembly GCA_017853245.1. Classification (GTDB taxonomy): domain Bacteria; phylum Pseudomonadota; class Gammaproteobacteria; order Burkholderiales; family Usitatibacteraceae; genus FEB-7. The sequence continues at coordinate 634 of JAFMJY010000165.1, read as the reverse complement.
GCTTCGCACGAGGCGGATCAGCCGGTCTCGCCCGGGGCCGTAGATTCCCGAGAAGCGCACGACCGACGACTGGGCCGATGCCTGTGCCGCCACGGCCTCACCCTCGAGGAGCTGCTCGCCGGAGAAGCCCCGAGGCCGCGTGGGAGAGGATTCCGTCACCTCGCACCCGTCGTCCTGCGTGTAGACGCTCGTCGATGAGACATAAAGGAGGCGGCGGGCGGATTGCGCGGTTGCCAGGACGCCGCGAAGGCCATCGACGTAGGCGGCCCGGTAGGCCTCGGGCGTGAAGGCGTCCGATCCGACGCAGTAGACCACGACCTCGGCCTCCCGAAGCGCCGGCGGGTGGGTGTCGGGTCGCTGCGCGTCCATGGCATGGGAGCGTGCCTGCCCGGTCGCCGATCGCCGGCCCACGTCCACGGTGTGCCCTTCGCGTGCGAGGAGGTCGGCAGTCGCCGAGCCGACGTAGCCTGCGCCAACGATGAAGACGCGCGCCATCAGGCCTGCGCGGGCAGCGCAGCGATGGCCCCGGCGCGACGGGCCTCGACGTCGTCCACGTTCGCAATGGTCATTTGCAAGTCGCGGAGCAAGCCGTCGGCGATGCCGTAGATCCAGCCGTGCACCCAAAGCTCCTGCC
>JAFMJY010000164.1 GCA_017853245.1 Burkholderiales bacterium | reverse complement strand
TTGCTCGACGAGTTCGGGCAGGCTGGAGGCCGTGGTGCCGAGGTGGGCGTTGATGTCGGCCCAGGCCTGCACACTTGGGCCAGACACGTTCTCGGGCCTCTCGCACTCGGCGATGCGTTCGGCGTAAGGCAGTGCGTCGAACCCGGTGCGGCCGATCTTTCGCTGCGCGGGCGGCTTGCAACGCGCCCACGCGCCGTCGTCGTCCATTGTCATGATTTTGAGAAACACCTCGCGATCCCGCTTGGGATCGTTGGAGGCCGGCATCAGCATGCCGACGATGGATGCGCGCACCAGCACCAGTGGCTTGCGGCCCCACCACTTGCCCAGGCCCGTGAGGGTCTGACCCGATACGGCCTTACGCTCCTTGTATGACTCGGCCGAGAGGCGGGCGATGGGGAACTGGGTTTCGATAAATGAGGGCATGGGATCGGGGCTCTACAGGTTCAGCGACAGTTGGGAGTGACCCAGCAGCTCGCGGCGCGCGCGGGGCGGCATGCCCTCGCCTTTGACGAAGGGGTTGTCGGCCAGTGCGGCGCGCAAGGCCTTGCGCCAGCCCAGGCCCTTTTGCATCGCCTGGCCGGTGGTGGCCACCGTCATGGTGAAGAGCCACCAACGCTCCTCGGGGGCCAGGGCTTCCCAGTTGCGCAAGGCGTTGGGTATATCATAGGGCGGCGCGTCTTCCACTGCCCAGCACAACACGCACAGCTCCTTCCCTAACGACGGATGCACTGGCACTGGCTTGGAGGGGTTCTTGACGAACTTGGCAGTGGGTAGGCCGTTAGCGCGCAAGCGGCGGTTGGATTCATCCCAGAATTCGGGCGCCAGCGCAAGCCAACGCCCGCGGTCAATCATCACGCGCAGCCCAGGGTCGGTCGGGTTGGGCGCCGCACTGTCCCGCGCGCTCAGGTGATCGAGGTCATTACCGCGGTGCTCGGAAATGCAGATGCGTTCTTCGGCACTGGAACCCTTGGGCACATCGATCAGGAAACCGTGACGGGCCTCGTCGGGTAAGAAGCCCAGGCCGACCACGCGGCGTTTGGGGTCGTTAGATGCGTTGGCCATGGCTTATTCCGCACCCTGGCTGACTTTAGCCATGTCAAAGGGATGGCCGCTGGCCCTGAGCCAGTCGAGCAGGGCCTGGCCCGTTGAGAACCCTAGCGAACCCACCGCCATACGCAGCGAGCCCGAGCCCACGATGGCCTGCAGCTGGTCGGCCGCAGCCTTGATGCTGGCTGCGGTGTAGCCCGATTCGAGCGCGCCGAAGTAGTCGATGTGCTGAAGTCCGTCAGCGCTCTCGGCCGTTAGCTCCAGGTCATAGGCAACGACCGTCGCCGCTTCGTCGAGGTGACGGATGAAGTCCCACACGGCGCCAGAGTCGTCAAGCTTGGACCGTTGCGTCCAGCGTGCTGGCGCCTTTGGATTGAGCTTTGGTCCTTCCGCCCCCGGCTGAGGGATAGAAATACGCAGCACTTCGGAGTTGAGTCCTATTGCTGGTGCGACTGCAATGGCCAGCACCGTGCGGCTTCCGGCCGGCACGCGGATGACACCGTCGTAGGTGGCCGCGCCGACATGGGTGGGTGCTGATCCGTCGGTCGTGAAGCGAATGTTGACGCCATTGGCCCGCGGCAGAGCGCGCAACTCCACTTCGTAGTGGTCACCGCGGTTGTGGAGCTGGTATTTCAGCCGGATCTTGGCCGTCCACTCTTTGACTGGGCTGATTCGGGTAATGTCGGCCGGGTCATGCGCCAGGAAGCGGTAGCGCAGCGCAGTGGCTTCGAAGCGCGCCGGGGTGGGCACCGGGCTGGAAGACGGCGTGGGGTCGGTATCGCCCGTTTCGTAGACCACGGCCGGGGCGTGCAGAGGTTCGATCTTCAGGTAGGTTCGGCCATCGCCGTCCTCTTCGACCGAGAGCTCCCGCACCTCCACCGAAGGCGCCGGCGGCGGAAAGGGACCACGGCGGATGTGGTTGCCTTCTTCGCGCCATAGACCGCGGCGCACGCAGTCAGCCTTGAGGTCGTCCAGAGCCGATGTTTTGTGCAGCGGCCAGTTGGTATTGACGGCGGCGTTGCGCTTGAAATCGGACCAAAGCACAACCTTGGTCTCTGCCGATCCGAACAAGCGGGCTTCGGCGCGCGAGCGGAAGGCGTCATCGTCGATTTTGGTGGTGAATTTTTGAGCGCCCTCCAGCGTCTGGCGAATGGTGGCCTCACCGCTACGGTTGCCGGCGAACGCCAGGTCAACGCCACTGGCGCGCAGGGCCGAGTTGATGGACGGGTAGACAATCTGATCGAAAGCCTCCTTCAGCGCGGCACTAAACTGCAACGCGATGCGGTCGCGAAGAGCGTCTAGAGCACGCCACTGGGGATCATCAGAAGGAGTGTTCTCGCTGCGCAGTTCATCTTCGATGTTTTGCAGGGCGCGCGTCTGCCGGGCTGCGTCAATCACCTTCTGGAAGGTATCGCGCGAGCCGCTCAGGAACAGCACGCGGTTCTTGTACTGCTGCTGGGCCCACCAAGCCTGCCAGTCCCCTGAGATCGGAAGCTGGTTGGCTTGACCGCCAGGACGCACCACCACGAGCGTGGTCTTTTCCTGCTCGACCTGTACTTCATCCGGCGGGGGCAGCACTTTGACAGTCTGGTAGCAGTCACGCAGGCTGGGCGCAAAGTGCTGTTCAAGGTGTTCTCGCAGCATGCGATCGACCGTCTCGGTATGCAATGACATGGCCGTTGAGCGCAGCTTGGCAGCGAGGTTCTGTTGGTTCTTGAAGTAAAGCCGACCGTCGGCCGAGTTATGCAGATACCAGGCCCGAGTGGCCAGCTTGTCCAGCACATTGGCCTTGAAGGTGGAAAGATCGCGGCCCGGCCGCTGCAGGCAGTCGACGAGCTGGTACTCACGCAGGCCGTGGATGGCACCTGGTGTGGTGGACAGCGACGCAATTAGGATTAGTCGTGCGGCCTCGGAAGCGTCAGCGTTACCGTTCGCGATATCGATTTGCTCGACCTCAGCATCCCCGTCATGAGCGATGTCGTGCGCGATGGCCTCGCTGAGCGACGGGTTGATGGTCCGAATTTCGGAGGCGATCTCGTCTACGTTGAGGTCGATGTCGTAGGGTGCGATGAGATCCTTGGAGGCAGCTTTGTCAGACTTCCACAGGTCAGCCACGACCATCTGCATCAAGCGGATGACGCCCCGGGTCTGCTGGAACCCGTCGTTCTCCTTGAACTTGCCGACAAGTTCGCGCAGATCCGGATGGAAGGGGTAGGCATCCAGCACCCGGGTGTAGAGCGACTCCGGCGTTGTGCTGGTCAGGTTCATGCGACCCGCTTCGCGTAGCGCTTCCCGATAGCCTGAGGCAACACGATCTATTTCAGCCTGCGGCGCCACCTGCGAGAACAGGCGCTTGCGCAGGATGTGGTAAAGCTCGTCTCCGTTCGGGTTGACCGGCGTGATCGGCACCGCGATGCGCTTTGATTCCGAGGTGATGCCCTGCACCGCGCGGTCAAAGGCTGCCTGTAGGTTGTTCTGGCCAATGCTGAAGTTGGTGCCAGCCAGATCGGATAGCACGAGGCAGACGTTGTCCATCTCGGCGACGGCCACGAAGAGGTTGGCCAGCGCCGTGGTTGTCACCACACCGAGATCGGCGTTGCCGACGGGCACGGCCACCGCGTATTCCAAGTAGGGCGGCAGCTCGTCCAAGAATAGGACCAGTGGGTCGCCACCAAGGAGCTGCTTCCAAGCTTCAGGGCCAGGCGCGTTGAGCAGCGGCGAGACATAGCGGGCGAACTGGTCAGCCTTGCCCAGCTGTTCGGCGATGGAGCCCCAGATGCCTCCTGGCGCATCGGTGCTGCGACCGTTGAAGCCTACGACGCGGCAGCGCCCAAGCTTGGGGGCTGGGTCGCTCTCGCCCAGCACTTTTCGCCGTAGGTCGGGGTCACGGGCGAGGAGCCCAAGCCCGATCAT
>JAFMJY010000057.1 GCA_017853245.1 Burkholderiales bacterium | reverse complement strand
CACGGCATTTGCCTCATCACCCAGCCGATGATCGACCGGCTTACCGCATGACGGCCACACCGGTCCTCTCCGTTGCGTCCGAGGCGTTCCCCCTCGCGAAGACGGGCGGCCTGGGCGACGTTGCGGGAGCCCTGCCCCCCGCGCTTTCAGCGGAGGGGTTCGCCGTGCGAACGCTGATGCCAGCGTACCCGGAGGCTCTCGGCATGCTTCGCGACGCCCAGCCCGTCCTGTCGCGCCCGTCGCTCTTCGGGGGTGCTGCGCGCGTGCTCGCGGGTCGCGTCGGCGACCTCGACGTGCTGCTGCTGGACGCGCCACATCTCTTTGGCCGGGGCGGCGGGCTCTATGTCGACACCGCAGGCAAGGAATGGCCCGACAACGCGCAGCGCTTTGCAGCGCTCTCCCAGGTTGCGGCCGACCTCGCCCAAGGCGCGGCGCCGGGATTCCTCCCCGAGGTCGTGCATGCCCATGACTGGCAAGCGGGCCTCCTGCCGGCGTACCTGCGATACCGAGGCGGGCGCCGGCCTGCCACCGTATTCACGGCCCACAACCTGTCGTTCCAGGGCCAATTCCCCGCCGCCCTGCTGCCGGCACTGGGCCTTCCGCCCGAGGCAATGGCGATCGACGGGATCGAGTACTTCGGCGGCATCGGTTACCTCAAGGCGGGGCTGGCGATCGCAGACCACATCACCACCGTTTCGCCCCGCTATGCGATGGAAATCCGGACGCCGGAATTCGGCATGGGGCTCGAAGGCCTGCTGGCCCATCGGGCCGCAGTGCTGTCGGGCATTCTCAACGGCATCGACACAGGCCTCTGGAACCCGCAGGCCGATGCCGCGCTCGCCGCCCGTTTCTCCGCGGAAACACTGGCGCGCCGGGCGGAAAACAAGGCTGCCCTCCAGGTGCGGCTCGGGCTGGCGCAGGACCCGCGAGCCCTGCTCTTCGGCGTCGTGAGCCGGCTCACGTGGCAAAAGGGCACGGACCTCCTGCTGGCTGCATTGCCGGAGATGCTTCGCGTCGGCGGGCAACTGGCCCTCGTGGGTTCCGGCGAGGCCGAGCTCGAGGCCGGTGTGCGGGCGGCGCAGGCGGCGAACCCGGGCCGCGTGGGCGCGGTGGTGGGCTTCGACGAGAACCTCGCGCACCTCATGCAAGGCGGCGTCGACGCGCTGCTGGTGCCCTCGCGCTTCGAGCCCTGCGGGCTCACGCAGCTTTGCGCGCTCCGCTATGGCGCGCTGCCAATCGTGTCTCGGGTCGGCGGGCTGGCGGACACGGTCAGCGACGCGAATGAAATGGACCTCGTGCCAACCGCGGGCAACGGCTTCCAATTCGGCCCCGTGACGCGGGAGGCGCTCGCCATTGCCATCGAGCGGGCCGCTGCCGTCTGGCACGAGCCCGAGCGATGGCGCCGCCTCCAGCGACACGCCATGGCAGCCGATGTGAGTTGGCGCAAGCCCGCGCGCGCCTACGCAGCGCTCTTTCGCTCGCTCCTCGCCGCCCGAGGCGGCTGAAGGCGCCGATGGCGCGGCTCGACGAAGGATCCCCGGAGCCGCTGGGCGTCACGCCCGTGGCCGGCGGCGCCAATGTCGCGGTCTGGTCGGCGAACGCCACCGACATCGAGATCTGCCTCTTCGATAGCCTCGGCGCGACGGAGAAGGAACGCATCCGCCTGCCGGCTCGTACCGGCGACGTGTTTCACGGGCTGGTGCGCGGTATCGGCGCGGGCACCCGCTACGGCCTGCGCGCGCACGGGCCCTGGCTGCCTCAGGAAGGCCACCGATTCAGCGCGGCGAAGCTTCTGGTCGATCCCTATGCCGTCGCGCTGGATCGCCCCTTCGCCCTCCACCCCAGCCAGTTTGATGGCGCGTCGCTCCGCCACGAGGACAGCGCACCGTTCGTGCCGAAGGGCATCGTTCAGCACCCGCCGCCCACGGCGCAAACCCTGCAGCCCGGTGTCGCCTGGCGCGAAACCATCCTCTACGAGATGCACGTCAAAGGCTTCACGCAGCGGCACCCGCTGGTGCCCGAGCGGATCCGCGGCACCGTGGCCGGGCTTGCACACCCGCGCGCGATCGAACACCTCGTTCGCCTGGGCATCACGACCGTCGAGCTGATGCCCGTGGCCGCCTGGGCCGACGAGCGACACCTGCCGCCGCTGGGGCTGGCGAACTATTGGGGCTACAACCCGGTGGCCTTTCTCGCGCCGGACGCCCGCCTTTGCCCCGGCGGCCTCGCGGAATTGGCGGCCTGCGTCTCGGCCTTGCACGACGCAGGCATTGAGGTGCTGCTCGACGTGGTGTTCAACCATACCGCCGAGAGCGACGCCCTGGGCCCGACTCTCTCGCTGCGCGGCCTCGACAACGCGTCCTACTACCGGCTGCCGCCGAACGACCGAGCTCAATATGTGAACGACACCGGCTGCGGCAATACGCTGGCGCTGGACCGCCCGCCTGCGATGCGGCTTGTGCTGGACGCCCTTCGCCACTTCGTTCGGCACGCCGGCGTCGATGGCTTTCGCTTCGACCTCGCCACCACGCTGGGAAGGCGTGATTCAGGCTTCGATCCCGACGCGCCCCTGCTCCAGGCCATCGCGCAGGACCCGCTGCTTCGGGATCGAAAGCTCATTGCCGAGCCCTGGGACACCGGGCCCGGCGGCCACCAGCTCGGGGCCTTCCCCGCGGCCTGGGGCGAATGGAACGACCGTTACCGGGACACCGCCCGCCGTTTCTGGCGCGGCGATGCGCACCAACTCGGCGCCCTGGCCACGCGCCTTGCGGGATCCTCCGATGCCTTCGGTCCGCGCCTGCGCTCGCCGTCTCGCTCCGTCAACTTCATCACCGCCCATGACGGGTTCACCCTCGCGGACCTCGTCTCGCACGCCGGCAAGCACAACGAGGCCAATGGCGAAGACAACCGCGACGGCACCGACCACAACCTCTCCTGGAACCATGGCGTCGAGGGCCCCTCCGATGGCGAAGCCCTTCGCGCCGCCAGAGCCCGCGACGTCCGCGCGCTGCTCGCCACGCTCTTTTCCTCCCGCGGCACACCGATGCTTTCCATGGGGGACGAGCTGGGCCGCAGCCAGGCTGGCAACAACAATGCTTACGCGCAGGACAACCCGCTTTCCTGGGTCAACTGGCACGAGGCCGACGAGAACCTGATCGAGTTCACCGCATCGCTGATTCGGTTGCGCCGGAGCCACCCCGCGCTGCGGGAAGACCGCTGGCTCACGGGCGAGCCACGGGATGCCAGCGGCCTCCCCGATATCGAATGGCTGTCACCGCAGGGCATCCCCCTCGAAGGCGAGGCGTGGGAGCGCCACGACGCCCGAGCGCTGGCCGCTGCGCTCTACACACCAGCCCACGGCGAACAACAGGCTGATCGCGTGCTCATCGCCATCAACGGCACTGCTACGCCGCTGGCCATGCAATGGCCCGAGCCCCGAGACGGGTTTGCGTGGGCGCGCCTTGCGGATTCCGCTTCGCCCGCGCATATCGGCACGCAGTCGACCGAGGTTTCAGCGCGCTCGGTCGCCATTCTTGCCGAGACCCCTTCGCCGCGGCGGCAGAGCTCGGGCATCGACCCCAGCTGGCTGGCGCGGCTTGCCAGCGCGGCAGGCATTGCGCCGACATGGCACGACGTCACGGGCCGCGAGCACCAGGTGAGCGACGACACGCGCCGCGCGCTGCTGGCCGGCATGGGCCTCGACGCCCGCACCACGAGCCAGGCGCGCGAGCGCCTGCACACCATCGCGCTGGAGCGTGAGCGTCGGCTGCTGCCGCAGTCGCTGGTCATGAGCCCATCGGGAGGGCGTCTCCCGATCGCGGGCCTGACCGAGCCTTCGGGCCACGCCACGCTCAGCATCACGGGGACGGATGGGGACGAGACGAGGATTGCCGTCGACCTTCGCGCGTTGCCAGTGGATTCCGTGCGGGCAGCCGATGGCGGGAGAGCCGAACGACGCCTGATCTCCTTGCCCCCCCTCGAAGCCGGCCGCTATCAACTCGCGCTCGAAGGCCATTCCGCCCGCACCCATCTCGTCGTCGCGCCAGCGGCGTGCCATCTGCCCGAGGCGCTCGGCCGCGGAACCAAGGCATTCGGCCTCGCTGCGCACCTCTACTCGCTGCGTCGGGCAGGCGACCAGGGCCTGGGCGACTTCACCACGCTGGCAGAGGCGCTCTCCGCCACCGCGCGCGTCGGCGGCAGCGTCGTCGGGGTGAATCCCCTGCACGCCTTGTTTCCCGATGACCGCCAACGGGCGAGCCCTTACCACCCCTCGGACCGGCGCCGGCTCGACCCAATCTACATCGACCTCACGGCCATTCAAGACTTTCGTGACAGCCCGCAGGCCCGACAGGCGCTCGCTCGGCACGCTGCGCAGCTCGAGCAACTCACGAGCTGCAGCCATGTGGACTACGCGGGTGCCTGGGCCATCAAGCTCGAGGTACTCCTGGAGTGCCACCGGCGCTTCCAACAGCGAAGTGCCAACGATCCCTCGGTTCAGGACTATCAGGCGTTCGTGCACGAGGCTGGCAGCGCCCTGCGCGAGTTCGTGGCGTTCACTTGCCTCTCGGCAACCCATGCCGGGATCCGGTGGTGGCAATGGCCCGAGCCCTTGCGTCGCCCGACCGCGGCCGCCCTCGCCCGAGCCATCGAGGCCGACCCGGCACTCGCTGAATTCACCCGCTACACCCAGTGGCTGGCGGATCGTCAGCTGCGACAGGCGGCCCACGTGGGCCGCGACGCGGGAATCACGGTCGGGATCTATCGCGATCTTGCCGTGGGGGCGGCGCCCGATGGCGCGGAGGCATGGTCCCTGCAGGATGACCTCGCGCAGGGGGTGTCGGTGGGCTCGCCACCCGACCCTTTCTCCCCGGACGGCCAGGTGTGGGGCTTGCCGCCCCCGCTGCCGCGCTCGCTCCATGCCACCGGCTACACGCACTTCGGGCAACTGCTCGCGGCGAACATGCGCCACGCCGGCGCGCTGCGCATCGACCACGTGATGGGCTTGCAACGCCTCTTCTGGGTGCCGCAGGGCGGGAGCTCAGCGGAGGGCGCCTACGTGGCCTACCCGTTCGACGAGCTCCTCGGCGCGCTGAGGCTTGAAAGTCACCGCGCCCGCTGCCTGGTGGTGGGCGAGGATCTTGGCGTGGTGCCGGACGGGTTCCGAGACCGCCTCGCCGAGTCTCAAGTGCTGTCTTACCGGGTCTTCTGGTTCGAGCGCGCCAACGCCGGATGGCGCCGCCCCGAGGACTACCCCACGCTCGCCGCCGCCTGTGTCTCGACCCATGACCTGCCCACCATCGCGGGGTGGTGGCAGGGCGCCGACCTTGACGAGCAGGCGTCGTTGCAACGGCTGCGTCCCGAGGCCGCGGCGACGGAGCGACGCACAAGAGAGTTGGCGAGGCACCAACTCGCCCAGCAGCAGGGGGAGTGGGGATGCCTGCGCGCGGCTGGGGACGCGCAACCCACCGCCGTCGCGATCGCCTCCGCGTTGCACCGAACCCTCGCTCGAACGCCGTGTGCACTGCGGCTTGTCCAGGCCGACGACCTCGATGGCGCCGTGGAGGCGCTCAACGTTCCAGGCACTGACCGGGAGCGCCCGAATTGGCGCCGGCGCCTCTCAGCCGACAGCAACGAAATTTGGGAGACCCCGCTGGGGCACGATGCACGCGTGGCGCTCGCCACCGAGACGCGGGAAAAGGGCAGTGGCTGAGGCGGTGCCAGACGCACGCTTACGCGGCGCTGTGGGGCGCCATCAACACGCCGGAGCGCTTCGCGTGCGCCGTGGCAGTCGTGGCGCCGTCGAACCCGGATACGCTGCTCGCCTCGGTACCGCCCTTTTGGGAATCGTTCCGGGAGCAGCTCTACCGCCGCATCGGCGACCCTCGCACGCAAGCCGGCAAGGCGCTGCTCAAGGAGCGCTGTCCGCTCACGCACGTGGATCGCATTTCACGCCCGCTGCTAATCGGCCAGGGTGCCAACGACCCGCGGGCAAGGATTTCGACGGCGCGTCGATCACCGTGCCGACGGGCGTGGAGCACGTGCCGGGCCTCAAGGAGGCGCTTGCCCGGAAGTGAAGCATCGGGGTGACGGGCGCGGTGTTGGCGCCGCGCCCGCCGTTTTCGATCACGCGGCCTTCTGCTTCGGGGTGGCGCCCTTCGCGAAGGCCATGCCGCCGCCCTTGCCAGGCTTCACGGCAATGACATCCTTGGCCGCGAAGCGACCCTCGAGGATTTCCTTCGCAAGCGGGTTCTCGATCGACTGCTGGATCGCCCGTTTGAGGGGCCGAGCACCATAAACCGGGTCGAACCCGGCTTCCGCCAGTTTCGAGAGCGCTTCGTCGGAGACCTCGAGCGTCATGTCGAGCTTGGCGATGCGGTCCGTGAGGTTCTTCAACTGAATCCGTGCGATGTCGCGAATGTGCTTCTCGGCAAGCGCGTGGAAGACCACGATCTCGTCGATGCGGTTCACGAACTCCGGGCGGAACTGGGTCTTCACCTCGGCCATCACGGCCGTCTTCACCAACGTGGGGTCGCTGCCAGCCATGGACTGGATCATCTGACTGCCGAGGTTCGAGGTCATCACCACCACGGTGTTCTTGAAGTCGACCGTACGGCCCTGGCCGTCGGTCATGCGCCCATCGTCCAGCACCTGCAGCAGCACGTTGAAGACATCGGGATGCGCCTTCTCGACTTCGTCGAGCAGGATCACGGAGTAAGGCTTCCGGCGCACGGCTTCAGTCAGATAGCCGCCCTCTTCATAGCCGACATAGCCCGGGGGCGCGCCGATCAACCGCGCCACCGAGTGCTTCTCCATGAACTCGCTCATGTCGATGCGGATCAGGTGCTCCTCGGAATCGAAGAGGAAGCTGGCGAGCGCCTTACAGAGCTCGGTCTTGCCCACGCCCGTGGGCCCGAGGAACAGGAACGAGCCGTAGGGCTTGTTGGGATCCGAGAGCCCGGCGCGCGAGCGACGGATGGCATCCGATACCAAACGCACCGCTTCATCCTGGCCTACCACGCGCTCGTGAAGCTTCGCCTCCATGTGGATCAATTTCTCGCGCTCGCCTGTCATCATCTTCGAGACTGGAATGCCGGTGGCGCGTGAGACGACCTCGGCGATTTCCTCGGCGCCCACTTCGGTGCGCAGGAGCTTCGGGCGCGCCGCGCCCTCGCCCGCCTTGTCGGCCTTCTTGAGTTGCGCTTCGAGCGCCGGGAGCCTCCCGTACTGCAGCTCGCTCATCCTGCCCCAGTCGCCCTTGCGCCGCGCCTCTTCCATGGCGAGCTTCACCTTCTCGATTTCCTCCTTGACGGAAGCGGAACCGTGCACGGCGTGCTTTTCGGCGCTCCACACCTCCTCGAGGTCGGCGTATTCCTTCTCGAGCTTGGTGATCTCGGCCTCCAGCAGCTCCAGCCGCTTGCGGGACGCCTCGTCCTTCTCCTTCTTGACGGCCTCGCGCTCGATCTTGAGCTGAATCAAACGGCGGTCGAGCTTGTCCATCGCCTCGGGCTTGGAGTCGATTTCCATCTTGATGCGCGCGGCGGCCTCGTCGATCAGGTCGATGGCTTTGTCGGGAAGAAAGCGATCCGTGATGTAGCGGCGCGAGAGCTCGGCGGCAGCGACGATCGCCGGGTCCGTGATGTCCACGCCGTGGTGCACCTCGTACTTCTCCTGCAGGCCGCGCAGGATGGCGATGGTGGATTCCACCGTGGGCTCATCCACCAGCACCTTCTGGAAGCGGCGCTCCAGCGCCGCGTCCTTCTCGATGTACTTGCGGTACTCGTCGAGCGTCGTCGCGCCCACGCAGTGCAGCTCGCCGCGTGCCAACGCGGGCTTGAGCATGTTGCCCGCATCGATCGCGCCCTCCGCCTTGCCGGCGCCGACCATGGTGTGGATCTCGTCGATGAAGACGATGATCCGGCCTTCGTCCTGGGCGATTTCCTTGAGCACGGCCTTCAAGCGCTCCTCGAACTCGCCGCGGTACTTGGCGCCCGCGAGCAGCGCCGCCATGTCGAGCGAGAGCACGCGCTTGCCCTTCAAGCTCTCTGGCACTTCGCCGTTGACGATGCGCTGGGCGAGGCCCTCCACGATGGCGGTCTTGCCCACGCCGGGCTCGCCGATCAGCACCGGGTTGTTCTTGCTGCGGCGCTGGAGGATCTGAATGGCGCGCCGGATTTCGTCGTCGCGGCCGATGACCGGATCCAATTTCCCCTGTGCAGCACGCTCGGTGAGATCCATCGTGTACTTCTTGAGCGCTTCGCGCTGACCCTCCGCCTCGGCGTTCTGAACCCCCTCGCCCCCGCGCACGGCCTTGATGGCGGTATCGATCGCGGCCGCATTCGCCCCGCACTGCTTGAGCAGCTTGCCAAGCTCACCTTTGTCCTGGGCCGCCACGAGCACGAAGAGCTCCGAGGCGATGAACTGGTCGCCGCGCCTGGTGGCTTCCTTGTCGGTGAGATTCAGGAGTGCGTTCAGCTCGCGGGAGACAGAAATTTCGCCGCCCTGCCCCTCCACTTTCGGCAGACGGGCGATGGCCTCACCCAGCCCCTTCCTGAGCGACGCGACATTGACCCCCGCGCGGGACAGCAGCGAGGCGGTGCCGCCGTCTTTCTGTTCCAACAGGGCGGCGAGCAGGTGCGCGGGCTCGATGAACCCCGCATCCCCGGCGAGCGCACGGCTCTGGGCATCGGCGAGGGCCTGCTGGAACTTGGTGGTGAGCTTGTCGATACGCATCGGTGATATCCTTTTCCGACTTTTTTGCTCGGGAAACACGCCCGGGCCGCTGGATACCCAGCAGATGGGGGCCACGCCCCCCGTTTCAAGCCACCTTCCGTCCCATGCCCGTTCATCCCGTCTCGCTGGAAGAGACCGTCGCCATCGACGTTGCCCGAGCCCTTGAGGAAGACGTCGGCGCGGGCGACCTCACGGCGGCCCTGGTCCCCGCCGGCAAGCGCGCCCGCGCGCGATTGATCACCCGAGTCGATGCTGTGCTGTGCGGCACTGCCTGGTTCGACCGCACCGTGAAGAGCCTTGATATCAGCGCGAGCATTCGATGGAACTTCGCCGATGGAGACGCTGTCTCTGCTGGCAGCGCGCTCTGCGAGGCCGTTGGCGAGGCGCGCAGCCTCCTCACGGCCGAACGAACCGCCCTCAATTTCGTGCAACTGCTCTCTGCCGTGGCTACCCGCACCCGGGAGTTCGTCAAGCTCGTCCAAGGGACACGGGCGAAGATCGTCGACACCCGAAAGACCATTCCCGGCCTCCGGCTCGCCGAAAAGTACGCGGTTCGGGTCGGGGGCGGCACCAACCATCGCATCGGGCTTTTCGACGGAATACTCCTGAAGGAGAACCACCTGGCCGCTGCGGGCGGCGTTCGCCCCGCCGTCGAGGCCGCGCTGCGCGCCGCCAGGCCGGGCACGCTCCTGCAGGTGGAAGTCGAGTCCATCGCCCAGCTGCGCCAAGCCATCGACGCCGGAGCGCGGCTGATCCTTCTCGACAACTTCACGCCCGAGGGCATGCGGGAAGCAGTGGCCGTGACGGGCGACCGCGCCGAGCTCGAGGCCTCCGGCGGGGTGGATGAGCGCAATGTCCGCGCCATCGCCGAGACAGGCGTGCACCGCATTTCCATCGGGTCGCTCACCAAGGACGTGAAAGCGATCGACCTCTCCCTGCGTTTTCTGAGCGACACCCCATGATCAAGCCTCTGCTGGCCGCCGGCCTTCTGCTGCTCTCGAGCGGCTGCGCCACGTACTCCGGCCCACCCCACGCCCAGGATCCCTGGGAGAACTACAACCGCAACATGTACCGGTTCAACATGGCGCTCGATCGCGCGGTGCTGAAGCCCACGGCCGAGGCATACCAGTCCGTGGTGCCGGAGCTCGCGCGCATCGGCATTGCGAACTTCTACTCGAACATCGAAGACATCAGCAACACCGTCAACAACATCCTGCAGGGGAAGGTGGACGCGGGCCTTGCCGACCTCGGCCGGTTCCTGATCAACTCGACGCTGGGCATCGGTGGGTTGGTCGACATCGCCACCCCGGCGGGCATCGAGAAGAGCAGCGAGGACTTCGGCCAGACACTCGGCGTGTGGGGCGTGCCCTCTGGCCCGTACTTCGTCATTCCCTTTCTGGGGCCGTCCAGCGCGCGCGACGCGCCGGCACGGTACGTCGATCCGCGGCTTTTTTACGATCGGGATATTTCCAACGTGTTCGCACGCAACAGCCTTTTCGCGCTCGACGTTGTGCGCTCACGCGCGTCCGTACTGCGCGCTGACAAGGTGCTTGAAGAGGCCGGAGCCATCGATGAATACGCCTTCGTCCGCGACGCCTGGCTGCAGCGGCGCCTCAACCAGGTCTACGACGGCCGGCCGCCGAAGCCGAAAGACGAGGAATGACGCTCGGGACTCAGCTGCTGCTCGTGTTCCTCGCCTTCCTGTCCCTCATCGGAGTGGTGATGTGGTTCGCCTTTCGTGAGCGGCGGCTTGCGCGCGCCATTCCGGAGGGCGACCTCGAGGCCCAGCGCCAGGCCGACGGCCGCATTCTGGGCGTGGTGTTCGGCGCCGCCATTGGCGGCCTGATGCTTACCCTGCTGACGGCCTGGCTGGTGTTTTTCTAGCGTCTCAGGGCGGTGGCTCTGCCATCGCGTCTCGGAGCACCAGCGTCATTCGATCAGCCGGCGTGCCGGGTGGCAGGATGCCGTGATAGTTCCCGTCCGGCCGGATTACATAGGTAAAGGCCGCGTGGTCAATGGTGTAGCCCAACCCGCCTGGAATCGCGACCCTCTCGTAGAAGACCCTGTAGCGCGCGGCCACCGTCGCAATCTCGGAAGGCGCGCCGGTTAAGGCGACAAAGCGCGGATGAAACGACGCAACGTACTCGCCAATCATCGCCGGGCGGTCGCGCTCTGGGTCCAGCGTCACGAACACCGGCTGCACTCCCTCGCCATCCGCGCCGAGCAAACGAACCGCCTTGCCGATTTCGAAGAGATCCGTGGGGCACACGTCCGGGCAGGTGGTGAAGCCGAAGTAGAGCAACACCCACTTGCCCCGGTACTGGGACAGACCAGCGCGCCTGCCTCGTGAGTCCGTCAGCGTGAAGTCGCCACCGACCTTCACCTTGCCCGACATGAGGTCCTGCATGAGTAGCGCGGCATCAGCGCGGCGCGTTTCACCCTGCGCCATCGCGAAGCCAGGCAGGCCACAAAGGAAAAGGGCCGCGAGAGCGCGGCCCTTCCCGTGACGCTTAGGCACCGAAGGTGTATTCAGTGCCGTTGGTAGACGCCACGACGCGGTCGGCCATCTCGGTGCGCAGTAGCGCGAGGAGCGTCGGCCCGGAGCAGTGCATCGGGATGATGACGTCGGGGTTCAACTGCTTCATGGCCTCCACCGTCTTCTTCACGTAGGCCTCGTCGGCCGGAAAGAGATGGAAGCCGCCCACCATGGCGTGCACCTTCTTGACCCCCGAAGCTTCCATCGCCTGGTAGGTGGTGTTGATGATTCCCGAGTGGCCGCACGAGGAGATCACCACGAGGCCCCGGTCCTTGATGTTGTAGCAGGTGCCGTGCTCGTGGATGTGGTCGTCCTTCACCGGCTTGCCGCCCGCCTTGGCATTGGCATCGGGAATGCTGCAGCCAATGCCATCGCTCGGGTAGTACTCGACCAGCTGCGACGGAATCACCGTCTCGAAGCCGCGGCGCGCGATGTGCCCGGTGGTGAATGCGTGGCCGAGCACCGGCGTGGGCTTCTCGCAGGTGACGACCTTGATCTTCAGGCGATCGAGGTCGCGGCGGTCGAGCCAGCCCGCGTCCGTCAGGTGGCCGCCGGGCGCGCCCGAAGCCTTACGGCGGCAGAAGAGGTCCTCGCCGCCGATATAGAGAACGATGTCCGGCGGCAGGCTCGAGCGGTGCTTTTCGAGGAAGCCAATCAACCCGCCGTAATGGTCAAAGTGCCCGTGGCTGGCGATGAGTGCCTGGGCCTTCGAAGGATCGACGCCCATGATCTCCATGTTGTTCATGAGCGCCGTGGGCGTCCAGCCGAAGTCGAGCAGGATGTTGCGCGACTCGGCGCCCCGCCTCGACTCGAGCGCGAGCGCCAGGCCCCACTCGTTGTGAAGCGTCTTGCGGAAATTGCCGGGGGCGCCCAACCCCACACGCTTGACCTTCACCCACTTGGACGCGCCAACGCGAGGGGTGTCGTAACTGCTGTCCGTGAGCACCTTCATGACGAGCGTGTCGACGGTGGGGGCAGGGTTCAGCGGCGCGGATTGGGCGAAAGCAAACGGGGGGATGGCAGCCTGGGCGGCAAGGGCAGCCGAGCCCAGCACGAACTCACGGCGGGTAAGGCGCAGCGTCATGGGACTCCTCCTGACATTTTTTATGGGGCCTGCGGGAGGAAATCTGCGCCTTCGGGCGCGCGCCTGCAAGGGGGCTCCATCGCAGGCGGCAAGCCCCTTCAGCAGCCCAAGGAAAGACGTCCTTGGGCAACGGACAGGACTGCGCCACCCACCGATACCGTCAGGCGCCCAGCCTCGCGGCCCGCGCGCAGCCGCACGAGCGAGGGCCGGCCGACGTCGGCGCCCTGCTCGATGCGCAAGTCGAGCGGCCCTGACCCCAAGAGCCGATGTTTCATGAGGTAGGCACCGAGGAACGCGGCGCCATTGCCGGTCGCCGGGTCCTCCCGCACCCCATTTGCCTCAAAGAAGAATCGGGCCGTAAGGTGGTTTCCGGCACAGCGCGCGTCAGCACAAAACAGATAGGCCAGCGAGGGGGCGCCTGCCGCGATCAGGGGTGCAAGCCTGTTGAGATCGAGCCGCGCGCGCCGCAGCGCCTCGAGAGACCGGAGTGGGACCAGCAGGGCACGGGTTCCCGCCCCCGCCACTTGCACGGGAAATCGCCGATCGATATCGCTTGCCAGCACCCCGAGGGCCCGGGCCACCGTCGCGGGGGGGAAACGCGCGCCCAGGCGAATCGGCGGCGCGGTGAACCATGTGGTGAGCGCTTTCCCGCGGCCCTCGAAAGACACCGGTACGACGCCCCCGTTGAGTGCCAAGCGCATCGAACTCCCACCGCGAGGCTTCGCGACGTGCCGGCGCAGCACCCAGGCTGTGCCTAAAATCGGATGTCCGGCAAAGTCGACCTCGCGGGCAGGCGTGAACATGCGTACTCGATACGCCGCGCCGGCCGACGGCCGGCGCTGCACAAAGGTCGTTTCCGAAAAATTGATCTCCGCGGCAAGTGACTGCATCAGTGGCTCGGCGATCGGGGCATCGGAAACCACTACGGCAAGCGGGTTCCCGGTCAAGGCAGACTGGGCGAACACGTCGACGAGAAACAGGCGCGGCGACCTCACGGAAAGCCGCTCCGTCCTCGCGCGCCGACTAGAGGCCGAGATCGGAGAGGCCCGGGTGAGTGTCGGGGCGACGCCCGAGCGGCCAACGGAACTTTCGGTCCGCCTCGGCGATCGGCAGGTCGTTGATGCTCGCGATCCGTCGACGCATGAACCCCCCCTCGTCGAACTCCCAGTTCTCGTTACCGTACGAGCGGAACCAGTTGCCCGCGTCGTCTCGCCATTCGTAAGCAAAGCGCACGGCGATACGGTTGCCTTGGCAGGCCCAGAGTTCCTTGATCAATCGATAGTCCAGTTCCTTGGCCCATTTGCGCTGCAGGAACGCCACGATCGCGGCTCGCCCTGTGAAGAATTCCGAGCGATTGCGCCACGCACTGTCCGGGGAATAGGCAAGCGACACCCGCGCGCAATCGCGGCTGTTCCAGGCATCCTCGGCCATGCGCACCTTCTGTGCCGCGGTTTCGGAGGTGAAGGGGGGCAAGGGGGGGCGGGGGGGCTCAGGCTGGGTCACGGCAAATCTCCGGTTTGAGTGGCTGCCCACGAAGGGGGCGACGGCGAGAGGATGCAAGACTACCTCGCGTTCGGCGGGCGCCACAATCCTCCACACATCACGGTTTCCTATGGATGGGATTGAAAAACCCTCTTGGACAGGCGACCGAGGAGCGCGGATAGTGGGCGAGGTTCCCTGGGCCAGGCTCGGTCATCACCACATTGCCTTTTGCCATTGCCCGGCCACTTCGACGAAGGAGGTTTCGCATGGTTGCCCGCGACCCGCACCGCTTCGCCAACGAACTCGACGACACCGCCATTGAGCGAATCATCTCGCGGCTGGAAAGCCGGGCACGCGACGAGGTGTTTAGTCGTCTCTTCGACAAATACGTCAGTTATCTGGAGGCTGTGCCCGGCGGGAAGGTGCTGGAGGTCGGCTGCGGCACCGGCGCTACAAGCCGCAGGCTGCTGCGCCGCCCGGCGTTTTCGGGGAAAGTGACGGGCGTCGACCACAGCCCAGCCTTCATCGAGGCGGCTCGCCATTTCGTTGCGCAGGAGGGGACAGCTGGGCGGGCCACGTTCGTGGTCGGCGACGCCCACGACCTGCAATTTGCCGACCATACGTTCGACGCGGTCTTTGCTCACACCCTCATCAGCCATGTGACCGACCCCCGGCCCGTCTTGCGCGAAATGGCACGGGTGACAAAGCCCGGTGGCGTTGTTGCCGTCTTCGATGGCGACTACTCCTCGCTCACTTACGGGCACGCCGACAGCGGGCTGGGCCGCACGATGGATGTCGCACTGGCCACAGCCAGCTTCAACAACCCGCGGATCATGCGCGACCTGCCGCGCTTGCTTCCCGAGCTGGGGCTGGAGCTGAAGATGGCGTGGGGAGATGCCGTCGCCGAAATCGGTCAGGCGAGCTACTTCCGCTCGTTTGCGGAGACGTACGTGCCCTTTGTGGAGAAGGCAGGCCTGCTGCCTGAGGGCACTGCACGCGAATGGCTGGCCGTCCAGCACAAGCTGATGGATGACGGGACCTTTTTCGCCTGCTGCAACTACTTCACTTACATCATGGGTCCCAAGTGACACCCCGCGCGGGCCGCCCCGTCGCCTGAGCCCGTCACCCTCAGGAACGCTTCCCCTCGCGAATGCCTGATTGCCCGCCCGGAAGGACCGCCGCGGTGGGCCCATGCCGCTCTTTGGAAAGAGCGGTGCCCGCGGTCACTGGACGCTCCCCGCCGCTGAAATTCCAGGCCGCCGCCATCTGCACGAAAGCTTGGCAGGCGGGGCTACGGTAGGAGCCCTTCGCGCTCACGAGGGCGATGGTGTAGTGCGGCAATTCCGGCGCCACGGGCAGCGAAGCAAGCCGGGGCTGGGTTGCCGCAATCAAGCTGGGCAGTACCGTCACCAGGCGACCCTGCCCCACCGCCTGCAAGATCATGCCGAGGGAATTGGACTCGACCAGCACCCGGGGCGTGATCGCCTGCTCGAGAGCATAGAGTTCGAAGTGGCGGCGAAGCGCGAACTGCCGATTGAGTAGCGCCATCGGCTCCTGCTCGAAGACCGATGGGCTTAGCGAGGCGAGACGCCCGGCCAGAGGATGGGATGCGCCCACCACCAGGCTCAGGGGCTCCATGAAAAGCGTTTGACATTCGATGCGCGAGGACCACGCCTCGGTGGGCCCCGCGTGGGTAAAGGCCACCACGCCCACATCCATCGTGTTTTCCCCCACCGCCGACTCGATCAGGTCCTGCGACATCTCAGAGGCTTGGATGTGAATACCCGGAAAGCGGGCCCCGAAGGCATCCAGAAGCGCCGTCGTGAGGTACTCCGTGACGGGCGTCATCCCAAGCCGGAGCGAGCCGCGGGTGAGGTCGGCCACCTCCGTGATTGCCCGCTGGCCCGCGTCAAGCTCCTCAAGCGCGCGCCGCGCGTGCGCGAGGTACACCTGGCCCGCATCCGTCAGCTGGACCACTCGGGACGACCGGTCCAGCAACTGGATTCCCAGCGCCTCCTCCAGGTGCTTGATTTGCTGCGAAAGCGTTGGCTGGGAGATGCAGAGCGCATCGGCCGCCCGGGTGAAACTTTTGTGCTCTGCAACAGCGAGCAGATAGCGCAGGGCGCGCGGAAACATGAGCTTTGTTTGCAAGGTCACTGCCCCGGGAATCCCGCTGAGCCTCTGTGGGCTCTCGTCGGGTCGTCCCGCCTCCTCCGTTGTAATTGGACGCAACCGTAGCATGAATAGCGGATTCCTATCGATTGAATCGGAAAATACATATAGACGGTCGAGGTCGCCGTTGCACAATGGCACGGCGCCACCGGAGCCTTCGGCCGCCACACGGCCGGGAACCGCCGGCAGCCGCTCAGGTCAGTCCAACACAGAGGAGGAAGTCCAGACATGTCATCCGACACGCGCGACGAGGTGCTCAGGCACCTGCTGGCGGTCGTGGAGATCCAGCCGCCGGTTCAGCAAACGGGCAAGGCGCCCTACTCCTGGAATATCACTCACGAGCAGTTCAGGGCGTACACGCGCTCGCCCCACGATGTCGGCGGCGAGGTGGATGTTCCCGTCGAATGGACGGAGGAACATGGCGAAGCCTGGGGCTATCGGGCGTACGTCACCACGGAAGTGATGGCGTGGCGTGGCGTCTGGTGCGCCGAGGAGCGCCGCCGCATGCAGAACGTCGACCTGGGCACGACGCAGTATCTCGGTCTGCCCTACTACGGGCGCTGGCTGCTCGCCGCGGCTCGCGTCCTGGTGGAAGGGCGGCACTGCACACTGACCGAACTCATCAACAAACTCGACGAGGTGAAAAAGCGCCATGTCACACGGTGACCGCGACCATCACGCCAAGATCGCCACGGGCAAGGGCGACCCGCAATGCTTCAAGGGCACGGCCGATGGCCCGCCCAAGTTCAAGGTAGGCCAGCGCGTTCGCATCAAGAACCTGCCCGACATTTTCTACACCCGCTGCCAGGTCTACACCCGCGGCGCCGTGGGTGAAGTGGCCGTGATCACGCACGAGAGCCCCGCCCCCGAGGACGAGGCCTGGGGCCACGTCGACAAGTCCGAGTGGTTCTACATCGTGCGGTTCAAGCAGAAGGACCTCTGGCCGGAGTACCCGGCCGCCTTCGCCAACGACACCCTGC
Source organism: Burkholderiales bacterium (assembly GCA_017853245.1). Taxonomy (GTDB): domain Bacteria; phylum Pseudomonadota; class Gammaproteobacteria; order Burkholderiales; family Usitatibacteraceae; genus FEB-7. The sequence goes on along the minus strand of JAFMJY010000057.1, from coordinate 127 downwards.
AGACCGAATTCTCCGAGCGCTGGCTCGAGCCGGCCTGACCGCCAACCGGATCAAGAAAGGGCAAGACCATGTCAAAGAAGCACGACCATGACCACGGCCACGACCACAAGGCCGCCCCGATGGTGGA
>JAFMJY010000163.1 GCA_017853245.1 Burkholderiales bacterium | reverse complement strand
CGCGCGTCGCCGTCGAGCTTGGTGAGCACCACGCCGGTGAGCGGCAGCGCCTCACCAAAGGCGCGCGCGACGTTTACTGCATCCTGGCCCTGCATGGCGTCGACGACAAAGAGCGTCTCGACCGGATTGGCTGCCGCATGGATCTCACGCACTTCCGCCATCATGGCGCCGTCGATCGCGAGTCGGCCTGCGGTGTCGACGATCAGCACGTCGTGGTAGTGGCGCTTGGCCCAGTCGAGCGCATCGGCCACGATGGCCACGGGCTTCTGCGAAGCGTCGGACGGGAAGCGGTCGACGCCCACCTGCTCGGCAAGGGTCTTCAACTGCTCGATGGCTGCCGGGCGGTAGACGTCGGCGGAGACGACGAGCACCTTTTTCTTGTCGCCCTTCAATCGCCGCGCGAGCTTTGCCGCAGTCGTCGTCTTGCCCGCGCCCTGGAGGCCGGCGAGCAGGATCACTGCCGGGGGCTGCGTGGCAAGGTTCAGCGGCACAGCCGCGCCGCCCATCAGCGCCGTGAGCTCCTCCTGCACCACGCCCACCAGGGCCTGGCCGGGCGTGAGGCTGCCCACGACTTGCTGGCCGAGCGCGCGCTCCTTCACGCGAGCCAGGAATGCCTTCACCACCGGCAGGCCGACATCGGCCTCCAGCAACGCAAGGCGCACGTCGCGCAGGGCCTCGCCGACGTTGTCCTCGGTGAGGCGCGCATGGCCGCGCAGCGTCTTGATGACCGACGAGAAGCGCTGCGTCAGGGCTTCCAGCATGGCTGGGTCGAGAGGGGCGGAGGGGGATTTGGTGTAGTCTGCGCCCACAAAATGAGCGATTTCTCCCTGCATTTTATCACCGCCGCCTGTTGGCTCGCCCTCACGGCGGTGGCCTGGCGAGCGCTTCGCGTCGCGGGCGGGGGCGATTCGCCAAAGGTCCCGATCCTCGAGCACATCCTGCTGCCCGTGGGCCTCGCACTGCACGGTTCGCTGCTTTACTTCGGCATCGTCACCCCAACCGGGCTGGACCTGGGCCTGGCCAACGCGGTCTCGCTCATCGTCTGGCTCACGGTCGGGATCTATTGGCTGGGTGGCCTCGCGCTGCCGGGTATCGCGGGTGCGCAGCGCATCTGGGCGCCGCTCGCCTTCATCGCCGTGTTGCTGCAGGCGGCCGGCCCGTCCGGCACGCGCATCCAGTACGGCTCCGAGCCGCTCTTCGCCCTGCATTTCGGCATTGCGATGCTGGCGTACAGCCTGTTCATCGTCGCGGCGGTGCACGCCCTGGTGATGCAGGCCGAGGAGAAATGGCTCCGGCGCGGGACGCTGCCGCCGATGTTCCGCGGCCTGCCCCCCCTGCTCGAGATGGAAGCGTTGCTGTTCCGCATCCTCACTGCGGCGTTCGTGCTGCTCACGCTCACGCTCGCCACCGGCGTCTTTTTCTCCGAGCAGGTGTTCGGCAAGCCGTTCCAGTTCACGCACAAGACCGTGTTCGGGATTCTCTCGTGGCTCATCTTCGGCTCCCTGCTCGTCGGTCGCCACCTGTGGGGATGGCGCGGCCGCCGCGCCGTGACCCTCACGCTGGGCGGCTTCGCCGTGCTGCTGCTTTCCTACATCGGCACCAAGTTCGTCCTCGAAGTCATCCTGCGGCGCGGCTGAGCGCTCGCGGGGCGCCTGCGTTCGCAGGCGCCGCCGATACCCCTGACCCGTGATCGACCACATCTCCCTCGCGTCACTCTTCACCGTGCAGGTGATTCTCCTGCTCGCCTCCGGCTTCTTCTCCATCGCCGAGACGAGCATGATGGCCCTGAACCGTTACCGGCTGCGCCATCTGGTGCGGGAAGGCCGTCGCTCCGCGCGCCTCACGCAGCAGCTGCTCGAGCGAACCGACCGGCTGCTGGGCGTCATCCTGCTCGGCAACAACCTGATCAACTCGGCCTCCACGGTCGTCGCCACGCTCATCTGTACCCGGCTCTTCGGCGAGGGCGAGGCAACGCTTGCCATCGCAACCGCCGGCATCACCTTCTTCATCCTGGTGTTCAGCGAGATCACGCCCAAGGTCATCGGAGCGACTTTCCCCGAGCGCATTGCGCTGTCGTCAGCCTACGTGCTCACGCCCCTGCTGCGATTGGCTTACCCCGTCGTCTGGTTCGTCAACCTGTTCGTTCAAGGGCTGCTCAGGATTCTCTTCATCCCCAGCCGCAATGCTGACGGCGGCATGTCGATGCAGGAGCTGCGCACCCTGGTGCTCGAAGGCGGCAAATTCATACCGCCGAAGCACCAGTCCATCTTCCTCAACTTGTTCGACCTGGAGAGCATGACGGTCGACGACACCATGACGCCACGCGGGCAGATCGAGGGCGTGGACCTCGACGACGACATCGAGGACATTCGCTCGGCGGTCTCCACCTCGCACCACACGCGGCTGGTGGTGTACGAGGGCAGCCTCGACAAGGTTGCCGGCATCCTGCATGTGCGCAAGTTCCTGAACGCCTCGCGCCGCGAGCCGCTGGACAAGGCCGGCATCCGCGCCATCCTTCGCGAGCCGTACTTTCTCCCGCAGGGCACGCCCCTCCTCACCCAGCTCACCAACTTCCAGGAGCAAATGCGCCACCTCGGGCTCGTGGTCGACGAGTATGGCGACGTGCTGGGCCTGGTCACGATGCAAGACATCCTGGAGGAAATCGTCGGCGAGTTCGCGAGCCAGAGCCCCGTGGCGGGCGGGCTCTTCCGTCGCGAGGACGATGGCGCGGTGATTGCCGAAGGCACCTGCCCGTTGCGCGTGCTCAATCGCAAGGCCGGCTTCCGTTTTCCGCTCGATGGCGCCAAGACCATCAACGGGCTGGTGCTGGACGCCCTCGAGAACATCCCGGAGCCGGGCACCTCGCTGCTGGTTGCCGGGCACGCAGTGGAAATCCTGCAGGTCCACGACCGGATGGTGAAGGTCGTGCGGTTGCGGGCAAGCGCCGAAGAAGCCACCGAGGCGGCCTAGCCGCCCTCACGAGGCCTCGCGTAGCGGGCAACGAAAGCCCGATCGATGCGGTCCTTCAACCGCCAGGCCCAGCGCCCTGCGAACGACAACCCACCCCAGGCACCGACTGCGTGCTGATCCCCCGTTGCAATCAGCGCCAAGTGCCGCGAAGGCGCACGGAATGCCCGCTGGGGGCCGCCCGCGACCACCGCGCGAACATTGGCGGCAAGCGCCGGGCCGGCACGAACGGCGAAGACGCCGGACTTCGGCAGCGCCGCGCCCGAGCGCGTGGCGCAATCCCCCGCGGCGAACACCTCCGGATGTGAGAGCGACTGGCAAAAGTCGTTGACGGCGACAAAGCCGGACGCGTCGACCTGAAGCCCCGAGGATCGCAGCATGGGGGCTGCCGCGGGTCCCGTCACCCAGAACGTTGCCTGGTTCGAGAACGTCAGCGTCGTGGCGATGCGGATGAAGTCGGCGCCGACCTCGCGCACGGGGCTGCGCTCATGCACGCCCACCCCCGCCCTGGCGAGGCAGCGACTCAGCCACTGGCGGGCAAGCGAGGGATAGCCCATCAGGATGCCTTCTTCCTCGGTGAAGATGCGCACATGCGGTGCGCCGGCGGGCGCAACGCGGCGAAAGCGCGCCGCCATCGCAAGCGCCAGCTCGACCCCGGCGGCGCCGCCGCCCACCACGCTGACTTCGCGGACCTGCCCGGCGGCGGCTTCCTCCAGCACCCGGGCCCATCCCGAGATGAACCGAGGCAACGGGCGAACCGGCACGGCATGCGCCTGCATCCCTGCCACGTGCGACCCAGCGGCCACCGACCCTACGTTGAGGGACAGCACGTCATAACCAAGGCCCACGCCACCGTCGAGGCGCACCTGTCGGGCGTCGGCGTCGATCGCCACCGCGTTCGCAGCCTGAAAGGCAATTCCAGCCGCACGCGCCAAGGCCTGCAAATTGATCGTGCAGGCCGGCAGCGAATAGTGGCCCGACACCCAGCCCGGAAGCATGCCGGAG
>JAFMJY010000056.1 GCA_017853245.1 Burkholderiales bacterium | reverse complement strand
TCGGCCATGTGCAGGCCCACCGTCGGCTCATCGAGCACGTAGAGCGTCTGGCCAGTGAGGGTTGGGGCGCGCAGGTTGGGCCGTACCTTGGCGAGTTCCGCCACCAGCTTGATGCGCTGCGCTTCGCCGCCGGAGAGCGTCGGGCTGGGCTGGCCGAGTGTGAGGTAACCCAGGCCCACGTCCTGCAGCAAGCGCAATGCATGATGAATCGAGGGGTGTGCCGTGAAAAACGCCACCGACTCGTCGACGCTCAGCGACAGCACATCGCCGATGGACTTGCCGCGCAGGGAGACGGCAAGCGTTTCCGTATCGAAGCGGGCGCCACGGCACGACTCACAGGTGACCTTCACGTCCGGCAGGAAGCTCATCTCCACCGTCTTCATGCCCTGGCCCTCGCAGGCCGGGCAGCGCCCGCCGCCCGCGGCATTGAACGAGAAGCGGCTCGGCGTGTAGCCTCGGATGCGCGACTCCTGGGTGTCCGCGAACAGCCGTCGGATGGCGTCGAAGAAGCCGACGTAAGTGGCCGGGCACGAGCGCGGCGTCTTGCCGATCGGGGTCTGGTCGACTTCCAGCACGCGGCCAATCGCTTCCCACCCGCGAATCTCGCGGCAACCCGCAACGGGCGGTGCCTTGCCGCGCTTGCGCTCGCCCGCCACGAGGCGCTCGAGGTTCGCATGCAACACGTCTCGGGCAAGTGTGGACTTGCCCGAACCCGACACGCCAGTGACGACCGTGAGGCGCCCCAGCGGAAAGCGCGCGTCTACCGAGCGCAAGTTGTGCAGCGAAGCGCCGGCCGTGACGATGGCAGGGTGGCGCGCGCTGACGGGCCGGTGCGGTTGCACCGGGTGTTTGAGCGGTGAGGCAAGAAATCTTCCGGTAAGCGAATTCGGGTTGGCGCGCAGCTCCTCCGCCGTTCCCGAAGCGACGACCCGCCCCCCGAGCTTGCCGGCTCCGGGGCCCAGGTCGATCACATGCTCGGCCTGGCGAATCGTGTCCTCGTCGTGCTCCACTACCACCAGCGTGTTGCCCTTGGCCTCCAGCTCGCGCAAGGTCTTGAGCAGGATCTGGTTATCGCGCGGATGCAGCCCGATCGTGGGCTCATCCAGGACGTAGCAGACTCCGCGCAGATTCGAGCCGAGCTGGGCTGCGAGCCGGATGCGTTGGGCTTCGCCGCCCGATAGTGTGGGCGCTGCGCGATCAAGCGAGAGGTAACCAAGCCCCACCTGCTCGAGAAACTGTAGGCGCGAGGCGAGCTCCGTCACCATGTCGCGCGCGATCTCACGCTCGCGGCCGTCCAGTGCCAGTGCATTGAAGAAGCCCCGCGCCCGAGTAATCGGTTGCGCGCCCACCTCCGCGATGGACTGCCCGCGGAACCGAACGGCCAGTGCCTCCCGATTCAGGCGGCGCCCGTCGCAGGCCGCGCAGGGCTGGTCGATTTCGAGCCACGACACCCACGAGTCGAGCACGTGGTCCTCGGTGCCGGTCTTGGCACGCTCGTCGTCCCAGTCGATGCCTGAGTCAGTGAGCTTGAGCCCCGTGCCGTAACAGGATGAGCACCAGCCGTGCTTCGAGTTATAGGAAAAGAGTCGCGGGTCGAGCTCCGGAAAGCTCTTCCCGCACGAGCGGCACGCGCGCTTGGTCGAAAAGATCGATGGCTCGCGCCCGCCCCAGCCGCCAGGCAGCACGTGGGCGACGCCACGGCCGTGCTCGAGCGCGGCATCGAGTGCCTCCCGCAGGGGCCGCTCCGCCGCGGGGGAGATGTCGATCTCCGCAACAGGCAACTCGATCGTGTGTTCGCGGAAGCGGTCAAGCCGGGGCCAGCGGTCGGTTGGCAGGTACTCGCCATCGACCCGCAGATGCGAGACCTTCTTGCCTCGCGCCCACTTCGCGAGGTCCGTGTAGTAACCCTTGCGGTTGACGATGAGCGGAGCGAGCAGCGCGAGCCTCTCGCCCCGGTGGCTTTTCATGAGGCGCGCAAGGATTGCCTCCGGCGTCTGCGGCTCGATCGGCACGTCGCAATCCGGGCAGTGCGGGGTGCCTAGTTTCACGAAGAGCAGCCGCAGGAAATGGTGAATCTCCGTCTGCGTGGCGACCGTGCTCTTCGACCCGCCCCGGCTGGTGCGTTGCTCGATCGCGACCGTTGGCGGAATCCCGAAGATCGCATCAACGTCGGGCTTGGACGCTGGCTGAACAAATTGCCGTGCGTAGGCGTTGAGGCTTTCGAGGTAGCGGCGCTGTCCCTCGGCAAACACGATGTCGAATGCGAGGGTCGACTTGCCGGAGCCCGACACGCCGGTGATGACGGTGAACTGCCCACGCGGGATGTCCACGTCGATGCCCTTCAGATTGTGCTCGCGAGCGTGGCGCACCTGGATGGCGGGAGCTGCTCCCCTGGTCGCTGCGAAGGTGGGCCGCGCCTCGCTCGTGGCCAGACGATGCGGCGTGGGCGAATCCATCGCTTCAACGTACTGTCTTAGCGCCCGGCCCGTGTGGGAAGCCTCGCATTGCATGGCGTTGGCCGGCGTGCCGGCAAACACCACCCCCCCCCCCTGGTCGCCAGCCTCGGGGCCCAGGTCCACGAGCCAGTCGCAGGCTCGGATCACGTCGAGGTTGTGCTCGATCACCACCAGGGAGTGGCCCGCCGCCACGAGACGGCGGAACGCCTTGAGCAGCTTCGCCACGTCATCGAAGTGCAGCCCGGTGGTGGGCTCGTCGAATAGAAACAGCTTCGTGGCGCCGCCGGGAACCGGGTGAATGGCTGGCGCGGGCCGCTTCCCCGACGGCTTGGCTGACGAGGCTTCCGCCAGGTGCGCGGCAAGCTTCAGTCGCTGGGCCTCGCCACCGGAGAGCGTCGGGACGGGCTGCCCGAGGCGCAGGTAATCGAGCCCCACGTCGGCGAGCGGGGCAAGGCGCGCTCGCACCTCGCAGGACTCTCCAAAGAAGTCGAGTGCCTCCCGAACCGTGAGCTCGAGCGCCTCGGCGATGCTCTTGCCCTTCCACGTCACCTCGAGGATCTCGTCGCGATAGCGGCGGCCGTTGCAATCCGGACAGCGCAGATACACGTCCGAGAGAAACTGCATTTCCACGTGCTCGAACCCGTTGCCGCTGCAGGCAGGGCAGCGGCCGTTGCCAGCATTGAAGCTGAAGGTGCCGGCCGTGTAGCCGCGCTGCCTGGCGGTGGCCGTGGCTGCAAATAGGCTGCGGATGGCGTCGAAGGCGCCGAGGTAGCTGGCCGGGTTGGATCGCGCCGTGCGGCCGATGGGGGATTGGTCGACGAACACCACGTCGCCAATGCGGTCTGCGCCATGCATGTCCCGAAACGTGCCCGGGGCCTCGGTGGGCTTGCCCAGATGCCGCAGCAGTGCCGGGTGCAGCACGTCCTGGATGAGCGTCGACTTGCCCGAGCCCGAGACGCCCGTCACGCAGACGAAATGGCCTAGCGGCAGCTCGACGTCGATGTCCTTCAGGTTGTGCTGCGTCACCCCTCGCAATGCGAGGCACGGCGTGGCCGGGCTCGGGTGACGCGCGGGCGCCTCGGCATCGGCGCGCCTGCGCCCGGAAAGATATTCTGCAGTAAGCGTCGATCGCCCCATGAGCTCGTTGGGCGAGCCGGCGAAAACGATCTCGCCGCCGCGCTCGCCAGGGCCGGGGCCCATGTCGAGGATGCGGTCGGCCTCGCCCATGATCTGCGGGTCATGCTCCACCACGACGAGCGAGTTGCCCGCGTCGCGCAGCCGCTTCATGACCGCGATCACCCGCTCCATGTCGCGCGGGTGCAGGCCGATCGAGGGCTCATCCAGCACGAAGAGCGTGTTGACGAGCGAGGTGCCCAGCGCCGTGGTGAGGTTGATGCGCTGCACCTCGCCGCCGGAGAGCGTGCGCGACTGCCGGTCCAGCGTGAGGTAGCCCAGGCCCACCTCGCAAACGAAACGCAGCCGCGCATTGACCTCGTCGAGCAGCAGCTCGGTGGCTTCATCCATCGGCGCCGGCACGGCGAGGTTGGCGACGAACGTGCGGGCCCTCTCGATCGGCAGCTGCATGAGGTCGTGCAGGCAAAGGCCCGGCAGGCCCTGCAGGGCCTGTGCACTCCATGTCGTGCCGCGCGGCGGGTGTCTGCGCTCGGCCGGGAGCACGGCATCGGCCTCCGCCTTCGTTCCGATGCGCCACAGCAGCGACTCAGGCTTGAGCCTCGCCCCCTCGCAATCCGCGCACGGCGTGTAGGCGCGGTACTTGGAGAGCAGCACCCGGATGTGCATCTTGTAGGCCTTGGTTTCCAGCCAGTCGAAGAAGCGCTGCACCCCGTACCAGTGCGAGCGCCCCGTCTTGTTCCAGCTCACCCAACCCTCGTCGCCTTCGATCACCCAGCGGCGGTGTTCAGCGGGCAGGTCGCGCCACGGGATATCGAGCGCCACGCCGCGGCGCTTGGCGTACTTCACCAGGTCGTCCTGCGATTCGGAGTAGCTCGCCGATTGGAAGGGCTTCACGGCGCCGTCGCCCAGCGACTTCGACTCGTCGGGCACCACGAGGCCGTAATCCACCCCGATTACCCGCCCGAAGCCGCGGCAGGTATCGCAGGCGCCGATGGGCGAATTGAAGGAGAAGCGAGCGGGTGAGGGATCTGCGTAGTGGATATCGCAGTGTGCGCAGTGCAGATCGGTCGAGTAGCGCCAGGCTTCTTCGGAGCCTTCCGCGAAGACGTTCACTCGCCCGGCGCCCAAGCGCAGCGCGGCTTCGATCGCTTCTGCCACCCGGGCCCGTTCCTCACCAACAAGCCGCACGCGGTCCTGCAACACGTCCAGGCGTCGCCCTTGGCGCCGATGGATGCGGGAATAGCCCTGGGCCTGCAAATGCGACTCCACCTCGGCCTCGTCGAAGTTCGCGGGGACGTTGACCGGGAAGGTCAGGGACAGGCGTGGGTTTCCTGATGCTGCACTGCGACCGACGAGGTCATCGATGATCGAGGCGGGCGTATCCCGGCGCACCGGCTTCGCGCAGCGTCGGCAGTGAAGCGCAGCCACCCGCGCGTAGAGGAGCTTCAGGTAATCGTTGAGCTCCGTCATCGTGCCGACCGTCGACCGCGACGTGCGCACCGGGTTGGTCTGGTCGATGGCAATCGCCGGCGGAATGCCCTCCACCGCGTCCACCTGCGGCTTGTCCATCCGGTCGAGAAACTGGCGCGCGTACGGCGAGAAGGTCTCGACGTAGCGACGCTGCCCCTCGGCGTAGAGCGTGTCGAAGACAAGCGAACTCTTCCCCGACCCCGAGGGCCCCGTCACCACCACCAACTCGCCGGTGGGGATGTCCAGGTCGAGGTTTTTCAGGTTGTTCTGGCGCGCGCCACGAACGCGGATGACGTCGCGGCCAGGCTTGGCCGGCGGAGGGGAATCGTCCATGGGAAGGGGCCGCGGAAAGGAGCCGTATTTTAGGCGAGGCGCGACGGACGGGGCTGCGGCGGCTCAAGCAGCGTGTGTCAACGGGCTTGGCTGTCAAATGGGGCGGGAGTGGGAGCGTTAGACACTTGCGGGTCTTTCCCCGCGCCGCAAACAAAACGTATGCAGTTCTGATGGCAATCTGTTCGGTTGCCTCGTCTGGGGGTGAGCACGCGTATGAAGCGGATTTCCCACGTGGTGAAGGGCTCCCGGCCCATCACTGGCGAGCTGGCGCTGCTGTTCGGGCGCGCATTCGGGCAATCCCCCGAGTACTGGATGAACCTTCAGCATCAATACGAACTGGCGCTGGCCGAGCGTGCGCTTGGAAAGTGGAGCGCGTGGTTTAGGGCGGGCGGTTGCGCTGGCGTCAGGAACCGTACCTGAGACACCGTGTCTGACACGCGACGGCTGCCCCATGGTTTTGCGATACCATATTACCCATATTTTATATATGGCCTACCCATATGAAGACCACGATTGAATTGCCGGATGACCTCCTGGAGCGCAGCAAGGCCTTGGCGCGTCGCGAGAATTCCAGCTTGAGGGCGCTCATCGAGGAGGGCCTTCATCTCGCCCTGCGGGCCCGCTCGCGGAAAGCGGAAGGGTCGTTCTCCGTGCGGCCTTTCAAGGGCAATGGCCTCACGCCGGAGTTCGCCTCCGCCCGTTGGGACACCATCCGCGACGAGATCTACCGTGATCGCGGTTGATACAAACATCCTGGTTTACGCCCATCGCACGGATTCGCCCTTTCACGAACGCGCGCGGAAGGTCGTCGAAGGCCTTGCGTCGAAGCCGCGGCCTTGGGCCATCCCCTGGCCATGCGCGCACGAGTTCTTCGCGGTCGTCACCCATCCGCGCATCTATCGAACCCCCACGCCCGCAGAAACCGCACTCGATCAGCTTCGCGCGTTGAGCGGGCTCGGCAACCTCGCATTCATCGCCGAGGCCGAGGGCTACTTGTCCCACCTGGAGGCTGTGGCCAAGGCCGCGAAGGCTCGTGGTGGCGCGGTGCACGACGCGCGCATCGCGGCCATCTGTCTTTCGCAAGGCGTGGAAGAGCTGTGGACGGCCGACCGGGATTTCTCCCGCTATCCCTCCTTGACCGTTCGAAACCCCTTGATCGGGTAGCTCCGTGCCTGAAGCCGTCTTCCGCATGCGCGGCGTCTCCAAGGTCTACCACGTCGGCGACGTGGAGGTCGTGGCCCTGCAGGACGTTTCGCTCGAACTGTTCCCGGGCGAGTTCGTGGTGCTGCTGGGCCCGTCGGGCAGCGGCAAGAGCACGCTGCTCAATATTCTCGGCGGCCTCGACACGCCCACCACCGGCCGCGTCGACTACCTCGACCACGAGCTTGGCCGGGGTGGAGACGCGGTGCTCACCCGCTTCCGCCGCGAGCACGTCGGCTTCGTCTTTCAGTTCTACAACCTGATTCCCAGCCTCACGGCGGTGGAGAACGTGGCGCTGGTCACGGAAATCGCCGCCAACCCCATGGATCCGCACGAGGCGCTCGCGCTCGTAGGCCTCTCCGGGCGCGCCGAGCATTTTCCGGCGCAGCTCTCCGGCGGCGAGCAGCAGCGGGTGGCCATCGCTCGCGCCATCGCCAAGCGGCCGGACGTGCTGCTGTGCGACGAGCCGACAGGGGCGCTCGATGTGGCGACCGGCCGCCTGGTGCTCGAGGCGCTCGATCGCGTGAACCGCGAGCTCGGCACCATCACCGCCGTCATCACCCACAACGCGTCGATTGCCGCCATGGGCAACCGGGTCATCCGCATGTCGAGCGGGCGGGTCGTTGAAGTGCAGCCCAATGCGAAACGCCTGCCAGCCTCCCGGCTCGAATGGTGAAGCTGGGCGCGCTCGACTGGAAGCTGTTGCGGGACGCCTGGCACATGCGTGGGCAGATCCTCGCCTGCGCGCTTGTGGTGGCCGGGGGCATCAACTCGTATGTTTCCCTGTCGACGGTGAACCGCACACTCGCTACCTCGCAGGCGCGCTTCTACGAAGAGCACCGCTTCGCCGACGTGTTCGCGAACCTCGTGCGGGCGCCAGAGACCCTTGGCCAGTCGCTTGCGGCCATCCCTGGCGTGGCAGCGCTCGAGACGCGCGTCAACGTGAAAGTGAGCCTGGACGTGCCGGGGCTCAACGAGCCGGCGCGCGGTCGCATCCTGTCCTTGCCCCGGGACATCGGTAGCGGCGGCATCAACGCGCTGCACCTGCTTCGCGGGAGGATGCCACCCCCCGGCAGCCAGCACGAAGTGGTGGCGAGCCAGTCTTTCGCCTGGTCAAACAGGCTGGAGCCCGGCGACTCCGTGCGCGCCGTGATCAACGGGCGCTACCAGACGCTTCGCATCGCCGGCATTGCCGTCTCCCCGGAGTTCATCTACGCGTTGGGTCCGGGCCAGATCGTTCCGGACAACCGCCGTTACGGCGTGCTGTGGATGGATCGCAAGGGGCTCGCTGCCGCCTACGACATGGAGGGGGCCTTCAACGATGTTGCGGCCAGGCTCGCGCCGGGCGTGCGCACGAGCACGGTCCTGGGGGAAATGGACCGCCTTCTCTCGGGCTATGGGGGCATCGGCGCCTTCGACCGCGAGGACCAGCTCTCGCACCGGTTCCTCTCCGACGAGGTGTCGCAGAACCGGACCATGGCAAGAATCCTCCCCACAATCTTCCTGATCGTCGGCGCGTTCCTGCTCTACACGGTGCTCGCCCGGCTCGTGCAGCTGCAGCGCTCGCAAGTGGGCCTGTTGAAGGCCTTCGGTTATTCCGGCGCCGAGATCGCGTGGCATTACCTGAAGCTCGCCTTCCTCATCTCGCTCATCGGCGCGGCATTGGGCGTGGTGACGGGCCTGCCGCTTGCCCGCACCATGATTGCGCTCTACGGCGAGTACTACTTCTTCCCCCTGTATCAGGAAAACATCCTGCTCCAGGTCAGCGCCACGGGCGTTGCGCTGGCGTTGTTCGCAGCCGCCTTTGGCGCGGTTCCGGCAGCGCTGCGCGCCGCGCGCCTCCCGCCTGCCGAGTCCATGCGCCCCGAGGCGCCGCCGCGCTTTCACGCGGGCTTCCTTGAGCGCTGGGGGCTGCGCCGGGCGTTGCGGCCCGCCGGGCGGATGCTGGTGCGGAACCTGGCGCGCCGGCCGCTTCGCTTCGCTGCCAACGTGACGGGCATCGCCGTGGCTGTAGCACTGCTGGTGCTGATGACCGCGATGCTCGACGGCATCAACCAGCTGGTCGACTGGCAGTTCAAGCACGTGCAGCGTGACGACGTGCAGCTGATCCTCACGGAGCCTCGCGAGCGGGCGGCGCTCGATTCGCTGCGGGGCATGGATGGCGTGCTCCAGGCCGAGCCCTTCCGCCTCGCTGGCGTACGGCTGCATAACGGCTACAAGCTCAAGCGCGGCCTGCTCTTCGGCGTCGAGCCGGGCGCCTCCATGCGGCGCGTCATCGACGGCGCCGGGAGGGCGGTAGAGCTCCCCCCCGAGGGGATCGTGCTCACCGACCTCTTCGCCCGGGTGCTTGGCGTCAAGGCTGGCGACACCATCGAGGTCGAGGTGATGGAGGGCCGCCACCCGCGTGAGCCGATGCTGGTCTCCGGCATCGTCGACGAGCCCATTGGGTTCGCGGCCTACATCGCTCGCCCTGCTGCCAACCGCCTGATGCGGGAGGGCGACGTGCTTACCGGCGCCTACCTGCAGGTCGACGAGGCGAGGCGACTGACGCTTTTCGAGCGGCTGAAGGCTCTGCCGCGCGTCGAGGGCGCGAACCTGCGGGAAGTCGCGTACGTGCAATTCCGCGCGATGATCGACCGCAGCGTCGGCATCATGATCTCGGTGAACCTGCTGTTCGCCTGGATCATTGCCTTCGGGCTCGTCTATAACGGAGCCCGCATCGCGCTCTCCGAGCGTGGCTACGAGCTTGCCACCCTCCGGGTACTCGGGTTCACGGAGCGCGAAACGGCCGGGATGCTGCTGGGCGAGCAGGCTACCGTCACCGGGGTTGGCCTGCCGCTTGGCGCCGCCCTGGGCATCGGGCTCACCATGTACTTCGTCTGGCTGCTCACCACCCAGCTCTGGCGCATGCCGTACGTCATGACGGGTGCTAATCTGCTCGGCGCCGTGGCAGCCATCGCGTTCGCTGCAGCGGCCTCAGGCGCTGCAGTGGCCTGGCGGCTCAGGCACCTGGACCTGGTTGGCGCGCTCAAGGCGCGTGAATAGGACACGCTTCCTCATGAAACTCGATCGACGCGCCGTCGCCTACCCCCTGCTGGCGCTGCTTGCCGTGGCAGGCCTCGCCTGGTGGGTATGGCCAGCGCCGCCCCAGGTGGAAACCGCCAAGGTCACCCGCGGGTCCGTTCAACTCGCCATCGAGGAAGACGGCGAGACACGCGCGGTCGATCGTTTCGGCGTCGCAAGCCCCGTTGCGGGCCGGATGCTGCGCGTCATGTTGCGCGAGGGCGATTCCGTGAAAGCGGGGCAGGCGATCGCGGAGATCGCGCCGCTGCCCATCTCCGCCGCAGATCGCGACATGCTGGTGGCGAAGCAGGAGGCCGCGCGAGCGCTCAAGGCGGAGGCCGACGAGCGTGTGCGCCAGGCCGACATCGCCCTGCAGCAGGCCGAGCGGGAGCGCACGCGAGTCGCTGACCTGGTGAAGAAGGCCTTCATGTCGCAGCAGGCGCTCGAGCAGGCCGAGGTTGCGGAGCGCTCGCGGGCTGCGGATGCGAAGGCGGCGCGCTCGCGCGCGGTGGCGACGGAGTTTGAAGTGCAGGCCGCCAGCGCGGCGCTCACTGCCGTGCGCGACCGGGCACCCACCTTGCGTGTGGCCTCGCCCGTCGCCGGCCGCGTGCTTCGCGTGGTCGAGAAGAGCGAGCGTGTGGTGCAGCCGGGCGCAGTGCTGGTCACGGTGGGCGACCCGTCGGCGCTGGAGGTGGTTATCGACGTGCTGTCCAGTGACGCCGTGCGAATTCGCCCGGGCATGCAGATGTTGCTCACGGGCTGGGGAGGCGCCCAGCCGGCGGAAGCGACGGTCAGGCTCGTGGAGCCGGCCGCGTTCAAGAAAATTTCGGCTCTCGGCGTCGAGGAACAGCGTGTCAACGTCATCGGCGACTTCAAGACGGTGCCCGAGGGGCTGGGCGACGCCTTCCGGGTCGACGCGCGCATCATCGCGGCCGAGCGGGATGGCGTGCTGCGGGTGCCAGTGGGGGCACTCTTCCGGCGCGGCGATCGCTGGGCCGCCTTTGTGGTGACGGGCGGCCGGCTGGAGCTGCGTTTGTTGGAGGTGGGTTTGCGCGGTGCGCGCGAAGCTGAGGTTTCCTCGGGCCTCGCCGAGGGTGACGAAGTCGTGCTCTACCCGGGCAACGCGCTCGCCGAGGGCGGCCGGGTGCGCACGCGCGGCTGAAGCGCGACTAGCGGGCGAACCGCCGCGGGGAAAACGCGTCCACCAGGCTGGTCGGCAGCGGTAAAGGCTCGCCCTCAAGGGCGCTTGCGATCAGCTCGGCACCGAGCGGCGCCCACAGCAACCCCCGCGACCCCAGGCCGGTGGCGAACCACAGGCCCCTGTCCGTGGACTCCCCGAACACCGGCAGGCGATCGGTCACCGTAGCGCGAACGCCAGCCCAGCCGGCCAGCGAGCGCGCGTCGAGTCCTTGCGTGAACCCCGGCAGCATCGATTCGGCTCGGGCCAGGTTTTCGCAATGCTCGGTATCGCGCAGGTCGAGGCTTTCCTCGTCGTGCGCAAAACTGGCGCCGACAACGTGGCCTCCGTCTGGCGTTGGCGCGATGTAACCGTTGCCGCTGACGGCCACTCGAACCGCGCGTGCGGGATCGGCCGGCAGATCCGTCACTTGCCCGCGCACCGGGGAGAGCGGGAGTGTCGTGCCCGGAATCAGGCGCGCTGCGCGGTGAGCGTTGGCCACGATCACCACGGGCGCCTCCTCGATAGCCTCGTCATCGGCGCCGAGCAGCCGCCATCCCGAGGGGTCGCCCTCGATGCGGTGCACGGCGCGCCCCGTGCAACGCGTGATCCGCGCGCCCCCGCATGCGATAGCCGCCGAGACGAGGCTCGCCGCGCTGACCCAGGCGCCGGCGGCAATCCACCAACCGGGGCCGCGCACGGCGCGCCCTGCGAGTTGAGCGGCTTCGTCGGCCTCGACGAAACATAGCCACGCCTCTGGCCATGCCTGTTGGCTCGCAATGTTTCGCTGTCGCTCGGCTTCCGCCTCGGTGGCGGCCAGTTGGAGGATCCCTGTCGGTGACCAGTGGAGCGCTGGCCCGCTGAGCATCTGCAGGTAACGAAGCGCAAAGCCGAAGGCCGGGCGCGAGGCCTGTGCATTGGGCGAGTCCTGGCTGTTTGCCACCGGGCGCAGCAGTCCTGCCGCCGCAGCGCTGGGCGTCGCGCGCTCGTCGACCAGCGTTACCGACCAGCCCCGGGACGCGAGCCGCTCCGCGCAGAGGGCGCCGGCCAGCCCGGCACCGACGATGGCCGCGCGACGCGCCGGTGAAAATTGCGCTCGCAGCACTGGCGCAACACGCTCGCCGACGAGCATCTCGCGCTTGCGACCGAACCCCGGGGCGACGGCGACCCGGAACCCGGCGTCGGCGAGCGCTTCGCGCAAGCCCACCGCGACGCTCCAGGTGGCGAGTGTTGCCCCTGGCGTGGCCAGGCGCCCGATCCCGCGCATCACATCGGGTGACCAGATCGCGGGATTGCGCGCCGGCGCGAAGCCATCGAGGAAGATTGCGTCAACCTTCCCAACCACGGAGGGCAAAAGCGCGCAGGCTTCCCCCAGCAGCAACGTGAGCATCACCCGCCCACTGTCGAACACCAGTCGATGAAAACCCGCCACGGGTAAGGGCCAGGCCTCGGCCAAGTCGCGCGCGAGCGGGGCGAGTTCGGCAAAAGCCGATAGCGCGCGCACGACATCGTGCCGAGACAGCGGATGAGCCTCGACGCTGACAAAGTGCAGGCGCGCGCACGCTCGGGGGTCACGCTGCCAGGCGTGCCACGTCGCGAGGAAGTTGAGCCCGATGCCGAAGCCGGTCTCCAGCACGACGAAGTGGTCGCGACCCGCCCAGCGATCCGGCAGCCGGTTGCCACTCAGGAACACGTGCCGGGCCTGCGCAAGGCCACTCTCGGCCGGGTGGTACACGTCCCCGTAGCGCGCCGACCGTGGCGTGCCGCTCTCGCCGAGATCAAGAGGCTCGAGCGGCAGGGTGACGCGACGGCTCAAGTCATCAGCCACACGACCGCAGTGCCGCCGGAGGTGAGCAGCACGTGGCCGAAAGGAACCGCGGCCGAGTAGCCCAGCACCCCGACGGGGCTCCCGGACCGCTCCTGGAGCGCAGCGAGCCCTGCGGTAACGGTTTGCGCGCCGGCGAGCGCCCCCAGCAGCAATATCGGATTCATGCGCAGCACGAAATGCCCAACCAGCAGCCCGACGAATTGCGGCACCAGCGTCACCACCACGCCCCCCAGCAGCAGGCCGATGCCCACTTCCTTCACAGCCGAGACGAAGATCGGGCCGGCGTGCAGGCCCACCATGCCGACGAAAGCCGCGAGCCCAATGGCGGTCATGAACGCCACCACCGGCTCGGGCACCGGAACGAAGTGAGGGCGCCGTGACCGGAGCCACCCGACGACAAGGCCAGCCAGCAAGGTGCCAACGCTGATCCCGAGCGTCACGCGTACGCCCGCCGCCTGGAAACCGATCAGCATTCCCGCCACGCCGCCGAGGAAGATCGCGAAGCCGACAGTGGCGAAATCCGTCGTGTCCGTGAGGCTCACGCCCTGGCCGGCGAGCGCCAGGGCCCGGCTGACCGCGGCCTCGGGCCCCGTGAGCGAGACGCGGTCGCCGCGCAGGATGACGGTGCCGGGCGCGACGGGAATCGCCAGGCCGCCGCGCATGATCCGGCGAACGAAGAGGCCGCGCTCCGCGTATTGCTCCGCGATTTCGCGCAGGGGCTTTCCCGCCACCGCGGCGTTCGAGACGTACGCGTCCTGGGTCAGGGTGGGCATATCGAGTAGCTCCGGATCCTCCAGCTCGCGGCCGGCGGTGCCGATGACGTTGATGAGCGCCTCGCGCCGCCCCGTGGCGGCCACCACGTCACCGGCCTGCAGAACCAGGGACGGCGCTGCTTCGATGAGCGCGCCATTCCGCCGAACGCGGAAGAAAAAGACCCGCGCCTCCTTCACCGCTGCCTCGGCCTGGGCGATCGAGAGCCCGGCGGCGGGGCTGCCTTCCGCGATCGCGTAGGCGCGCACGT
Organism: Burkholderiales bacterium; assembly: GCA_017853245.1. Lineage (GTDB taxonomy): Bacteria > Pseudomonadota > Gammaproteobacteria > Burkholderiales > Usitatibacteraceae > FEB-7. The sequence continues at coordinate 3,502 of JAFMJY010000056.1, read as the reverse complement.
CGATCGGGCGCCACGCGGAGTGGACGCCGGGCTTGGCGGCGCTGAACCCGTAGCGAAGCTCGAGCTCGCGCGCGGCCTCCCGCAGGTTCACCCGCAGCAGCAGCGGGCCGATGACGCTCGTCATCAGGATCACGCCGATGGTGCCGAAGAGATACGTGAGGCCGTCGGCGACGGCAATGTGGCTGGTGAGCCGCAGGCGTTCTGCCTCCGTCAGGGCGAGCGCCTTGATTGCTTCAGCCGCGGTGCCGATGGCGGGCGACTCGGTGAGGCCGCCCGAGTAGAGCCCCGCGGCGAAGCCCACGTCGAGGCTGAGCGCCTTGGCGACTGCCACGGCCGTCGCGAGCCCCGATAGCGGCACGATGATGCCGATTGCCATTGCCGGCAGCCCGTCGCCCCGAATGGCTGCGAGAAACCGTGGCCCCACGGAGTACCCGATGCCGAAGAGGAACAGGAGGAACAGGATGGACTTGGCGGTGTCCGACACCGGCACATCCGCGACCTGGCCAACCAGCAGGCCAGCGAAGAGGCACCCGGTGACCGGGCCGATCGCGAAACCGCGCCAGCCGATGCGTCCGATCAGGTAACCCAGGCCCAGCACGAGGAATACGGCGAGCTCGGGGTGGGCCGCGAGAAAGGACTCAACGAGGCGCATCGTCATCGCCCCCCGAGTCAGGGCGCCAGCGGGGGCGCTGCGCCGTCGGGCAGCGCGGTCCGGGCTGCGTTCATGACCATGGCGAGCGTCGTGTAATAGCCGCACAGGCCGCAGAGGTCGACCACGCCCCGCTCCCCAAAGTGCTCGATGGCGCGAGCGTAGGTGACGTCCGACACCGAGTGGTGCTGCTGCAGCTCGGTAAGGAAGTCGTAGAGCGTGGTTTCGTCGGCCTGCATGCCCTCGGGCCGCCGGTTCTCGGCGAGGGCGTCGATGTGTGGCTGCGGCAGGCCGGACTTGCGCGCAATCGGCGCGTGGATCTGCCATTCCACCTGCTGGCGCCAGCGTCGCGCGACGATGAGGATCGCAAACTCCGAGAGCCGGGGCTCAAGCGCGCTCTTGTAGCGCAGATACTCGCCCGTCTTTTGCAGCGGGGTGAGGAGGTCGGGGCTGCGAAGCAGCGGCACGAAGGGGCCGAAGACCCCGCCGCGAGGCCCGCGCGAGAGCTCGTCGGCGGCCGCGCGCTGGGCTGCCGTGAGGCTATCGGGTGGCAGCGGTGGCATGCGATCGCGGTTGGCGCTCATGCAGGCATCCTCGTTGCGCGCGCGGTCTCGACGCCGATCTCTCCGGCAATCGGGCGCGCGGGGTAGTGGAAGGGCACGGGCCCGTCCGGTTGGGCGTGCAGGAACTGGCGCACGAAGGGGTCGCTGCTCTCCCGCATGGCGGCCGTGGGGCCGTGCCCGACGATGCGCCCGCCGCCCATCACGAACAGCGTGTCGGCAAGCTTCAGCGCCTCGGGGACGTCATAGGTCACCACCACCGAAGTGGCGCCAAGCGCGTCGTTCAGCGTGCGGATGAGGTTACAGATGACGTTGAGCGTGATGGGGTCGAGGCCGGCGAAGGGCTCGTCGTAGATGATGAGCTCGGGATCCAGGGCGATGGCGCGCGCCAGCGCCACCCGCCGTGCCATGCCACCCGAGAGCTCCGCCGGAAGAAGATGGGCGGCGCCGCGAAGCCCCACCGCATGCAGCTTGAGCTTCACCAGGTCGGCGATGGCCGATTCCGGCAATGCCGTGTGCTCGCGCATCGGGAAGGCGATGTTGTCGAAGACGGTCATGTCCCCGAAGAGGCCGCCCTTCTGGAACATCATGCCGATGCGGCGGCGCAGGGCGTAGAGGGCGTCACGGCCGAGCGCGTGCACGTCCTGCCCGAACACGCGCACATCGCCGCCCAGAGGGCGCAAAGAGCCGCCGATCAACTGCAGCAACGTCGTCTTTCCGCACCCACTCGCGCCGAGGATTGCCGAGACGCCGCCGCGTGGAATGTCCAGGTCGAGCCCCTCGAGGACGCGCCGCTCGCCATGCGAAAAGCGCAGTCCGCGTACGCGGACGGGCTGGGTGGTATCGCGGGCCTCGGGCATGTGCCCATTCTAAGGGGAGGGGCTCTGGCCGCCCGGGGCCGCCCCTTGACGTTGCCAGTCGCAGGGCATTTACTGTCGGCCATCGGGGCCGCCCCCGCCTGGCCGAGACAGCCGAAAGGAAAACCGCATGGGCCTGATCGATCGCGTCAAGAACATCCTGCTGAAGCCGAAGTCCGAATGGGAGGTGATTGCCGGGGAAACACCCTCCACAGGAGACCTCCTGGGCGCCTACGTCGCGCCCCTTGCTGGCATCGCCGCCCTCTGCGGGTTCGTGGGCCAAACGATTGTCGGCACCTCGCTGCCGTTTCTGGGCACCTACCGCGCCCCCATCGTCGCGGGCCTGGTGACAGCCGTATTCACGTTCGCGATGGCGTTCGTGAGCGTGTTCATCCTCTCCTGGCTCATCAACCTGCTGGCGCCGTCCTTCGGCGGGCAGAAGAACACGTCGCAGGCGATGAAGGTCGCGGTCTACGCCTACACGCCCGGGTGGATCGGAAGCTTTTTCGGCGTGCTCCCGGTGCTGGGCCTGTTGGGCGCGCTCCTCGCGCTCTACGGCCTGTACCTGCTCTACCTCGGGCTGCCGCGGCTGATGAAGAACCCGCCGGAGAAGTCGCTCGGCTACACCGTGGTGGTGGTCATCTGCGCCATTGTCATCGGCATTTTCACCTCGCTGATCGTTGGCGGCGTGTCAATGCTGACGGGGGGCGGAATGATGGGCGCGATGCGCGGCGCGGGGGGGGGCTTCAGCGCTGACTCCCCAGGATCGAAGCTGGAGGCCTTCGGCCGCAAGATGGAGGATGTCGGCAAGCGCATGGAGGCGGCGGAGAAGAAGGGCGACACCCAGGCGCAAATGCAGGCGGCGATGGAGGGCCTCGGGCTTGCTCTTGGTGGCGGCAAGCGCTACCAGCCGCTGTCCCTGGACGAGCTCAAGCCCTTTGTCCCCGAGAAGCTGGCCGGCCTGGGTCGCACCGAGTTGAGCGCCGAGTCCGGCGGCATGCCGGGCCTGCAAACCTCGCAGACGCGGGGCCAGTATGAAGACGCGTCCGGGGGGAGGCGCATCTCGCTCGAGGTGACGGACACAGGCGGCGCCGGCGGACTCATGGCGCTGGCGGGCTGGGCGACCATGCAGGGGGAAAAGGAGTCCAACGGGCGAGTGGAGCGAACGCGCAAGGAAGGCAACCGGCTGGTGCGCGAGGAGTTCGACAAACGCGGGGGCTCGGCGGAATACACCGTCATCGTCGGCGAGCGCTTCGTGGTGGAGGCTCGCGGCGACGGGGTGTCGATCGATGCCCTGCGCTCGGCGGTGGGGTCCCTGGACCTCGGCCGCCTCGAGTCCCTGCGCGAGAAGGGCGCCCTGCCCCAGCGCTAGCCTCCCGTCGGGCGGCGCGCCCCGCCCGGCAGTGTCGGTCTGCAGGCTGCGATCAGCCGGAGCG
>JAFMJY010000055.1 GCA_017853245.1 Burkholderiales bacterium | reverse complement strand
TCGGCCCCCCTGGCCTCCAAGGTCTTGCGCTATGCCTTCCCGGTGGCCGAGACCGGCTTCGATCCGGCGCGCATCGTGGATCTGTATTCGCGCATCGTCACGGCCCACATTTTTGAGAGCTTGTACACCTACGACCACCTGGCGCGACCCGCCAAGATCAAGCCTTTGATTGCCGATGGCATGCCCGAGACATCGGCCGACTTCAGAACGTGGACGGTCAAAATCAAAAAGGGCATCCACTTTGCCGACGACCCGGCCTTCAATGGCAAGCGGCGTGAAGTGGTGGCGCAAGACTTTGTCTACGCCTTCAAACGTTTTGTGGATCCTGCCAACAAGAGCCCCGTGGTGGCAGGCTTTCTGGACCAGAAGTACTTGGGATTGGCCGCCCTGCGTGAAAAGGCTTTGAAAGAGAAGAAGCCTTTCGACTATGACACCGAGATTGAAGGCATTCGCGCACTGGATGCTCACACCGTGCAGTTCAAGCTGGAAGAGCCGCGCCCGCGCTTTTTGGAGTCTTTGGCGGCCAATGACTTGTTGGGTGCGGTGGCTCGCGAAGTGGTCGAGAAGTACGGGGACGCCATTCCGGCACACCCCGTGGGCAGTGGACCGTTCAAGCTGGTGCAGTGGCGCCGCAGCTCGCTCATTGTGTTGGAGCGCAACCCGCAGTACCGAGAGATGCTCTACGACGCGCAGCCCGCCAGCGACGACGCCGAAGGCCAAGCCCTGCTGGCCCAATTCAAAGGACGCAAATTGCCCATGGTGGATCGCGTGGAGGTGTCCATCATTGAGGAGTCACAGCCCCGCTGGTTGGCGTTCTTGAATGGCCAAATTGATTACATCAACGTGCCCTCGGAATTTGTCAACCAAGCCGTGCCCAATGGCAAGGTGGCGCCCAATCTGGCCAAGCTGGGCATCAAGGCCTACCGAACGCTCAATGCCGACTCGGCCTTCACCTACTTCAACATGGATGATCCGGTGGTGGGCGGCTACACGCCCGACCGCGTGGCATTGCGCCGCGCCATTGCCCTGGCCATGGATGTGGAGCGAGAAATCCGCGTCATTCGCCGTGGCCAGGCCGTGCCCGCGCAGTCCATCATCGTGCCTCACACCACCGGATACGACCCACATTTCAAGAGTGAAAACGGCGACTTTGACCCGGCCCGTGCCAAGGCCTTGCTGGACCTCTTTGGCTATGTGGACAAAGACGGCGACGGCTGGCGAGACCTGCCCAATGGCAAGCCACTGACCTTGGAGGTGGCCACCCAGCCCGACCAGCTCAGCCGGCAATTCGATGAGATGTGGAAGAAAAATCTCGAACGCGTGGGCATTCGCGTCAAATTCTTCCCCGGCAAATGGCCCGAGCAACTCAAGGCGGCGCGCGCTGGCAAATTGCAGCTGTGGACATTGGGCTCTTCGGCCGCGGCCCTGGATGGACAAGGCTCGCTCGCGCGCCTGTATGGGCCGCAGTCCGGCAGCCAAAACCTGGCGCGCTTCAAGAACGACGAGTTCGACCGCATCTACCGGCGCATGCAAGAGATTGCTGATGGCCCGGAGCGCGAAGCGCTGTTCCGCCAAGCCCAGCTCATTTCAGTGGCCTACATGCCCTACAAAATCACGGTGCACCGATTCAACAATGACTTGTTGCAACCGTGGCTGCTGGGCTACCGCCGACCGGTTTTCTGGAGTGACTGGTGGCACATGGTGGACATCGACAACGCGCTTCGGCCGGCCAAGAAGTAGCCACCCATGAAACGCCGCCGCCTCCTTCAGGCGTTGGCGGTCAGCGCCACGGGAGCGGCCTCGGACGCAGCGCAAAGCGCTGCGGTCTCATCGGGCGGTCCGCAGACCGCCCCCCGCAAGGTGCTGCGTGTGGTCTTTCCCACACCTGAGTCGTCCTTCGATCCGCCGCAGACCAATAGCGACGCGTACGCCAGCACCTTGCTTGCGCAAATATTGGAAGCGCCGCTGGCCTATGACTATCTCGCTCGCCCAGTGCGCCTGGTGCCGCAAACCGCCGCTGACTTGCCTGAGGTATCGGCCGATGGCATGACCTTCACGGTGCGACTTCGCCCCGGCATCTACTTCGCTGATGACCCCGCGTTCAAGGGTCGACGCCGGGAGTTGGTGGCGCAAGACTATGTCTATGCGATCAAGCGCTTTTACGACCCCCGTTACAACTCCAGTGACCTCTACCAGTTTGAAGGTCTGAAGCTGCCCGGCCTGTCGGCGCTTCGCCAGCGTGCCATCGATCAGCGCAAACCCTTTGATTACGACCGCGAGGTGGAGGGCGTGCGCGCCTTGGACCGCTACACCTTTCGTATTCAACTGGGTCAACCCGACCCCCGATTCATTTGGCGTCTGGCCGATGCGGGGCTGGTGGGGGCCGTGGCGCGCGAGGTGGTGGAGCACTATGGGGATGACATCGGGTCCCACCCGGTGGGCACCGGCCCGTTTTACCTCAAACGTTGGCGTCGGGGTTCCCAGATCGTGTTGGAGCGTTCCGCGTCGTATCGCGGCGTGGTCTACGAGGGACAGCCCGCCGATGACCCGCAAGCGCAATCCATTGCGGCGGCCCTGCGCGGACGCAAACAGCCCTTTGTCGACGAGGTCCACGTGGACATCGTCGAAGAGTCTCAACCCCGCTGGCTGTCGTTCTTGAAAGGGACCTACCACTGGCTGGCCCTGCCTGGGGCTTATGCGGCCACCGCTCTTCCGGGTGGGCAGTTGGCGGCCTTTTTGCGCAAGAGGGGGGTCCGCTTGCAACGCAGCTTGCAGCCCGACATGGCCATGACGTATTTCTTCATGGAGGATCCGCTGGTGGGAGGCTACGCGCCAGCCCAGGTGGCCTTGCGACGTGCCATCGGCTTGGCTTTTGATGGCCAGGCCTACATCGACCGCGTGCTCGGAGGGCAGGCCGTGCCGGCGCAGTCCACGATCGCGCCGTTCACCAGCGGCTTTGATCCCGTCTATCGAAGTGAGATGAGCGCGTTTGATCCTGCGCGGGCCAAAGCGGTGCTGGATGTCTACGGCTACCGGGATCGCGACGGCGACGGCTGGCGCGAACGCCCCGACGGCTCGCCTTTGGTCTTGCGCATGGCCACGCAGTCCTCGCAACGCGACCGGCTGAGCAATGAGCTGTGGCGACGCTGCATGCAACGCGTGGGCTTGCGCATGGAGTTTGAGGTGTCGACTTGGCCCGAGCTGCTCAAGAAGAGCCGGGCGGGCACCCTCATGATGTGGGGCTACAGCTGGAGCGCAGGCTCTCCGGATGGCGGATTTTTTCTGGGCATTGCTTACGGCCCCCATGCCAGCGAATCCAACGATCCCCGCTTTGCCCATGCGCCGTTTGACCGGCTCTACGAGGCCCAGTTGCGTCTGCCCGACGGCCCGCAGCGCGAGGCCGTCATGCGCCAGGCCAAAGACATGCTGACGGCCTACATGCCCTATAAAGTGCATGGACACTCTGTGCTCAATGTCTTGGTCCAGCCGTGGACCCATCACTACTGGCGCCACCCGTTTATGCGTGATGTGTGGCGCTTTGTTGACGTGAGTTCGCCCAACGACCCAAGGCCGTCATGACACCCACCCACCTTCCCGGTCCGTCAGCCCTTTCTGCCGCTGCGCATCCCCGCTTGCCGAGACTGGCGGTATACCAACGCTGGCTGCAGGCCACCAAGGGTCTGCACTTCTCCACTTACGAGGCCTTGTGGCAATGGTCGGTGAGTGACTTGCCCGCCTTTTGGCAGTCCATCTGGGACTACTTTGAAATGCACTCGCCCACACCGGCCACTGCGGTCCTCTCTGAGGCCCGCATGCCGGGTGCGCAATGGTTTGTGGGGGCTCAAGTCAATTACGCCCAACAGGTCTTTCGTCACGCCGACATGGCCCACGCCATGGGCCATCCGGCCCTGGTGTTTGCCAACGAGGACTTGCTGGCCCAGGGTGTCTGTCGTGAGGTGAGCTGGCCCGACTTGCGGCGGCAGGTGGCACACTTTGCTGCGGCGCTGCGAGACATGGGCGTGCAACAAGGTGACCGTGTGTGCGCCGTCTTGCCCAACACCCCGCAAACAGCGGCCGTCTTTCTCGCCGTGGCCAGCCTGGGTGCCATCTGGAGCATTTGCTCGCCTGACATGGGGCCGGTGGCGGTGCTGGACCGGTTCAAACAAATCGAACCCAAGGTGCTGGTGGCTTGTGATGGCTACACCTGGGCCGGCGTGCACCACGACCGCCGCGCGGTCATCGACGAGGTGCTCTCGCAGCTGCCGAGTGTGGCGCATGCCGTGCGCGGAGGGGCCCAGCTGGAGGCCCTGCTGGCCGGACCTTCCCTGCACGAGCCCACATTTGAGCCCGTTTGGGTGCCCTTTGATCACCCGCTGTGGGTGGTGTATTCGAGCGGCACCACGGGGCTGCCCAAGCCCATTGTGCACGGCCACGGGGGCATCATTTTGGAAGGCCTCAAGGGCACTTTGCACAACAACTTGGGCCCGTCGGTGGAAACCTCAGACCGGTTTCACTGGTTCAGCACCACGGGCTGGATCATGTGGAACTGTCAAATTTCCGGGTTGCTCACAGGCACCACGTGTTGCCTGTTTGATGGCAGTCCCAGCGGTCCGTCGGGGGCACCGGATTGGTCCACCCTGTGGTGTTTTGCAGGCCTGTCCAAGGCCACCTTTTTTGGCGCCGGCGCGGCATTTTTCGCCAGTTGCCTCAAGGCCGACGTTCACCCGCTGTTGCAGGCCGACCTGTCTCATTTGCGGGCCGTCGGCTCCACGGGCTCGCCGTTGTCCAATGAGTGTTACGACTGGATTTGGGCCCGTTGTCCAACGGTTGACGGTGCCCCGATATGGATCGACTGCATCAGCGGCGGGACCGATTTTGCGGGCGCTTTTGTCGCCGGCCACGCAGGTCTGCCCACGGTCCGCGGAGAAATGCAATGCCGTTGCCTGGGTGCGGCGGTCTATGCGTGGAACGAGGCCGGACAGGCCGTGGTCGATGAGGTGGGGGAGTTGGTGTGCACCCAACCCATGCCCTCCATGCCGCTGTATTTTTGGAAGGACGAAGGACATCAACGTTACCGGGAGAGCTACTTCGACATGTATCCGGGGGTGTGGCGCCATGGTGACTGGATTCGCATCACGCCGCACCCGCAGGCTCACGGCGCCATCATCTACGGCCGCAGCGACGCCACCATCAACCGCCAGGGCATTCGCATGGGCACTGCCGAGCTGTACCGGGCGGTGGAGGCCTTGCCCGAGGTGCTGGACAGCCTGGTGGTGGATCTGGAATACCTGGGTCGAGAAAGCTACATGCCTTTGTTTGTGGTGTTGCGAGCCGGCGTGAATTTGGACGCTGCGCTGCTCTCGCGCATCAAGAACAGCATCCGCACGGCCCTGTCACCGCGCCACGTGCCAAACGAAGTCTGGCAGGTCGAGGCCATCCCCCGGACCTTGTCAGGCAAGAAGATGGAGCTGCCGGTGAAAAAACTCCTGATGGGTGCAGACCCCTCTCGGGTGATGAACCGCGATGCCATGGCCAACGCCCAGAGCGTGGCGTGGTTTGTGGAGTTTGCTCAACGCCGCGGCAGCGAGCCCCCCGCCGCTCACGAGGCCAAGGCCACGATGTGAGAAACGGGCAATGCCCCGCTTGGGCGCTTCACTTCTTGGCCCTGTTGCAGGCGCACCAGGGTGCCCAGAAATCCACCAACACGGGCAGCTGCGTGCCCCGGGTGACCGCATCTGAAGCCTCGAGTGTCACTTTCACCGGGATCTTTTTTTAGAATCTGCGCCTCTCACGCCTTTGCAAACTCCTCACGGGCCCCTGCCTTGAACAGCTCCACCCCAGACTCCCGCTTGTGTGATCTGCCGCACGGAAAGCTCACCTGTGCTTGCCACGGGATGTCTCGCCGCGTTTTCACGGGTGCGTTGCTGAGCGCTGGAAGTGCTGTGGGGACGGCCGCACGCGCCGCCTTGCCGGAGTGTGAGCGCTCAGGCTTTACCAAAGCGGTCTCGGCCGAGCAGGTGGAACAATCGGCGACGCAACAGTACCGCCAAATGCTGCAGCAAGCCTCCAACCAGCGGGCACTGGCTTCCAAAGACCACCCTCAATTGCAACGGCTGCGAACCATCGCGGAACGCATGATTCCCCATGCGCCCGCCTGCAACGAGCGTGCGCGCCAATGGCGCTGGGAAGTCCAGCTCATTGGCAGCAACGAACTCAATGCGTTTTGCATGCCTGGGGGCAAGATCGCCTTTTTTTGGGGCATCTTGGCGCGATTGCAGCTCAGTGACGACGAGGTGGCCACCATCATGGGTCACGAGATGGCGCATGCCCTGTTGGAACATGCCCGAGAGCAGATGGGCAAGAACATGGTCACGCAAGGTGGCTTGCGCTTGGGGGCGGCCTTGCTGGGTTTGGGCAACGTGGGCGATATGGCCGCACAAGCCGGCTCCCAACTCTTGAGCCTGGCCTACAGTCGCACCGACGAGACCCAGGCCGATCGCCTGGGCATGATCCTGGCCGCCCAGGCGGGCTATGACCCGGCAGCGGGTGTCACGTTGTGGAAGAAGATGATGGCGGCCAGCGGCGGGCGCGCTCCACCCAAACTCTTGTCCACCCATCCGCTGAATGCCGAGCGCATTCAAGACATCGAGCGCCGCTTGCCCCGTGCGCAGCCTTTTTACGAAGCGGCCGACAAGCCCGAGCGCCAGTTTGGACCGCCTCAGGTCCCGCCCACATAAGGGTTGGTGCGCCGTTCGCGCCCAAATGTGCTCTCGGGTCCATGGCCTGGGATGAACACGGTGTCGTCGCCCATGGGCCACAGGCGCTCGGTGATGCTCGAAATCAAGGTGGCGTGGTCGCCCCCTGGAAAATCGGTGCGGCCGATGCTGCCGGCAAACAGCACATCACCCACAAAAGCCCGATGGGCCTCGGCGCTGTGAAACACCACATGCCCGGGCGTGTGACCAGGACAGTGTCTTACGGAGAGTGAGCACTCGCCCACTGACACGGTGTCGCCATCTTTCAGCCACCGTGTGGGGGTGAACGGCTCGGCGGGCGGAAAGCCAAAGCGCGCGCTTTGCATGGGCAAGCCGTCGATCCAAAACTGATCCCCCGGGTGCGGGCCGATGATGGGCAGACCCAGCTCCCGCGCCAATTGCCCGGTGCCGCCGGCATGGTCGATGTGGGCATGGGTGAGCCAGATGGCTTGCAGCGTCACGCCCAGGCGTTGGACCTCGGCCAGCAAACGCGGTAGATCGCCGCCCGGGTCGATGACCGCCCCCTGCAGGGTCTGGTCGCACCAGACGATGCTGCAGTTTTGCTCGAAGGGGGTGACGGGGACGGTGCGGTAGCGAAACATGGCGATATTGTGGGTGTTCGCAACTATTCGTCAATTTTGGGCAAGTTTCAGGCCTCCCTTGCGCCTCTGCAGTGACCCTGTTGGGCAACTAGACGTCGAGTGAGTGGTCTGAGCGTCGCATCATTGATGCCCCCTTGAGCGAGTATCGGTTCCGCCATGGCTGGCGGAGCTCGATCGCTTCTGGGAGAAGGAGCAGACCAAGGCGGATGTCGAGGTGTTCATCCTCGATGCGGTGTATGCCGATCTGCCGACTCCTCCCTTCACTGTAGAAGAGAAGAGGTTGGTTGCCGCCAACGTCTATGCCCACGTGTGGCAGCAAGAGGTGAATGGTGTTTTTGCGAGGGCTGCATGATCCCGGCCGAAGTCAGCACGGGGAGTCGCATTAGCTGAGGGAATTGCATTCCCTAACGACTTCTGGCTTCAGACTTGCGAGTTGAATACCCGCTGCAGGAGCCCCGATCACGCTCGGCTGGAGGCCGGATCGGCGGGAACGGTATGGTTCACGCGACGCACTTGGACTTGCCAGCATGATCATCCGAACCTCGACGCCCAGTAAATCAGCGCTTTGATGTGATCCAACATCTCTCGATCAAGTGTGCCTGCGCTACTTCCTTCGTTCGCAACGGAAAGCGCGTCGCGGTAGATCCTTTTGGCAAGGTCACGGCTCCACTGGGAACCGATCAATCGATGCGCCGCTAGTAGGCTGAACTCGATCGCATCCCAATCAATGGGACGGAATTGGGGCTGGATCGCGAGCTTGCGCTCCAAGTCTGCTTTGATTCTCAGGAGGTTCGCGATCCCTGGATGGGCTTTGGTCTCATCGATGACCAGCGGGCCTTCAGGGTGCTCTGGCTCTCCCTGGTCCGCGTAGGCCAGCAAGAGTGACTCGATGAGATTGGCGTCCAGTACTTGTGGAAAGCGAGCGTCGTGTCGCCGCTGCCGATTCCGCGTGAGCACGTCACGCGCCGCATCGGATAGGTAGAGCACGCTGCCGCGCCGGCGGCCTGCCCTTCCGCCGCCATCGGGATTTCGGAGCTTCTCGTCAAAGCGCTGCTTCCTTAGGCGGGCCTTTTCCCGCGCGCGCTGCTTCCGCTCTTCCTCAGTGGCAGGCGGCTTCTTGCCGGTCGTCATCCGTGAACTCCTGCTCGGCACTAGGCGCATCAACACAGCGTTCTAGTAACGTTTCTGTCGATAGATGGTGGCAGGCAAGATACGCAGCATGAAGCCCGAATACACCCCTTCTACGGAACGCACCGCGTCGGTCGACCCCAGACGCGCAGGCCTGCCCGCCCGTGCTCCGTGCCGGGGCGGTTTGGACCCACAAGCCGTCACAAGGCGCTCGCCATGCCCAGCGCGTGGCGTCACTCGCCTGATCGCTTTCCAACATCACCGTAAACAACCAACCGCCCCCGCCCACCACGCCGCCGCGCGCAGTGCGCTTGGCGGGTACTCCATCTCCAAACAGCGCGCTGCTTGCCAGCGTGTCAACACTGTTGACAGATCCAGTGCGACCCTAGCACACGACCCGGGCCGCGCTCAAAGGGAGCCGCTGGCGCGGCGCGATTCCTCCGTCTGGATACCGCCGACCGCTGGCATTGACGGGCCATGCGCAAGATCCAGTGAGTGGGGCCTGGCACGCCCGCCACCGGGCCGCTGCGTAGCTCGGGGCCAGGCCCCATAGCGCATCCGCGCTGCTCATTCACGAATCCGACGTTCAGTCGGTCCGCAAGGGCCGACAGGGCGAACTCATCCCTACGAAACGACATCATGAACTCAACCTTCGAAAGCTTCGACGAATTCCTCGAGGGCGCATTGCGCGGCGCCCCGCTCACCAACTCCGTGGGCCGAGCGCCGATGACGCGCTCGCGCCTGCAGTCGCTGATCCTGCAGGGCTTCGGCCAGGGTCGCGGGGACCAGTACATCCCCTGGATCCGCGTCACTCGCGGAAATGCGCCGCGGATGAGCAATCACTTCGTGGCGGTCATCTCCGCGCAGCCACTCCCGCTGCACCTGCTGTCCGGCCTCGAGTACGGCGCGGCACGCGTCGCCTCATGGCTGGGTGCGGACGAGATCCGCCCACAGTTCCCGCTCTTCCCCTGGGACGGCCATCCACATCCTGCGGCCGGTCTCGATGCTGCTGCCGACTCGGCGCTGCCGCGAACACGAGGGCTTCTCGACATCGCGCGCGACGCAGGCATCAAGCACGGCTGCTACGTCGGTGCCCCTGACCTGCCCTACGTCGCCACGACGGACCTGCTGATCTGGCGCCACCAGCGGCTGCACTTCTGGAGCGTCAAGCCCTCTGAGGTCCTGGCCAAGTCGAAGCCCGAGTCCCGGGTTCATCAACGCATTCGTCTCGAAGCGCTGTACGCCGATGCGGTCGGCGGCGCGCATGCCGTGTACGACGGCAGTCACGTGAGCGATCGGCTGCTGGCGAACCTCGAGTGGCTGGAACCGCCACGACACGAGCGAACGGCACCCGAGGAGGTCGAAGCCCGCCGGAAATTCGTCGATCGGTTCAACGCGCGTGGCGCCGAAGAACGCTTGGACGCCCGGATCGAAGCGGCCGCATGCGATGCAGCGATGCCTATCGCCGAGGGCCAACGCCACTTTCGTGCGGCAGCCTGGCTCGGCCAAGTCGACATCGATCTGACACAGCCGGTGCTGATGAGCCGGCCCATGACCACTGGCGGCGCTGGCACGAAGCGCGCCCTGCAAACCGAACTGCTGGGAGAACTGCAATGAAGCCCGAAATCAAGGTCGACCACGTCATCCGCAAGGCCGTCGACGACAGGCATGTCGACGAAGGCGTCATCGTCCATGTCGACGACACCACCGGCGACTACTGGTGGATACCGAGTCAGCAGCTCGACAAACACGGTGAGCGCCTCAAGCACTACATCAAGGCGCCACGAAAGGACGCGCAGAAGAGCCTCGAGGCCCGCATCGACTCGGGCGAGGCATCGCTTCATCGACTCGAGCCCACCGGGCTGGCGGTGATTCCGCTCGCCCAACTGCGCGAGAAGGCTGAGAAGGCAGCGAAGTCCCCGACCAAACGCACGCGGAATCTCGTGGAATCGCTGGCGTTCATGGACGAACAGTGGAGCTGGATCGCGCCGATGGTCGAGAGCGAGCCGATCGAGGTCCTACTGAACGTCGAACGCGTCAATGCCTACGCGGCGAGTCGAATGGTCGAGTTCGGGGTCAAAGCCGAACAAATCGTTCGGGCTGTCCGCGCCTATCTGGCCGGCGGAAAGAAGAAGGAAGCGCTGCTGCCGGGGTGGGAACGCCGCGGTGCGCCCGGCAAATCGCGTTACCCGACGCCGAAGGACGACAACAACCCTCTCAAGCGCGCAGGCCGCCGTAACGTCGCAGTCGAAGCGGGCTACGCCCACCTGGCCGGCATCCAGGCAACGCCCGAGGTCCGCGAAAAGCTGCGCCTGGGCTACAGGAAGTACAAGACCGGCAAGCACATCTCGGTGCGGATGGCGTACACGATGACGCTGGCCGAGTACTGGGCCGAGTCCGTGGTCATCACCGACGGAGTCCGCAAGGTCACGCTCAAGCCGCTGGAGGAGCTGCCGACCTACGACCAGTTCCGCCGGCATGGTCCCGGCGCGGACCCCGCCAACTCGGCCACACGCATCAACCTCGGCGCCCACCGCTGGCAGCGCGACCACCGCGCGCTCCCGGGCACGGAACGCGACAAGGTGGTCGCTGCCGCGCAGTGGGGCGGCATGGATTCGACCTCCGACGACCAGAACCTGGTGCTGGGCATCGACCGGACGATCGCACTGTCGGCATCTTCGAATACGAAGGTGACCGAGGGCTACACGGGCTACATCCTCGGCTTCCACTCCGGGTTCGAGCGACCGTCGACGATGACCGCGCTCATGGCGATCGCGCACTCCGCCGAGAGCAAGGTCGAGTTCTGCAAGCGCTACGGCATCGACATCACAGACAACGAGTGGATCGCGCTACACCTTCGCCGGATCCGTGGAGACAACGGCGAGCACAAGAGCGAGGGCGGCATCAACAGCCTGACCAAGGCCCAGATCAGCCTGGAGTTCGTCCAGTCCTACGCCGCCGAGCGCAAGGGCACGCCCGAGAGCAAGCACCAGACGCTGCATCGGGCATCCGGCCATCAACTGGCCGGCAGCACCCAGGGCGAGCGTCACCGCCGTGGGGACGTCGACCCCAAGAAGGACGCGTGCCGCACGCATGGCGAGTACATGTACCACGCCATCAAGGCGATCCTGTACCACAACAACGTCCAGCGAGTCGAACACCTGCTCACGCTCGAGATGCGAGCCGAGAAGGTCGAGCCAACGCGTGCAGCGATCCTCAAGTGGATGATCACCAAGGGGTACGTGACCACGGACGAGCCCAACATGTCGGTCATCCGCGCCGCATGCCTGCCGGTCCTGAAAGGCGTCGTCACGCGGCAAGGGATCCAGCTCTTCGATCCGCGGACCAACGACCAGCGGCTCATCCCGCACCTTCGCTACTCGTCCAAGGCACTCCAGGCGACGGGACTGACCGAGCAGGGATCTTCGTTCCGGCAAGAAGTCAACGTGCACCTCAATCCCACCCGGATCGGGAAGGCATGGCTCAACTTCCGCGGGCTGGTCGAGGTGGAACTGCTGACCCACGACGTCCAACTGGGTGACCTCGCGCTGCGCGAGTGGCTCGAGATCACCGATCACGATCGGCTCGACCGGTACCTCACCAAGCATGTCCGCCTTCAGCTCGACGCCAATGATGCGATCGACCGGTACGACTCGAACGTGGTCGCGCGGCGAGTCAAGGAAGAGCACCAGAAGCTGAACGCGGCGCTCGGCAGGAAAAAGCAGGCCAAGCCGTCCAAGCGGAAGGCCGCAGCGATGGCGCAGCACGACGAGCTCCAACGCAGGCTCGGCTTGGGCGCCGACCTCGACGTCAAGGCCGACGACATCGCCATCGGCGCCGTCAAGTCCAACAAGCACAGCGAGCCCGACTGGGTCGCCGCCGCGCGGGCTTCCTCTTCTCTTCACTGAACGGAGATCACCATGACCAACTTCTCGCAGACCATCGACATCAACCCCCTGCTCAAGGACTTCCCGGTCGACATCGGCCGTGGCGACTGGTGGAAGCGGCTAACCCACGATCCGTTTCGTGGCGAAGACATCGAGACGATGTCCGAGACGCGGCGCGATCTGCTGCTCGACACGTTCGACGACATCTACGTGCCCACGGCGCTCACGGCCGAGATCGCCTACCAGATCCACCGAATGCTCGTGGGCGGCTGGATCCGCCGAAATCCTCACGACCCACTGGCGCGCCAGTCGATCTATCAGCTCGCGCACTGCGCCAACTATGGCCTGCTCAACGTGCCGTGCTTCAGCACGGCGACTCGCGGCATGCTGCTCAAGGGCATCACGAAGCAAGGCAAGTCACGCCTGATCAAGCGCGTACTCAGACAGTACCCGCAGGTCATCCGCAGGGGAGAGGACCGGGAATCAGGATGGCTCGAGCTCGACCAGTTGGTCTACCTGGTCATCCCGATGCCCACCGATGCCTCCAAGGGAGGCTTCCTGATGCAGGCCTTCATCGAACTCGACAAGGTCCTCGGAACGAACTACGCACAGGAGCTGAAGATCAAGGACAGCTCGATCAACGTCCAGCTCGTGCAGCTTCTGTCGAAGTTGGCTGTGCACCGCTGCGGCCTGCTGGTGGTGGAGGAAGCACAGGAGTCGAACGAACTCAGCAAGGAGCGGTTCGGCCGAGACTTCAACACCTTCTTCCTGCGCGTGCTGAACACCGGCATCCCGACGATCCTGGTGGGCAACCCCAAGGCCTTCGCAGAACTGGAGACCAACTCGCAGTTGATGAGCCGCTTGACCGACCCCGGGCAGTACGAACTGCAGCCGAGCATCGGCCCTGGCGCGGCGGAGTGGTGCAACGATCTCGTTCCAGGGCTGTGGGGAAAGAACATCCTCCCGGAACCCGATGAACCCATCGCCGACCTGAACGACTTCCTGTGGAAGGCCACCGGCGGCTTCGTTCATTACCTCGGGATGCTTCGCCGCGAGACCTTGCGCGCTGCGATCCAGGACCGTGCGAGGGGCGTCGAGAGTAAGCACATCAACGCCGCGCTTCAGACGCCCATCATGCTGGAGGGTCGCAAGATCGCGACCAGCTACTGGTCGGGTGTCAAGGACGGCGAGGTGCGCTACGTCGACATCCCGGGCACGCCCGACCCGACGGTGATCTCGGCCCGCCGTCGGCGCGGCCAGCGCCGCGCCTGAGGCACAGAGGCGCGCGATGAGCCGAATCAACACGCTGCTGTCGACCGAGACTCCGCTGCGGCCGCTCGGATATCTGCCGACCTGGTGGGAGGGCGAGTCGCTCTACGGCTGGTGCTCCCGGCTGCACGCGCTGCGCGGCGACAAGACGCGGCAGTTCGGCAGGCTGCTCTTCGGACGCGAGCACGCATGCCGCGTCGTCGACATCCCTTCGGGCCTGGGACGATGGGTGCACGTCACCGGTGTCAGGCTCGGCACAGCCGAGGAGGTCATCCGGCAGCGCACGGTGGCGGCGGCCTATTGGCCCTTCGCCTCGGACGCGACGCGGCAGTTGCTGGTGCAGGCAGCGACCGACGCTGCGGGAGTCCCGATTCCGATGATCCTCGGACTGCCGGCAGGCCGGATCGGTGCATCGCATCCGCTGCGATCTTGCCCGGACTGCAGGCGCGAGATGGTCGCAGAGCGCGGCTACGCAACGTGGCTGCTTGCTGACCAGTTGCCTGGCGCCTGGTGGTGCCCCGTGCATCGGCGCCCGCTCGAGCAGGTTTGCTCGGTGAGGGCTGTCTGGCGTAAGCCGGGCAATGATGAGACACCTCTTGGTGTGCCGCTGGGCGCCGACGAGGCGCATGCGCTGGCCATGATGAGGGCCCTCGCACAGGCGATCGTGTCTGCAGAGCGGATCAACCCGTGGGGGCTGGCGTCAGCGATCATCGGCCGACTCAAGTCACTGGCGATCGCCACATCGCCTGCCAGGCTGAACGTCGAGCGCATCAACCGCTGGCTGGTGGACGCCCCCATCGTCCAGTGGATGAATCGCCAGGTGCCGATGGTCAACGTACCGGCAAACAACTGGGTCGTGCCGATGATCCGCGGGCGAAGCCGCTCGCATCCGCTGAAGTGGATGATTCTCTGGACGAGTGCCTGGCGCTCGGAAGGCGTGGAACAGGCCGTGGAGGCGTTCCGCCTCGCTGCTCTGGGACTCGCCACCCACGAGAACGGCACGCAGTTCTTGCTCTGGCCCGAGGACTGGGGGCGGCCCGCCGACACCAGCGTGCCGCCGGAAGTCGAAGAGGCATTCATGTCCTGCCACACCATCCAGGACGTGGCCAAGCTGCTCGGCTCGAGCACCGGCGCCGTCAGGCAGTGGCTGACGGACTACCCGAGCTTTGGTCGCGTCTGGATGAAGACGGTGCGGGAGCAACGGATGCTTCGCGCTCGGGAGAACATGCAACGGGAAATGGCTGCGAATCCCTCGGTCTCCCGGGCTGAACTGCTCCGGATCTGCAGCACCGACGTGGAGTGGCTGTCCCGCAATGCGCCGATCACGCTGCGCTCACTGCTTGACCGCCTGCCCGCCCGCAAGGGCCCTCAAGGCGAACTGTTCTGAGGAAGCCATGATCCCGGTCGTTCCCAAGTTCGCGACGGTGCACTCGGTGATCAGCGCCTGGGCGCGCTGCGATCGCGTGGACGTGACGGCTTCGCATCTTCGAGGCAACCGCGCCAGTCTCTTGTCGCAAGACTTCAGTCTGGGGGCTCAGGCCGCCAGACTCGAGGCCGAGGTCTTCAAGGGTCGAATCACCGCCGCGCAACTCGTCGACGAACACACGCACGTGCCCCTTTACGCGAGCCTGATGTCCCCCCTGGCTGCCCTGGGCTGGCGCGAGCACCTGCTGTCGATGCCAACTCATCGAGATACCTGGGCGCAGGGCATCCGCCGGCTGAGCACGGTGGAGGCACCGACCCTGCGCCGCTGCCCGATCTGCGTCGCTCAGGATCGCGCGCGCTACGGGTGCGCGCACTGGCGCGTGTTTCACCAATGGCCGGTGGCGCGGCATTGCGTCGAACACGGTGTTCCCCTGGAGTCGCACTGCGCGCGCTGCCGTGTGCCATTCACCCGAGGACACGAACCATCGCTCGCGGACGATCCTTGCCCGGTGTGCGGGAGCGACCGTGGGGCGGTAGATCCAAACGAGCCGCCTGCCGGCTATTGGCCATTGTTGCGTCGCATGCACGGATTGCTGGCTGGAAGTGCCGAACCGATGAGCGAGATCGCGCGGGCCGCGGCATTGCGTGGCGTTGAACCGGCGCAGGTTGGATCAAAGAAGATCGCGGCGCGACTGCGAGCTGCTGTGGACCGGCTGCTTGTGCAATGGAACTTGACATCGATGGAGCAACTGGCCGCGTTGCTCGGGGTCAACTGGATCTGGTTCAACGAAGCCGAGCGATCAGGCCACATGAAGGAGTCGCCGCCGCTGATATCGCTGGCGCTCATGGCCGCTAATCCACTGCGGGGCTCAGCGATATCGGAGAGCACAGGCGCAAGTGGCGACGCGATCGCGAGCGAAGCCCCGGTCGCATCAGTTCAGAATTGAGCTCAATGGCTGGGGTGGGCCCGTCGTTCGCCGATCGGTTCACGGCTCGCGCGTAACGCCTGGGATTGATCCTGTGCCGACGGCAGCACTCTTCCTGGACCAAGTGCAGCTATAGACTGATTGCGGACAGCCGGGCGGGGTGTCCGATTGACCGCAGCCGCCAAGACCTGACCTTCGCTCTCCGTGCGGCCGAGTGACCGCTGTACCTCAGGACCTGCCGGAAGGTTGCGCATCGGCGGCGGCCGGCTCACCGGCCTCAGCCTGTGCCACGGCGTGGCCGGCGCGCGCACCGAGGTTGGCGTGGTGCTGCACCAGCACGCCATACGGCGGAGCGATGGCGCGCCAGGGCCTCTGTCCCGTGACGCGGCGCTGTGCGCGGGCCGACTGGATAGCCACCTCGATCTGGAAGGGCCTGGGCTGGCGCAGCGTGGCAGCGGGCCACAGCGTTCCCTCGGCCTCGCGGATGAGGTCGTCGCTCCAGCCGATCGAGTCCTGCGTCTTCGGCGGCACGAAGCGGCCCTCCGAGGCCTCGAAGCGGAACCCGGGTTCGCGGATCTTCGCCTTGGCGAGCCCGAGCAGCGCGATCAGTCGCTGCTTGAGCGCTGCGCCCTGTGAGCGAACGTGCTTGCGGTGATGATTGTTGATGCCGCTATGTTATAGCACGTAGAATGTCATAATCGCTGCTGACGGTGCGAGGCCTTCCATTGCAGATCGAGCCAGACGACCGCGACGGCCTGCCGATCCTCAGGACGCGGGGACGAGGCTTCCACGTCTTCTGTCCTGAAACCGCCACGCGCCGGCGGATCTCGTGCCCGCGGCAATGGCGGGCTGGTAGTGAAGTCGACGTCTGAACACAGTGATCCCATTGCGTGCAAAACGGCGTTCGACACAGCTGCCGAAGCGTCCCCACATCTTCCCTCAGCCCGCGACCTGATCCATGAACATCCTGCGCACCCCCGACTCCCGTTTCGAGAACCTGCCGGACTGGGCCTATGCGCCCCGCTACACGGACATCACCGATGCCGCCAGTGGCCAGGTGCTGCGCCTGGCCTGCGTCGACGAAGGCCCGCGCGACGGCCGTACCGTTCTGCTGATGCACGGCGAGCCAACCTGGTCGTACCTGTATCGGCACATCATCCCCCGGCTGGTGTCCGCCGGCCACCGCGTGGTCGCTCCGGACCTGATCGGCTTCGGCCGCTCGGACAAGCCGGCCGAGCGCGGCGACTACACCTACGAGCGCCACGTCGACTGGCTGAGCCGCTGGCTCACGGCGATGGAACTGCGGGACGTGACGCTCTTCTGCCAGGATTGGGGCGGTCTGCTGGGGTTGCGGCTGGTG
>JAFMJY010000162.1 GCA_017853245.1 Burkholderiales bacterium | reverse complement strand
GCATGCGGCGAGAGCTCGGCTTCGGCCGCGCCCGCGAGTGCCAGGTCCGACCGGCCCGATTGCAACTCCCGCACGGCGATGTCGAGCGCGGCGAGCGACGAGGCGCACGCCGCGTCGACGGTGAAATTGCAGCCGCCGAGGTCGAAGCGGTTGGCCACGCGCCCGGCGATGACGTTGAGCAGGATGCCGGGGTAGCTCTCCTCGGTCCATTCGGGCAGCCGCGACAGCATGGGCTCGCTGGCCGGCGCAATCAGCGGCAGGGCAGATCGCGCCTTGTACAGCAGCTCGAGGTCGCCAGTGCTCGCGGCGCCGAAGATGGTCGCCGTGCGCTGGCGCAAGGCCGCGTCGCCGGAGAGGTCTCCGAGGCCTGCGTCCGCCAGCGCGCGTTGCGTCACCTCCAGCGCCAGCAGCTGCACGATGGCGATGGAGGCGAGCGACTTCGGCGGTATGCCGTAGCGCAGCGGGTCAAAGGGCAACGGGTCGATGAACCCGCCCCAGCGCGAGACGATGCGGTCGCGCGCTGCGGGGTCCGGGTCGTAATAGAGCCGCCAGTCCCAGCGCTCACGCGGCACCTCGCCGATGGCACCCGTGCGGTCGAGCAGGTTGCGCCACAGGGTGGCGGGATCCTGGGCGCGCGGCAGCAGGCAACCGATGCCGATGATCGCGACCGGCTCCGCTGGAGGGGGCGCTTCGCTCCGCGAGCGCCTGGCGTCGGTGTCGCCTGCCAGGGTAGCCAGCAGCGCACAGGAGCCTTCGCTCACGTCCCGATGGAGCGCTGCGCAGCCCAGTGTTCCGCTGCGCAGGCTGGCGACGTCGCCCATCATGAAGACGCCTTCGCTGCGGGCCGCGGCGGCATCGACCGCGACAAGTTCCGCGCCTTTCCGGGCGAGGCCCTTGGAGGCAAGGCGCAGGCGCCCCGTCAGCAGCTGCTCGACCGCTTGGCCGGTGGCGGCGGCTGACGCGCCTGCGTCCTGCAGCGATTGCCGGTGCGCGTCCACCTTGGCCACGAAGGGCGTCGGGGCGCAGCGGATGCGGTGGCCCGGAAGCGTCTGGATCAGCGTCGTCGTGGCACAGCGCTTCGCCTCGTCCTGGAACGAGGCCACGATAGCTCCCGTTGCCACGGCCTCGTCGGTGAACAGATAAGCGCTACCCATCAGCACGCCGATACGGCCGCCACGCGCGACCAGCGGCGCTGCGATGGCCTGGACGGCGGCGGCCGAGCGCGCATCGTGGATGCCGCCCGCAAACAGCACATCGACCGTCTCGCCTGGCGGCAACGATGCGAGCAGCACGTCGATCGCGGCATCCCACAGCGCGAAACTGCCGAGCGGGCCGACGTGGCCGCCACACTCGCTTCCTTCCAGCACGAACCGGCGCTGCCCCTGTTCGACGAACAGGCGCAGCAAGGCGGGCGTTGGCGCATGGATGTACGCCGGGATGCCAAGGGCGGCCAGCCGTTGGGCCTGGTCTGGCCGGCCACCGGCGATCACGGCGAATGGCGGGCGGAACGCTGCCAGCGCTGCGCGCTGCTCGTCGGCAAGCGCCGGCGCGAGATAGCCCAGCAGGCCCACGCCCCAGGCGCGGCCTGCGAGCAACGGGCTCGCCGCGGCGAGAAGCTCGCGCACCCGGGAGCCGGACATCGTCGCGAGGGCCAGCATCGGCAGCGCGCCGGCATCAGCCACCGCCGAGGCAAACGCCGGCACGTCGCTCACGCGGGTCATCGGGCCCTGGACGAGGGGCATCGTCGTGCCGTGCGCTTGGGCGAGGGCGGACCCGGGCGCGAGCGCCCGTTGTGCGGCGGCCATCGACACCTGCGTTCGGCATGCGGCATCCACCGCGGCCACCAGCGCAACGACACTGCGCCAGCGCGACGCGCCCGACTGCGATTCGATCCGTCGACGCCGCGCAGCCGGCAGGGCCAGCTCCCGCGTCAACAGCAGCGCGTCGTCGAGCACGACGCGCTCGGCGCCGCAGGCAATCGCCCCGCCTGCGGAGTGAGGGCCGATGCCTCCCTGCAGCCAGAAGGGCTTCGGCTGCCGGGCGAGGTGCTGCGCCAGGATGAACGACGACTCGCGGCCGCCGTCGCCGCCCGCCTCGGCACCGCGGCCGAGCCAGCCGGCGAACGGCAGCGTCGGGTCCACGTCGTTGAGCGCTGCGCGGTCCCGCAGCTCAAGCCAGACTCGACGCCCGTCGCGCTGCCACGCGGCAAGAACGCCGGGCAACGCGTCGGGGCTCCAGTCGTGCAGCACGAGGTGGTGCGGCATGCCGACCAGCGGGTCGGCCAGCGCAAGCGACGCAACATCGAGGCGCAGGCCCGGCTCACCGACGAGACCCCTCGCGTCAGCCGGCGCCGGCAGTGCCGCGAGTGCCGCCACCGCCCGCGCGAGGGCATTGTCCCGAGGCGCGGCGCCCGCCCCGTCGACGAGCGCGATCCCGCCGGCGCGCAGCACGGCCCCGGCCGCGCGCCCCGCGAAGGGGAGCGGCAGGAAGCAGACGCAGCGGCCCCGGCGCGCGGACGCCTCGCGTCTGCGGTCACCACCGGATTGCACGCCAATCGGATTCAATTCAGTCATCACCCGTCCACGCCTCGAGCCTGGCTCCCGGGATCATCCCAGGGCCGCGCCGCGGGATCGTCGATGCGAGGCGAGCGCCCGCTCGACGATGCCCACCGCCTTGCCCACGCCATCCTCGCCGGCAATTGCATCGGCGGCACGCCGGGCAGCCGTTCGCAGGCGCCCCTCGTCGGCGAGCCGCCGGATCGCGCTCGCCAGCGCATCAGCCGAGAGCTTTTCCGCGGGGATGGGCGGAAGGCCTGCCCCCAGCGCTGCCACGCGATCGCCCCAGAGGGCCTGATCGTAGCCGAAGGGGACGGCGAGGCTCGGCAGCCCCGCCCGCAACGCGGCGCCGACGGAGCCCGCGCCGCCCTGGTGGACGATGGCGGCCAGACGCGGCAGCAGCCAGTCGTAGGGAACGCTGTCCACGCGATGCACGGTCGGCGGCAACGCGATGTCCTTCAGCCCGCCCCAGCCCGAAATCAGGAGCCCCCGGCGGCCCGAGCGAGCCAGCCCCTCGACGACGATGCGGCTCAGGCGACGCCCCTCGCGCCCCACCTGGCTGCTGAACCCGACTGCGACGGGCGGATCGCCCGCCGCGAGGAAGGCCGCGAGCGCCGGCGGCGGCTCGAAGTCGCTTCGCTGGTCGAGGAACCAGTAGCCCGTGACGTGCGCCTGTGGCCCCCAGTCGGGCGGCTTGGCGAGCACGGACGGGCTGTAGCCGAAGAGGTGCGGCAGGGCGCGCAGCCGCCGCAATTCGTCTCGCCAGTGCAGCGGCGCGAGCCCCAGCTTCTCCACGCGCCAGCGGTCCACCTGTGGCTGGCCGACGCGCGTGAACGGATTGGCCCATAGCCAGGTGGCCCGGTTGTAAAGGGACGTCAGCGGGCCGAGGCGGCGCGGGCCGGGCCCCTGGAACGGGTTGGCAAACGCCGTGGTGGGCAAGTGCAACACGGGCGTCGGGCTCACGACGAACAGCGGCACGCCGCGCGCCTCCGCGAGCGTCGGGCCGGCACGGGTCCACGACCAGCACAGGATCGCGTCGGTGTCCTGGCAGGCCTCCCAGCAGGAGGCGAGCAGCTTGTCGAGGAAGGTGCCGAGGTAGCTCTCGAAGAAGCGCGCGAAGCGCTTGCGGTCACGGATCCGCTCGCGCAGCGCCGTGCCCGCCGGCCCGCCGAAGAATCCCGAGGAGTTGCCGGTGAGGCGAACGTAGTCGAGGCCGAGCGCGCGCACCCAGCCCTCGAAGTCCGCCGGCGCGGCGAAGCGCACGCCGAAGCCAGCCGACCGCAGGCCCAGCGCAAGCGCCAGCAGCGGCTGGATGTCGCCGCGCGAGCCCAGTGCGAGGATCGTGCAGTGCATGGCAGGGCGGGTCGCGGGAAGCCGGCCAGCGGCCGGTCACCCGGCTGCGCCGAGGCTCCGGGCGACGAAGTCGAGCAACTCCCCGAGCGCGAGGTCCTGGACATACTCGCCATCGCGCACCGCCAGCGCCTCG
>JAFMJY010000161.1 GCA_017853245.1 Burkholderiales bacterium | reverse complement strand
TACCACATCCGCAAGTGCGACGTGATCCTGCCGCTGGTGGCCATCGCCACGCCAGCCACCTATGTGCGTGAGCCCTTGCGCGTGTTCGAGCTTGATTTCGAGGCCAACCTGCCGATCGTGCGTTCATGCGTCAAATACGGTAAGCGCATCCTGTTTCCGTCGACCTCCGAGGTCTACGGCATGTGCCGGGACGAGCAGTTCGACCCCTACGGCTCCGACCTCGTTCTGGGCCCGATCGACAAGCAGCGCTGGATCTACTCCTGCTCCAAGCAGCTGATGGATCGCGTGATCTGGGCCTACGGCTCACAGGGCGACCTCGATTTCACCCTCTTCCGGCCATTCAACTGGATCGGCGCGGGGCTGGACTCCATCCACACGCCCAAGGAAGGTTCCTCGCGCGTGATCACCCAGTTTCTAGGCCACATCGTCCGCGGCGAGCCGATCAAGCTGGTCGACGGCGGCGCCCAGAAGCGCGCCTTCACCTTCATCGACGACGGCATCGATGCCCTCATGCGCATCATCGAAAACCAGGGCGGCATCGCGACCGGCAAGATCTACAACATCGGCAACCCGGCAAACAATTTCTCCGTGCGCGAGCTTGCCACCATGATGCTCGAGCGTGCCCGCGCCATCCCCGAGTTCCGCGATAACGCTGCCAAGGTGGCAATCGTCGAAGTCAGCGCCGACGCCTACTATGGGAAGGGCTACCAGGACGTGCAGAATCGCGTGCCGAAGATCGACAACACCATGGCGGAGCTGGGCTGGTCGCCGAAGGTGAACATGGCCACTGCGCTCGAGCGAATCTTTGACGCCTACCGGGCGGCGCCCGATGCCGCCCGTGCCCTGAACAGCTAGGGAGACGCCGATGCAAGAGCCGCTGGTGGGTGTGGTGATGGGGTCCGACAGCGACTGGGAAGTGATGCAGCACGCCGCGCGCGTCCTCCGGGACTTTGGCGTCTCCTGCGAAACCCGGGTCGTTTCCGCGCACCGGACGCCGGATGCGATGTTCGCCTATGCCGAAGAAGCTCGCAGCCGGGGCCTGCGCTGCATCATTGCGGGTGCCGGGGGGGCAGCCCACCTGCCGGGGATGATCGCCTCGAAGACGACACTGCCAGTCCTGGGCGTTCCGGTCCCATCGCGCCACCTTGCGGGGCAAGACTCCCTGTATTCCATCGTGCAGATGCCACGCGGCATTCCCGTGGCCACTTTTGCCATTGGCGAGGCGGGCGCCGCCAACGCCGGCCTCTTTGCCGTGAGCCTGCTCGCCAACACGGATGCCGCCCTCGCCGAACGCCTGGCCAAGTACCGGGAGTCCCTGAAGGAGAAAGTCGCGGCGATGCAGCTGCCGGACGTGCTGTGATCGCACCCGGCGCCACGCTCGGCCTGCTGGGTGGCGGGCAGCTCGGCCGCATGTTCACCGTCGCAGCGCGCACACTGGGCTACCGGGTGACCGTGCTGGATCCCGACCCGCTCTCCCCGGCCGCGGAATTTGCCACGGGACACCTGAACACGGCCTACACCCATCCCGGGTCGCTCGACGAGCTGGCGCGAACTTGCGCCGCCGTAACGACCGAATTCGAGAACGCGCCAGCCGAAGCCCTGGAGGCCCTGGCAGTGCGCACCGCCGTCCGCCCGAGCGGAAGCGCCGTGGCGATTGCGCAGGATCGATTGCGAGAAAAGGGATTTCTCCGCGATCAGGGCCTTCCGGTGGGCCCCTGGGCGGCGATTCACTCGGCGGCTGATTTCGATGCGGCGCTCGCAGCAGTGAAACTGCCGGCGATCCTCAAGACCGCCCGCTTCGGCTACGACGGCAAGGGCCAGGCCACGATCGCGACCCGCGCCGACCTCGAGCGCACATTCGGCGAGTGGCGGGGCGTGCCCTGCGTGCTGGAGGAGCGGCTTGCCCTCGAGCGCGAAGTCTCCGTGGTCCTCGCGCGAACTGCTACCGGCGAGATTGCCGTCTTTCCGGTCGCCGAAAACCAGCACACGCACGGGATCCTCGATATCACCATCGCGCCGGCCCGCATTCCCGAGGCGCTGGCTGTTGAGGCACGCGCCATCGCCACGCGGGTGGCCAACGCCTTGGGCTACGTTGGCGTGCTCGCCGTCGAGATGTTCGTGGTGGGTGGCAGGCTGCTCGTGAACGAGATGGCGCCGCGCCCGCACAACAGCGGCCACTACACCATCGACGCTTGCCGAACATCGCAATTCGAGCAGCAGGTCCGCGTGCTGTGCGGCCTGCCGCTGGGCGATCCCACGCAGCATTCCGCGGCGGTGATGGTGAACCTTCTGGGCGACATCTGGGGCCATGGCGAGCCGAACTGGGAAGCCGTGCTCCGCCACCCCGGCGCGCACCTGCACCTGTACGGCAAGCACGAGGCGCGGCCGGGCCGCAAGATGGGCCACGTGACCGTGTGCGAGGCCACGCTCGAACAGGCGTTCCACGTAGCGCTCGCCCTGCGCCGGGAACTCGGCATCACCGACGCGGCCTGAGGGGCATGTTTTCCTGGCTCAAGCGCCGGGGCGGCGCGCCCGAGCCGGTTGACGCCGGCCTGTGGGAAAGCGCCACCCTCGATTACCTGTTCCTGCGCGGCATCAGCCCCGACGAACACGAGCGGCTGCGCGCCCTCTCCGGGCAATTCCTCGCCGACAAGCGTTTCTACGGCACCCACGACCTCGAGGTCACGCCATTCATGGCGGTGCAGGTGGCAGCGCAGGCTTCCATCCTCGTGCTTGAGCTCGGCCTCGACTGGTACGAGGGCTGGACGGACGTGATCGTCTACCCCGGCCAGTTCGCGCCCGAGCGCGAGATCGTCGATGACGCTGGCGTCGTGCACCAGACGCGCGACCCGATGGCGGGCGAGGCCTGGCTTGGCGGCCCCGTGATCCTCTCGTGGGAGGATGTCGCGCTGGCGGCGGACGCCAACGGGCGGGTGGCAGGCTACAACGTCGTCATCCACGAATTTGCGCACAAGCTCGACATGCGCTCGGGAGACGCGAACGGCTGCCCACCGCTGCACCGGGAGATGTCGGTTGCGCACTGGAAGGCGGCGTTCGCGCCAGCCTACGACGATTTTTGCCAGCGGGTGGACGCAGCCGACTCGGCAGCCGAGGCTGATGGTGGCGCCGCGCTGGAAGCGTTGCCGATAGACCCCTACGCAGCTGAAAGCCCGGCCGAGTTCTTTGCCGTCGGGTCGGAAGCGTTCTTCGAAACGCCGGAGCGGCTGTCGGCGGCCTACCCGGCCGTTTACAGGCAGTTCGCGGGCTTCTTCCGCCAGGACCCGCTCGCGCGCCTGGCGCGTGGCGGCTGAAGCCGGCTAGACGGCGTCTTCGCCCGTCTCGCCCGTGCGGATGCGAATGGCCTGGCCCACGTCCGTGACGAAGATCTTGCCGTCGCCGATCTTGCCCGTGTGTGCCGCTTTGACGATTGCATCGATCGCCTTTTCGGCGATGGCATCGGCCACGACCACCTCGACCTTCACCTTCGGCAGGAAATCCACCACGTACTCGGCGCCCCGATAGAGCTCGGTGTGCCCCTTCTGGCGCCCGAAGCCCTTCACTTCCGTGACGGTCAGGCCCGTGACGCCCACTTCGGACAGGGCCTCGCGAACCTCGTCCAGCTTGAAGGGCTTGATGATCGCTTCGATTTTCTTCATGGCAATTCAGGCCTCCGGCTTGAAGCGGGATGTTATCGGATAGCGCCAGTCCTTGCCGAAGCCGCGCGGCGTGATGCGAACGCCTGGCGGCGCCTGACGGCGCTTGTACTCGTTGGCCGCGATGAGTCGCGTGACCCGGCGCACCGCCTGCGGGTCGATGCCCTCGGCGATGATCGCCTCCACACTCATGTCGCGCTCCATGTAGCGCTCGACGATCGCGTCGAGCACGTCGTAGGGCGGCAGGCTGTCCTGGTCCGTCTGGTTCGGCCTGAGCTCCGCCGACGGGGCCCGCACGATCACCCGCTCCGGGATCACGCGGCCCTGGGTGTTGCGCCAGCGCGAAAGGCGGTAGACGAGCGTCTTCGCCACGTCCTTGATCAATGCAAAGCCCCCCGCCATGTCGCCGTA
>JAFMJY010000160.1 GCA_017853245.1 Burkholderiales bacterium | reverse complement strand
GCGCCGTCAGGCCTGCTTGCGCACGAGCGCGGCGAACTCTTTGTCGAGGGCGACCAGCTCGTCGTAGGTGCCCGATTCCACGACGGTGCCCGCGACCAGGACGAAGATCCGGTCGGCCTTCATGATGGTGCTGAGGCGGTGGGCGACGGCAATCCGCGTGATGGGCATGTTCTGGATCGTGCGCGTGACGATCTCCTGGGTCTCGTTGTCGAGCGCGCTGGTGGCCTCGTCGAACACCAGCATCCGGGGCTTGCGCAGCAGGGCCCGGGCGATCAGCAGCCGCTGCCGCTGCCCGCCGGAGATGTTGCTCGCGCCGTCGTTGACCTCGGTGTCGAGGCCCTGGGGCATCTTCTCGATGTCGGCGGCGAAACCCGCCTGGCGGGCGGCCTCCCACACTTCGTCGCGGCTGATGTCCTGCCCGCCGGTGAGGTTGTCGTAGATCGAGCCGGGGATCAGCTTGCCGTCCTGCACGACCACGCCCAGCTGCTCGCGAACCAGCGTCTTGTCGAGGCGGGAGAGGTCGCGGCCATCCAGGTAGATCGAGCCGCTCTCCTGGGTTTCGAAGCCCAGGAGCAGGCGCAGCGCGGTGGACTTGCCGCTGCCCGAGGGGCCGACCAGGGCGACGTACTCGCCCGGCGCCACTGAAAACGTGAGGTTCTTCAGGATCGTCGGGCCGTCCTTGCCGTATCGGAAGTTGACGCCGCTGAATTCGATGCGGCCCTCGATGTGGCCGGGGTTGTCACGGGCGCCGAACTGCTCGGTCGGCGTGTCGAAGATGGGCTTGAGCCGCCCGAACAGCGGCGGGATCGCGGAGAGCCGGATTCCGACGGTCATCAGCCCTGTCACCGCCGTGACGAACTGCACCAGCGCCGAGATGTAGGCGGCGAAGTCCGGGATCGGCATCAGCGCATCCATCTTGTTGCCGGTGATCGAGGCCCAATCGGTCGGGATCCGGAAGTAGGCGAACAGCTCGCCCGACTGGATGCCGAGGCTGAGGAAGAGCGCCGCGAGCGCGGTTGCCCCCAGAATGCCCATCAGCGAGAGCATGGCCACGTAGGCGAAGGCGTTCTTGTTGAACACCACCTGGGCGCTCTGGATGAGCCGCGCGAAGCGCTGGAAGGCAACGTCCTCGCTGGCGGTGACCCGCAGCTTCGGCAGCATGCCCAGCAGCTGCACCACGAGCGCCTGGCACTGGCCGGCGAGCATCAGCGCCTGCCGGTCGAGCGCCACCAGCCGCCAGCCGAGCAGCATGCCGACGAGGCAGAAGAGGAGGGTGAGCGCTGCCAGCAGCAGCGAGGTGATCGGCTGGTAATAGATCATCAGGGCGAGGCTGAAGGTGCCGGTCACGCTGCTGACGATGGTGCTGACCACGCTGCCGGTGAGCAGCTTGCGGATGGTGTCGAGCGTTTGCATCCGGTTGACGAGGTCGCCCGACGATTGCTTGGTGAAGAAGCTAGTGGGCGCGCGCACGAGCCGGTCCCAGAGGGCCGATTGCAGCCTCAGGTCGAGCCGCCCTTCCACCCGAAGCAGCGCGATGCTCTGCACGAGGTTGAAGAGCGCTACCGAGGTCGCGGCGATGAAGAGCCCGACCCCGACGACGATGGCTTCCGTCCACTGGTTCGACGGAATCACCGTGTCGAACACGATGCGGGTGGCAAGCGGCGGCACCAGCGCCAGCGCGCCGCTCAGCAGCACCATGGCCGCGATGACCGAGACGTCGATGCCCGCGCCGCGGATGGCGAAGTTGGCGAGGTCGGCGACCTTCAGGGGATGGTCGGGCAGGGGCTCGCAGAGCTGGAACGCCTGGGCCCGGAGCTTCGCGGCGTCGGCCGCCTTCACCTTTTGCCGGATACGCTGCCCCGGGTCGACGACGTCGTACCCGCCCATCGTGCGCGGCAGGAGCGCGCACGGGCGCCCGTCGCTCCAGAACCCGATCAGGGGGCCGAGCTCCTGGCGCCACCACTGGCCCGGCAGCTGGACCTCCCTCGACTGGATGCCGGTTGCCCGGGCGATGAGCCGAACCGGAGAGGCCGAGTTGTCGATCGCGTCGGCGCCGCCCGTGGGCAGCACCACCTTGACGCCGATCTTGCTGGCGACCAGCTCGAAAGCGGCCACCAGCGGGTGGATGGAAGTCGTGGCGCCGGCCGAGGCGCCCTGCACCACGCGGACCAGTTGCTCCATCGTGGCGGCGAGCGCCTGCTCGCGCATCCGGCCGCGCTCGGCGATGGCGGCAAGGCCCGACCGGTCGTCGGCGCGGCAACGCGCCGCAATCGCCGGCAGTGCGAAGGCGTGGAAGGCGGCGAGGTCCGTCGCCACCCCGGACCCGGCGGCCCAGTCCCTCACGGGCTGGCGCCGCACCGAGGCCCCGGCGGGCAGCGCGATCCAACTCAGGCGCGTCAGTGGCAGGCGGTGCGGGCGTCCGGCGGCGTCGACGGGCGCGAGGCCGGCATAGCGGGCACCGGCGGGGATGTCCTCCAGCCACACTGCCTCGTCCCCGCCGGCGAACACCTGGTCGACGTTGCAGGCCACCACCGGCTCCTGCGGCAACAGCCGGCTGCCCGCCGGCGGGTGCTGCGCGGCGATCGCGTCAGTGACAGCCGTGACCCAGGCTGTCAGGCTGCCTACGAGGTCGATGCCCGGCAGGGCCGGGGCGGCGAGGTCAAACGGAAGCAGTACCGAGTTGTTGCCCGGCACCGCTTGCAGGTAAATGTCGGAATCCGTGCGTGCCGCGCCGAACGCGGCCGCGCCAGCCTCGACGCGAAGCAGGTGATGGCGAACCGCCGACGCCTGCTCGCCGCGGGCGACCAGGAATACGTCGACCATGCCCTCGTGCACAAGCCAGCCACGCGTCGCGCCGGCCAGCTCGAAGTTGTCCTTCGCGCCGCAGCGCAACGCGCCCGGCGGCAGGGGCAGGGCGGGCGGGGCGGGGCTGTTGTCGTCCAAGGTCGAAGTTCCTCTGCGAGCGGGCGCCGTCTCAGGCAAGCCGGATCAGCTGGGCGTAGCGCCCGTCCTTGCGCACGAGCTCGTCGTGCGTGCCCCGCTCCACGAGGCGGCCCGCCTCGAGGACCAGGATCTCGTCGGCGTCGCGAAGGGTCGAGAGGCGGTGGGCGATGATGACGCTGGTGCAGCCGCGCCGCCGCAGGTTGCGATCGACGCGCGCTTCCGTCGCGGCGTCCAGTGCCGCGACCGCTTCGTCGAGGACCAGGATTCGGGGATTTCGCACGAGGGCGCGGCCGATCTCGATGCGCTGGCGCTGCCCGCCGCTGAAATTCGACCCGCCTTCGCGCACCGGGCCATCGTAGCCGCCTGCCCGGGTGGAGATGTCGTTGTCGATCTCGGCGTCCTTCGCCGCCTGCCGCACGTCGGCGAGCGGGATCGTCTCGTCCCACAGGGTGAAGTTGTCGCGGACCGTGCCCTCGATCAGCGTGACATCCTGCGCGACGTAGCCCACCGAGGCCGCCCAGATCGAGCGCGGAATCTCGTTCACCGGCTTGCCGTCGTAGAGCACAGCGCCGCCCTGGACGTCGTAGAGGCCGAGGATGATCTTGCCCAGCGTCGACTTGCCGCTGCCCGACCCCCCGGCGATCGCGACGCGCGAGCCCGGCGCGATGGTCAGGGACAGGTTCTCGACCAGCGGCGGCCCGTCGCGGTCGTAGCCGAAGGTGACGTTGCGAAGCTCGATGTGGCCCGACAGGCGCTCGGCCGACGGGTCGCCCGTCCGGGCGCGCGTGACCGGGTCCTCCGGGGCGTGCAGGATCGCGTCGCAGGAGGCGAGGCGCGCGCTCAGCTCGGACATTTCCTGGGAGGCGGTCATCAGGTCCTGGACCGGCCGCGCGAAACGAACGGCCAGCATCTGGAACGCAAGCAGCTGCCCGAGGGTGAGCTCCCCGCCGATCACGAGGGTCGCGCCATAGGTGAGGATGACGGCCGCGTTGACGGCCGTCAGGATCGCCGGCGCGAGGTTGAGGAACATCGACAGGGCGTCGACTCGCTGCTGGCTGTCGATCGTGCGGGCGGTCACGTCGACCTGCTTGGTGAAGAAGAAGCTCTCCATCGCCATCGACTTCATCG
>JAFMJY010000159.1 GCA_017853245.1 Burkholderiales bacterium | reverse complement strand
CTGCTGATCGCCACCACTTGGTCGGTGGGGAAATCAACCTTGGCCTTCTTCGTCACCTTCTCGGCTTGAGCAGGTGACAGAAGTTCTTTTTTGTAGATGTCGTCGGCGCTCAGGCCGGCGTCTACAAGGGCTTGGGCGGCTTTGGCCTCGTCCACCCACTGACGGGTGGCGCGCTTGGGCACCAGCTTCCAGTTTGGGATGGTCATGCCGCGCTCCAAGCGCGACTGAGCGAGGGTCTTGGCCTCTGCAATGAACGACTCCAACTGGTCGGCCAGATCCAGCGCGCGGGCGAGGTCAG
Organism: Burkholderiales bacterium; assembly: GCA_017853245.1. Taxonomy (GTDB): domain Bacteria; phylum Pseudomonadota; class Gammaproteobacteria; order Burkholderiales; family Usitatibacteraceae; genus FEB-7. The sequence continues at coordinate 3,775 of JAFMJY010000159.1, read as the reverse complement.
CGTCGCTGATCTCTTTGAGCGCGGTGTGGGTCACGCGGTCGATGGCGCCGGTCATGGACGGGCAGATGGGCTTGGCGGTACACCAGCGGCAGTGGTCGCCAGTCTGCGTGGGGGCGTCAGGCCTGCCTGCGATGCGCACCGCCTCGACCAGCGCACGCTCGAACTCATGGACGCGCTTCCAGGTGGTGACCCAGCGGCTGACGCGCGGTGGCTGCACGATGATGACCTCGATCTCGGAGGCACCCTCGAAGGCCCACTGGACGTTGGAGGTCTTGATGGCCGCAGCGGCGTAGAACAGACCCTGGTCGTTCTCTTCGGCGTCAACCATCACACCTGAGCCGAACTTCCAGTCCAGCACGATGGCGCGGTCGCCCAGGCGGCCGATCAGGTCAGCGTTACCGAAGACGCCCTCGAGGCCCTTCACGCCCTCGAACTCAACCTGCACCTCTTGGACGAAGGTCATCTTCTGGTCCGGGTCGATCTCGTCCAGCGCACTGGCGCAGAACTTGAGCTTCTCGGCCTGCTCGTCCGTCAGGTTGTGCTTGGCGACGATGTCGGCCAGACTCCCGTCGGCCAGAAGGTCTTCCATGCAGGCATGGAGAAGGGTCCCTTCCTCGGCGTATTTGGACGCCGCTTGGGGTGGCATCTTGGCCACCAGCGCCACACTGCCGGGGCAGTTGATGACGCGCTTGGCGGTGGAACCGCCGACGACTTTACTGTGCTGCATTTTGCTCTTCCTCTTTGAAGTAGACGGTCACGTCTGGGATGGGACGGTACGAGTGATCGCTGTCGACTGAATTGAACTGGCGGTTGGGCATCATTTGCTGAACGTAGGCCAAAACGATTTCCTTTACTTCATCTGAACTGAACTGAACTTTCATCGCTATCTCCTGTTGATGAGGACTCGACTATACATCTGTTGACGGAAAGTTGTCAACAGTGTTAGAGTTTCGAAAAATTTAGGAGAAGCGAATGCGCGACACAGAACTGGAAGTCATCCGCGACATCATGCGCCGCAAGGATGCGGGTCTTGCCAAGTACGGCACCAGCGTAGCGGAGAACCCGCTGGAGCTGCGCGAGTGGCTGCAGCACCAGTACGAGGAGCTGCTTGACGCAGCCATCTACTGTAAGCGGGCGATGCAGGAGTTGGATCGTGCTTGAAAAAGAAATCGAATCTTACTTGGTGGCGCAGGTCAAGGTCAAAGGTGGCCGCGCCTACAAGTTCACCAGCCCCGCGCACCGGGGCGTGAGCGATCGCATCGTGCTACTGCCAAACGGCGTGGTCTGGTTCGTGGAACTCAAGACCGAAACCGGGCGACTGTCGCCGCTGCAAGATGCCTTCCGGCGTGAGATCAACGGCATGGGTGGGAACTACATCTGCCTGTACGGCAAGAAGGACGTCGAGCAATGGCTGCGCTCAATCTAAGGCCCTACCAAGAGGAGGCCGCCACGTTCCTCTTCGAGCGTGACCGGGCGATGGTGCTGGCGCCGGTGGGTGCGGGAAAAACTTTGATCACCCTGACGGCCATGAGCGAGATGGGCATCAAGTGGCTGGTGTTCGCGCCGCTGCGGGTAGCCACCTCGGTGTGGCCAGTCGAGGCCGCGAAGTGGGCACCTGGCCTGCGGGTGCGCGCCGCCGTGGGCACACCTAAGCAGCGCCAGGAGGCGTTCGAAGACCCAGACGCCGACATCGTCGTGACCAACTACGACTCCGCGCACAGCCTGCCCGATCTGTCGGGCTTCGGCGGCGTGGTGTTCGATGAACTGACCCGGCTGAAGAACCCCAGCGGCAAGCGCTTCAAGGCCATCGAAAAAGCCGTGACGAACATCCCGATTCGCTGGGGCCTGACTGGGTCGTTCACGTCCAACGGCCTGGAGGATGTCTTCGGTCAGGTGAAGATCATCAGCGAGAAGCTGCTGGGCCGGCGCGTCGGCGTGTTCCGCCAGCAGTACTTCACCAGCATCTTGAAGGGTGCGTACGTTGAGTACGAGCCCGTCCCCGGCGCGCTGCAGCACGTCATGGCCCGCATCAAGCACGCCACCTACTTGCTGGAGCCGGGCGTCTACAAAGACAAGCTGCCACCGCTGCACACGGTCGAGGTGCCGGTCGAGATGGACCTGACCGAGTACGACACGATGCGCAAGGACTTCGTCCTGCAGTTCGGCACCGAGCAACTGGTGGCCGAGAACGCTGCCGTGGTCACGCAAAAGCTCGCGCAACTGGCCAGCGGGTTCGTGTACGGCGAGGCGGGGGACGCCCACTGGCGGTCGAACCACAAGATCGACGCGGTGATGGACATCATCAACGAGAACCAGCACACCCCCACCATCATCTGGTATCAGTTCGTGGCCGAGCGTGACCTGCTGGTGGAGACGTTCCCGCAGGCAGTGGACGTGAAGACCGACGGCGCGATCGATGCCTGGAACGCCGGGCGCGTCCAGATCCTGCTGGCCCACCCGGCCAGCGCTGGGCATGGGCTGAACCTACAGCACGGCGGCAACCACATGATCTGGATGACGCTGCCGTGGTCGCTGGAACTGTACGAACAGGCCGTCGGGCGGCTGCACCGATCCGGCCAGGCGCGCGACGTTTGGTGCTACGTCGTGCAGACCAAAAGCACCATCGACGAAAAGATCTGGCAAGCGCTGCACGACAAGCGCTCGCTGGCAACTATTGCACTGGAGTGTTTGAAATGAAAAAACGTGATAACTCTTACCGCGCTCTGTCTAGGGTCTTGCCCTCGATGACGGAGGAGGAGTTGAAGGCGGCGCTGACCGAAGAACTCGAAGGTCTGCGTCGTGTGGTGGTGGTGGAGCGCCTACATCAGCGCTTTACTACGGCGAGAGCGCGCCGCGAGCGCAGTGAACTGATGAAGGAGCTAGAGCGATGAGTACTGTACAACTGGCCCGACGGGCCATCCAACTGTGGCCGGGCAACCGGTACAACCAGCGCGCCTGGATACGCAGCGTCTTGATGCTGGGCGACCGCTGGCTGCTGGCGCAACGCGTGCGGAGGCAGCAATGAACGGCTGTAGCGGCGAATGCGATCAGGGCCGCAAGCCCTGCAAGACGCCCCAAGCGTGCTTCATCCCCGAGGAGGATCTGGAGACGAAGTTCGATTGGGAGCCCGTGATAGCTATTGCGCTGGCTCTGGTCATGGCGGTGGGTTGGGTGCTATGGAAATAACCGAACCTACCACTGACTGGTTCGGCGTCAGCGAGAAGCCGGTCCACGTCGGTGTGTACCTGGTCGAAGGCAAGGCCGCCGACTACTGGTGCTATTGGACCGGCAGCCGCTGGGGGTCCATCAGCGGCACGCGCCAGGGCGCAGTGGGGATGCGCGACCGGCCAGGCTTTAATCAACACCGCCGCTGGAAAGGGGTTTTGAAGTGAGATTCGGATCTGTTTGCAGCGGCATTGAAGCCGCGAGCGTTGCTTGGAACCCGCTCGGTTGGGAGGCTGCCTGGTTGTCAGAGATCGAGCCGTTCCCGTCTGCGGTGCTGGCCCACCACTACCCGAATGTCCCCAACCTGGGGGACATGACTGCCTTGCCTGAGCGCATCTTGCGCGGTGAGGTGGAAGCACCCGACTTATTCTGTGGCGGCACACCGTGCCAAGCGTTCAGCGTGGCTGGCCTGCGCCAGTCGCTGGATGACGCCCGTGGCAACCTATCACTCACATTCTGCGAGATCGCAAATGCAATCGACACTGTTCGAGACACCCCAGCCATCATCTTCTGGGAGAACGTCCCAGGAGTCCTATCGACCAAAGATAAC
>JAFMJY010000002.1 GCA_017853245.1 Burkholderiales bacterium | reverse complement strand
CGCCGTGTTTGCCTACGCTCTTCGCCGACTCGGGCAAAGCCTCCTCGTCCTCGTGCTGATGTCGTTCCTGGTTTTCGTCGGCGTATACGCGATCGGGGACCCGGTGGAGCTGCTGGTGAACCCCCAGGCCGACGCAGTGGAGCGGGCCCGCGCAACCGCCGCGCTCGGGCTGGACAAGCCCTTTCTCGAGCAGTACGCCATCTTCCTCAAGGGCGCGGCAGCCGGGGACCTCGGCCGGTCCTTCGTCTTCAACGTCCCGGCGCTGGGCCTCATCATCGAAAAGCTGCCCGCCACCATCGAGTTGGCGTTCGTCGCCATGGTGATCGCCGTGGCGCTGGGCATCCCCCTTGGGCTGGTGGCGGGGCTCTACCCGGAATCCGTCGTCGGGCGAAGCATCATGGCGGGGTCGATCGTGGGCTTCAGCCTGCCGACCTTCTGGGTGGGGCTCGTGCTGATCATGGTTTTCTCCGTCCATCTGGGCTGGCTCCCGTCCAACGGCCGGGGCGACACCGTCGATGTGCTTGGCATCCCGATGAGCTTTCTCACCCTCGACGGGCTGTCCCACCTGTTCATGCCGGCGCTGAACCTCGCGCTCTTCAAGCTTTCGCTGCTCATCCGCCTCACACGCGCCGGCGCGCGGGAGGCGGTGCTGCAGGATTACGTCAAGTTCGCTCGCGCCAAGGGGCTCTCACAGCGCCGAGTGATTGGCGTGCACGTGCTGAAGAACATCCTGATTCCCATCGTGACCGTGATCGGGCTGGAGCTGGGGTCGGTCATCGCCTTCGCCATCGTCACGGAGTCGATTTTCGCGTGGCCCGGCACCGGCAAGCTGCTCATCGACTCCATCAACCAGCTCGACCGGCCGGTGATCGTCGCCTACCTGCTCTCGATCGTGACGCTCTTCATCGTCATCAACTTCGTGGTCGACATCCTCTATTCCCTGCTGGACCCGCGCGTCAGGCTGGGCGGCGCGGCCGGCGCCCACTGACCATGGCGACCGACAGCCCCTGGGCGCGGCTGCGCGCGGATTTCGCCGAGAGCCGGCTGGCCATGGCCGGCCTGGGCCTGCTCGTCGCCCTGGTCGGCCTGGCACTGCTCGCGCCACTGCTGTCACCGCAGAACCCCTACGACCTCGCCCAGCTCGATGTCCTGGACTCGAAGCTCGCGCCCGGGGAGAAGTCCTCGACCGGCGGCACCTACTGGCTGGGAACCGACGACCAGGGCCGCGACATGCTGTCGGGAATTCTCTACGGCCTTCGCATCTCCGTCGGGGTAGGCGTGGCAAGCACCGGGCTTGCGCTGTCGATCGGCATGGTCTTCGGGCTGCTGAGCGCCTACTTCGGCGGCTGGCTCGACGCGATCATCATGCGAGTGGTCGACATCCAGCTGTCGTTTCCCTCGATCCTCATTGCGCTCATCCTGCTCGCCGTGCTGGGGCAGGGGGTGGACAAGATCATCGTCGCCCTGGTGGCGGTGCAGTGGGCCTATTACGCGAGAACCGTTCGCTCGGCGGCGTTGGTGGAGCGGCAGAAGGAGTACGTCGAAGCCGCGAAGGTGCTGGCGCTCAGCGAAGCTCGCGTCGTTTTCCGGCACCTGCTGCCCAACTGCCTGCCGCCGCTGATCGTGGTGGCGACCGTGCAGGTCGCCCACGCGATCGCCCTGGAGGCGACCCTGTCCTTCCTGGGCCTGGGCCTGCCGGTCACGGAGCCGTCGCTGGGCCTGCTGATCTCGAACGGATTTCAGTATCTGCTGTCGGGCAAGTACTGGATCAGCTTCTATCCTGGCGTGGCCCTGCTGCTCACCATCATGGCGATCAACCTGGTGGCCGACCAGCTGCGGGACGTGCTCAACCCGAGGTTGCGTCGATGAGCGCCGAACCGCTTCTCCAAGTTGAGGGCCTTCGCACCCACTTCTTCACGAAGGCGGGCGTGGTGAAGGCTGTCGACGACGTGAGTTTCTCCGTGGCGCGCGGCAAGGTGATGGGCCTGGTCGGCGAGTCAGGCTCGGGCAAGTCGATGACCGGCTACTCCATCGTGGGCCTGGTGGACTCGCCTGGCCGAATCGTGGGCGGACGGATTCTCTTCGACGGCGTCGACCTCGCTACGCTCGACCCGGTAGCGTGGCGCGCCATCCGCGGCAAGCGCATCGCGATGATCTTCCAAGACCCGATGATGACGCTCAATCCCGTGCTTCGCGTGGACACGCAGATCGTCGAGGCCGTGCTCGCCCATGCCGGCGTGTCGCGGGAGAGCGCGCTCGCCCGCGCTCGCGAGGCCCTGGTCCGGGTGGGAATCGCGTCGCCAGACGAGCGGCTGCGCGCCTACCCGCACCAATTCTCCGGCGGCATGCGACAGCGGGTGGCCATCGCCATTGCGCTCGTCAACCAGCCGGACCTCATCATCGCCGACGAGCCGACCACCGCGCTGGACGTGACCATCCAGGGCCAGATCCTCTTTGAAATGCAAAAGATCTGCGCCGAGAGCCGCACCGCGCTCATCTGGATCACCCACGACCTGTCGGTGGTGGCCGGGCTTGCAGACACGGTTTGCGTCATGTACGCCGGCCGCGTGGTCGAGACCGGGCGCGTTTCGGAAGTGCTTGGCCAGCCGCTGCACCCGTACACCCGCGGGCTCATTGACTCCGTGCCCAGCCGCAACCGCCGGGGCGAGCCCCTGCGCCAGATCCCGGGCATGACGCCCTCGCTGCTCGGCATGGGCGAGGGGTGCGCTTTCCGCGAACGCTGCCCGGCGGCGAGCGCTGCGTGTGCCTCGAGCCCCGGCGTCGCCGAGCTTGCCCGCGGGCGATTCGTGCGCTGCTTCCATCCTGTTGGCGAGCCCATGGCGGCCGCATCGCCATGATCAGCCCGGTCACCGGGGAGCAGCCCCCCCTCGTCGCCCTGCGTGACGTCTCCAAGCGCTTCGCGTCGCGAATGGATCTGGCCTCCCGCATTGCGGCCCGGGTCGGCGCCGGGCCGGCGCAGCAAGTGGTGCGGGCGCTGGACTCGGTGAGCCTCGAGGTGAAGCAGGGCGAGGTGCTCGGGCTAGTGGGCGAATCGGGCTGCGGAAAGTCGACGCTCGGGCGAATCGTCGCGCGGATCCTGGAGCCCACCTCGGGCGAGCGATTCTGGCGCGGCGCGCCCTACTCTGCCTTCGACGGGCGCTCCCAACGGGCCGAGCGGCTGGCGATACAGATGATCTTCCAGGATCCCTTCGCATCGCTTAATCCCCGGCTTCGGATTGTCGATGTCATTGGGGAGGCGCCTGTCGTCCATGGGCTCATCGGCCGCGAGGATCGCGAGGCGTACGTCGCCGACCTGATGGCTCGTGTCGGCCTCGATGCCAGCACCGCGAAGCGCTTCCCGCACCAGTTTTCCGGCGGCCAGCGAAGCCGTATCGGCATCGCCCGGGCGCTCGCGGTCCAACCCCAGTTCCTCGTTTGCGACGAAGCGGTGGCCGCGCTGGACGTGTCCATCCAGGCCCAGGTTCTCAACCTCTTCATCCGGCTGCGCGAGGAGTTGAGCCTCACGTACCTTTTCATCAGCCACGACCTGGGCGTCGTTCGTCACCTGTCCGATCGCGTCGCGATCATGTACCTGGGGCGCGTGGTCGAGTTGGCAACCGCCGGGGAGGTGTTTGCGCGGCCCAATCACCCTTACACGCAAGCCCTGCTCGCCGAGATCCCCACGATCGAGCCCCGAAAGCGCGCCTTTCAGCCCATTCGGGGCGAGATTCCGTCACCCCTGTCCCCGCCGCCTGGCTGCCATTTTCATCCGCGCTGCCCGCACTCGACCGAGCGCTGCCGCCGGGAGCAGCCCGCCTTTCGCGAGGTCGCGCCCGGCCATTTTTCCGCTTGCCACCTCAACGACACGAAATGACCTCCCACCACGCCTACACGCAGCATCACCCGGTCGGGGCAAGGGTTCCCCTCGTCCTGGACTCACCGCACAGCGGCAGCCACTACCCCGACGACTTTGGCGCGCAGGTCTCCCTTGACCAGCTGCGGCAGGCTGAGGACACCTACGTGGACGAGCTCTTCGGCGCGGCGCCGGGCCTGGGGGCAACGCTGCTGGCCGCGCGATTTCCCCGCGTCTACATTGACGCGAACCGCTCGGTGCTCGACATCGACGCGTCGTTGCTCGCCTCCGCCTGGCCGGGGCCTGCGCTCGCCAGCCGCAAGACAGAGCTCGGCATCGGGCTCATTTGGCGGCTGCTGGACACGGGGGAGCCGATCTATGGGCGCAAGCTATCCGTCGACGAAGTGACGCGGCGCATCACCCGATACCACCAGCCCTACCAGAAGGCGGTCAAGGACGCATTGGATGACACGCATGCCCATTTCGGGGCGGTATGGCACATCAACTGCCACTCGATGCCAGCGGTGAGCACCGCAGTTGCGGCGGAAGGCCCCGGAATCCCCCGCCCCGACTTTGTTCTCGGCGACCGGGACGGCACGACCTGCGAGGCGGAGTTCACCCATTTTGTTCGCGAGGCCTTGGTGGGCATGGGCTTCGAGGTGAAGGTGAATGACCCCTACAAGGGTGTCGAGTTGGTGCGCGCCTTCTCGGATCCCGCCTCTCGACGCCACAGCCTTCAGATCGAGGTGAACCGCCGTCTCTACATGAACGAGCGCACGCGGGAGAAATCGGCGGACTTCGGCGCGCTTACGCAGTCCATCACGGCCTTGCTCGGCAAGGTCGCCCGTTACGCCGCCGATCGCGGCTCGCACCACTGCGGCCACGCCCCGGGCCACGCGAATTGCGGGCACGACCACCACCACCATCATCACCACCATGAGGCCCCGATGAAGGGCAAGGGAGCCTGAGCCATGACCAGCCCCAATGTTGAGCTCGCTGCGCCTGACATCGAGGGCCATCGCCGCTCGCTCACCGGTGTCGACTTCGTGCACACCTTCGAAAGCGGCAAGCCCGGGCCGCACGTGATGATCAACGCCATCACCCACGGCAACGAAATCTGCGGGGCGATCGTGGTTGACCGTCTGCTGCGACAGGGGCTGCGGCCGCGCCGCGGGACGCTGACCCTCGCCTTCGCCAACGTCGACGCCTTCTTTCGCTTCGACCCGAGCGATCCCTACGCCACGCGGTTCGTCGACGAGGATTTCAACCGGGTCTGGACGAACGAGTCCCTTGACGGGCCGCGCGACAGCGTGGAGTTGCGGCGAGCGCGCAAGCTCCGGCCGTTCGTGGAGGCAGCAGACTTCCTGCTCGACATCCACTCCATGCTTGAGCCAAGCCCGCCGGTGATGATCTGCGGCCCGCTGGACAAGGGCATCGCCTTCGCGTTCGATGTGGGCGTCCCGGAGCTTGTCGTGAGCGATGTTGGGCATGCAAACGGCCGGCGCATGCGAGACCACGGCCGCTTCGGCGAGCCCGACAGCCCTTGTAACGCGCTGCTCGTGGAATGCGGGCAGCATTGGGAGCGGGCAGCGGAGCACGTAGCCTGGGAGACCACCTGGCGATTCCTTCGCCAGGTCGATGTCGTCGCGCCCGAAACGGTCGCGGCTGCCTTGCCGGCGCCCAGCGTGGCTGCGCCGCGCCTCGTGCGAGTGACGCAAGCGGTTGTCGCGAGAACACCGCGCTTCCGCTTCGCGCGCGCGTTCACCGGCATGGAAGTCGTTGCCAAGGCAGGCGACGTGATTGCCTACGACGGCGACGAGCCCGTGCGCGCGCCTTATGACAATTGCGTGCTGGTGATGCCGGTGCCCAACAACATCAAGACCGGCCTCACGGCCGTTCGCCTCGGCAAGGTCGTTGACCCGCCCCTGACCAGCCGATGAGGCGAGGCGGCTGCGCTAGGACCGGCCCGGCGGCCGGATGCCCAGCTGCTTGAGCTTTCGATAGAGGTGCGTTCGCTCCAGCCCGACTCGATCGGCGACGCGGGACATATTCCCGTTCTCGCGCCGTATGTGATGCAGAAAGTACTGCCGCTCGAATAACTCACGGGCCTCGCGAAGGGGCAGGTCAAGGGGAAGCGCCGTGCCAGCCTGCGGCGAGTCCTGGGCCACCAACCCGAACTCCTTGGCAACGCGCGCGACATCGTCGGCGCCGATTTCCGGCGCTGCGGTCGTGAGGGCAAGCGTCTTTATGGCGTTACGAAGCACCGGCAGATTGCCTCGCCAGTCGAGTTGGCGCAGCGCATTCTGCGCGCTGACCGCGAGGGATCGGAACGGGGCCTCGTTCGCCTCGGCAAGCGCATTGAGCAGGCTGGCGGCAAGCTCGGGCACGTCTTCCGGATGCTCCGAGAGCGAGGGCACCCGAATCGTCAAGCCGGAGAGTTGGTGGAACAGGGTCGCATCGAAGCTGCCGTCCTGCACAAGACGGGACATCGGCCCCGAGGCAGCACAGACAAGTCGCGTGTTGAATTTTTCAAGCTTGCCTACGACCTGCGCGAGGCCGCGCTGCTCCTGGCGATTGAGCGACGAGAGCTCCGCCACGAACAGCAGGCCATCACGCGCCTCGTTCAGGGGGCCAAAGGGATTGGCCGACAACCAGCCGCTGCCCTCCGGCGCCACCCAGGGCGTCTGGGGCTGATGCAGGTGCCGCGCCGCGACCTCGAACCCGCAGCCGGGCTCGCCGACGAGCAGGACCGGCGTGCGCAGGCGGCTCACCTGGTCGAGGCGCTGGCGCAATTCCTGGGCGACCCGTGATCGCCCAAACTGGGAGAGCGCCAGCCCGCCGGGCCGCGGCAGCGCACGCCCGGCGGCAAGCGCCTTGCTCACCGTTGCCAGCAGCTTGGGCAGGCTCACCGGCTTTTCCAGAAAGTCCCTCGCCCCGATGCGCGTCGCCTCGACCGCCGAGTCAATCGTGCCATGCCCGGACATCATGATGACCGGCATGGTGAGCAGCCCTGAGCCGGCCCACTCCTTCAGGAGGGTGATGCCGTCGGTATCCGGCATCCAGATGTCCAGGAGCACGAGATCGGGGCGCATCTCCTGCCTTGCCAGCCTCGCGGCCTGCGCGTTCTCGGCAAGCCGCACGCCGTAGCCCTCATCGCGAAGGATCTCCGAGAGGAGCTCCCGAATGCCCACCTCGTCGTCGACGACCAGGATGTGGTTGGCGCTCACGACAGGCTCAGGCTGCAGCCGGGAAGGGGAAGGCGATGCTCACGAGCGCGCCGCGGGGCTTCACGTTCGAGACCTGTATGCGCCCGTGATGTTCCTCGATGATCTTCTTGACGATGGCGAGGCCCAAGCCCGTGCCCTGGGTCTTGGTGGTCACATAGGGCTCGAAAATTCGGTCGATCATCGCCTCGTCGATTCCGGCCCCGTTGTCCTCGATGCTCAGCTCTACATCGCGGCCGGTGAAGCCCGAGCGGACCACGAGGCGCGGCGCCTCCAGCCCCGACATGGCGTCGAGGGCGTTCTGGATGAGGTTGTGTAGCACTTGGCGCAAAAGGCCCGGGTCCGCAGCGATAGGGGGCAGGCCCTCGGCGAGGCGAGGTTCGATGGCGACCCCCATGGACTCGTAGAGGACCAGCACTTCGCGCACGAGCTCGTTGAGCGAGAGCGTTTCCGCAGACATGCGGGCGGAGCGCGCGTAGAGGCTGAAATCGTCGACCATGCCCTTTAGCGCCGTGACCTGGTTCACGATGGTGCCGGTGGCCCTCTTGAGCACATCGGCCTCGGGCTCGGGCAGCTTCTCCAGCAACTTTCTCTGCAGGCGCTCCGCCGAGAGCTGGATCGGGGTCAGCGGATTCTTGATCTCGTGGGCAAGGCGCCGCGCAACCTCACCCCAGGCCGCGTCGCGTTGCGCCTGCGCAAGGTGGGTGATGTCATCGAAAACAACCACGAACCCCGCCTCACCCCGCGCCGAAAGACGGGTACCCCGCACCAGAAGGGTTCGCAACGCCTCACCCCGGCGATATTCGATCTGCTCCTCCCAGCGGGATTGGGCGAGCTCTCCCAAGCGCGCCAACAGCGCCGTGCCAAAAACCGAGACCGGCGGGACTCGCTGGGGCCACTCCGGCAACTTGAGCCCGTGAAAGGCGCCTGACGGGACCCCCAGGATTTCGTAAGCTGCCGCGTTCACCGTCTTGAGATAGAGGCGCTCATCGAACGAGAGCACCCCCGAGCTCAGGTTGGAGAGGATGTCCTCGAGATAGCCCTTGGCATTCTCGAGTTGCCGCTGGTTGCGCTCCATGGCGAGCGCGGCGTCACTGATCTGGCGCGTCATGGTGTTGAACGACTGGGTAAGCACGCCGAACTCATCGCGGCTGCGCACGGGGTTCAGGCGCGTGTAGTCGCCTTTCGAGATGGCTCGCGTGGCCTCTGCCAACGCCGATAGTGGCGCCGACAGGCGCTCCGACAGCAGAAACGCGAGAAAGATGGCGGACAACAACGTCAACAGCATGGCCAGCGTCAGGGTGAGCCCGAACAGTTGCTTGAGCCCATTTCGGGCAAGCGTGAGCCCCTGGTAGTCGCGCCAGCCCTTGTCGGCGGCCCGCGCATCCGCGGCGAGCGGGGCCGGCGGGCGCTGCAGGGCCTGCAGGTAGCGCTCGCCGCTCATGGGAGCGCCCGAAACCCGGAACACGGCTCGAAGGGCTGGGCTTCCGTCGGGAAGGGTGTAGACGGCGCTGATGCTGCCGGCTTGGTCAGCTGCGGCCAGCACCCGTGCTTCCGGCGGCGTGCCGTCCGCCGGGAATCCCGTTGCGTCGACCACCAAGAGTGCCCTGCCCCGCTCGTCGAGTAGCGACACGTGCTCCAGCCCGGACGCGGCGCTCAGGGACAGCAACGCCTCCTTCGAGGGCGGCTGGGCCGCAAGCTGGCGGACCAGCTCCGCCGCCCTCACTTCGTGCTCGCGCAAGGATTGCTCGAGGGCGTTTCGGGCGAGGTTGAGCCCGCCCTCAAGGGCCCGATCAATCCGGACCTCGAACCACGAGTCGATGGACTTTTGAATGAATTGGTAGGCGAGGGCGTACACAAGCCCGCCCGGAATGAGGGCCATCATCGCCAAGACCAACATCAGCCGCAGGGTGAGGCGCGCACCGAACATGCGCGCCCGGAGCTTGCCCCGCAGAAGAAAGAGTTGGCGCGCGATGAGCCCCGCCAACCCCAGCGCGAGCAGGGCGCCCAAGCCCAGCAGCGCTGGGGTGTGTCTGGCAAAGTCGGTGGTGTCTGCGGGGCCCTGCGCAAGGAGGTAGACGAGGACTGCGCCCGTCACCACGCACAGCAACACCAATGCCCTCATGGATCCACGGACCAGCGATACCACTCCGAGGTGAGGCTCCAGGCTTGGGAGGAAACGGCGTTGAGTTGAAGCGGCTTGGGAAGCTGCGCGGTATCGAGCCGCAGGCGAAGCGCGGCCTGATAGCTCTCCCCCGGCTCCAGCAGGCCGCGATCGGCTACCGGCCAGGCGCGGATGCGCGATAGCGACTGCAATGCGTCTTCCAGGCGCGCGAAGCTTTGAGACGCGCTGCCCGCCGAAAGGCGGTACTGCTTCAAGAGGGGAACGTACGTCAACGTGTACGACTTCACCAGCTTCACTGGCCGGCGATCGAACCAATACCAGCGCGCCTTGGAGAGCTCGAACTCCGCCAGGAAGTGCACGGGTATGCCGCGGGTAATCGCGTCCCGGAAGCCGGGGGGAAGGCGGATGTCGAAGGATGCATCCAGGCGATAGCCGTCCGCCGAGGGTGTAACGACCGCAGAGCGCGCTGAGATGCCTTCGCTGCTCGCCACGACTCGGTGGGGAAGGGCCAGCGCCGCGACCAGCAGTAAGCCCAGCGCCGTTCGGCAGCTGGACCAATGCACGAGTTGTCGCAGGCAAACGGTCACCGGGATCCCCAAAGGCATCGGGCCGGCGGGGCAAAACCATGACCCGCGGCACGAAAGACACGTACGACGTGTCGGCAATTTACCACTTGGGGGCACTACAGACACTGTTTTCGCTGCGCTTTCGTTGCACAGCCGCAACAGCCGTGTGCGCTCACTAACCAAACCGCTCCCCAATCGGCATGGGAAAGCCCTGTTGGAAAACGTGGGCCGCCAAGCGCCGCCCTCCCGGTCGCTGCAGCTCCTGGAGCAGCAGGCCGCCTGAACCGCAGGCCACGACCGGGCAGCCACCCCTCTCGCCCACCACCTCGCCGGCAGACCCAGACCCCGAAACGGGCTGCGCTCGCCACACCTTGACTCGCTGGCCCCGGCAAGTTGTTTCCGATCCGGGGAACGGGTCAAATGCCCGGACTTGGCGTGCCAGGGCCTGTGCTGGCTGTGACCAATCGAGCCCGGCCTCGCCCCGCAAAATCTTGGGCGCGTAGGTGACGCCCGCCACGGGCTGAGAGGTGGGCTGAAGATCATCGAGCCGGTCAAGCACCTCCACCATGGCCCTGCCGCCCAGGCGGGCGAGTTCGTCCGTGAGCGTTCCCGCCGTAGCCTCCGGCGTAATGGGCAAGGCGCGCTGAAGCCAGACAGGCCCGGTATCGAGCCCCGCTTCCATTTGCATGATCGAAACCCCGGTCTGCGCGTCGCCCGCGATGATGGCGCGCTGCACCGGCGCGGCACCGCGCCAGCGCGGAAGCAGGGAGGCGTGAACGTTCAGGCAACCCCGGCGCGGCAGCGCCAGCACGGCTCTTGGCAACAGAAGCCCGTAGGCCGCCACCACCATGGCGTCTACGTCCGCCGCCTCAATCGTGGCAATTTCGGCGGGGCCGGCGAGGGAAACAGGCTTCGCCTGGGGCAGGCCCTCGGCCTGCGCGAGAAGGGATACCGCGCTGGGAGACGCCTGGAGCCCGCGGCCCTTGGCGCGGTCGGGCTGCGTGAGAACAAGAACCACCTCGTGCCGCGCCTCCAGCAGGAACTGAAGGACGGTCGCGGCGAAGGGCGGCGTGCCCGCGAAAGCCAGCCGCAAAGCGTGGCCTACGCCGCCTTGCGCTGCCGCTTCTTCAACTTCGCGCGGATGCGGTTTTGCTTGAGCTCGGAGAGCCGCTCGACGAAGACCTTGCCCTGCAGGTGATCCATCTCGTGCTGGATGCAGGTCGCCAGAAGGCCAGAGGCGTTGAGCGTGAAGCGGGAGCCCTTTTCGTCAAGGGCCGTCACCGTCACGCTCTCGGCGCGCTCCACGTTGTCATAGATGCCCGGGACCGACAGGCAGCCCTCCTGGTTGACCGACGCGCCCTCGCACCGCAGGATTTCCGGGTTGATGAACACCCGCAAGCCACTTCGGTCGGAGCTCACGTCGATCACCAAAACTTGCTGGTGAACATTCACTTGCGTAGCGGCCAGCCCGATGCCCTCGGCCGCGTACATCGTTTCGGCCATGTCGGCCACCAGCTTGCGGGTCGCGTCGTCGATGCACTCGACCTTCGCCGCCGGTATGTGGAGGCGTGGGTCGGGATAATGAATGATGTCGAGGAGGGCCATGTTTGCTTGCTAGCGGTGGCAATTGGGCGCAGTATTTTTTCGGATTGCTCGAAGAACCCGCTCCAAGCCCTTCAACACGCAGGGGATTTTGACTCCCCGGCCTGCCTCCATGCCGAAGCCGATTATAGCGTTTGTCCTCACGTTGACCCTTTTGGTTCCGGCAACTTCCCGGGCGCAGTCGACGTCCGGCCTGGGGGCAGACCCGGCCCCGCAACCCGAGGCCACGATCGTCACGCTCTCTCCCCGCGTTCGTGCGGAACCGTTGTCGATAGTGCCCCGCTCGATTCCGAGCGGCGCCATCGGCCCGTTCCTCATCCAGACCATGGTCGTGGACGCGGGGGGGCTCGCCGACCTGCCCCGCGTCGTGGGAGCGGAAGAGGATCGGGTCATCGCCGGAGCAGGGGCCGCCGTGTACGCCTCAGGCATCCCTCCCGATGGCCCGCGCATCTGGCAAATTTTTCGTCAGGGTCCCGCGCTGCAGGACCCCGACACGGGCGCCGTGCTGGGATACGAGGCGATTCACATCGGGGAAGCCAGCGTCCGCGAGACTGGCGCGCCGGCAACACTCGAAATCATCCGCGCCTTGATGGAAGTCAATGTCGATGACCGGCTACGCCCCGCCCCGGACGTCACCGCGCCCTCCCTTCACCCGCGAGCGCCCGCGGCCGCGGTGCGGGGGTCGATCGTGTCCGTTCGGGGCGCCGTGTCCGACTTCGCCCAGTACGCCGTGGTTGTCCTCAACCTCGGCACCCGACACGGCCTGGAGCCGGGACACGTGCTGGCATCCGTGCGACGCGGCCAACTGACACATCGTCCGCGGGCAGGCAGGCCCTCGCTTGCCGCGGACCTGCTGGGCCTTCGCGACGACCAGATCGTGCCGATCGTCGACTGGCCGCATGGGCTCCCACCCCCGTTCCCTCAGCCGGAGAGCCGCCTGCCGGACGATCGCAACGGCGTCGTGCTCATCTTCAAGGTGCTCGAGAGCCTGTCCTACGGCATCGTCCTGAAGAGCGCTCGGCCGCTTGCCGTGGGCGACCTCGTCATCTCCCCGTAGGATCCAGAATCCCCTCCCAGCGCCAATCGGCGTCAGCGGCGACAAGCCGTCCTGCGTTGTAGGAAAACCAGGGCCATCGGCGTAAGGGAGGGTTATGAGTTTCGTTCACTCAGCAGACTGGGAGTGGTGGCTTCGCCTCATCCTCACCCCCGGCGTCTCCCTCGCTGCGCAGCGACGGCTGCTCGCCTCGGCCGGCCCGCCTGACGTCGCACTCCGCCTGCCGGCGCGCGTGCTGGCACCTCTCGTCGGTGAGGCCCCTGCCAGGGCACTCCTCGCGGGCCCCGACCGTCTCTTGCTGAGTCGCAGCGTTGCCTGGTTGAGCGAGGCCGGGCACAGCCTCCTCACGTTGGCTGATGCGGCCTACCCCAAGGCGCTGCTGGAGATTGCAGACCCCCCCGTCGCGCTCTTTGCCAGCGGAAACCTCGGGCTCATGGCTCGCCGCAGCGTCGCCGTAGTCGGCAGTCGCAACGCAACGCGACAGGGCCTCGACGATGCGTTCAACTTCGCGGCGACCCTGTCGAGAAGCGGCCTGTGTATCGTGAGCGGGCTCGCCCTGGGGGTAGACGGCGCCGCACACCGCGGCGGGCTCGCCGGCGCCGGGGGCAGCATCGCCGTGTTGGGTAACGGGCCCGATCGCATCTACCCGGCAGCGCACGAGGCGCTTGCGCGCCAACTCGAAAACACGGGCCTCCTGCTCTCTGAGCACGCCCCAGGGACGGCGCCACGGGCGCACCACTTTCCTCGGCGCAACCGGCTCATCAGCGGCCTGAGCGCTGGGGTGCTGGTCATCGAAGCGGCGGAGCGCAGCGGCTCCCTCGTCACCGCTCGCCAAGCTCTCGACCAAGGCCGCGACGTGTTTGCCCTGCCCGGGTCCATCCACTCCCCGTTGTCGCGCGGCTGTCACGCCCTGATCAAGCAAGGCGCAGCGCTTGTTGAGGCGCCCGTCGACGTGCTGAGCGAGCTCGGCGTTCCCACGCGCCCGTCACGGGGGACCGCGGAGGCTGTGCAGAACAACGACGACGAACTCGGTTTTCTCGACGCCGCGCCAACGAGCGTGGACACGCTCGTCGCGCGCTCCGGCCACTCGACGCAAACCGTGCTGGCAACGCTTGCGCAGCTCGAAATCGCGGGCTCCATCGAGCGCCTGGCCGGCGGCCTGTACCGACGACTCAAGCGCCATCCGCAACCCCGCGGTATAGAATGACCCGCTCCTTTTCGGCTCACGCATGACCTCCAGCCTCCTTATTGTTGAGTCGCCATCCAAGGCGAAGACCCTCAAGAAATACCTCGGCAAAGGCTTCGACGTGCTGGCTTCCTACGGCCACGTGCGCGACCTGGTTCCGAAGTCGGGGGCCGTCGACCCGGACAACGGGTTCGAGATGCGATACGAAGTGATCGACCGCAATTCGAAGCATGTCGATGCCATCGCCAAGGCCGTCAAGGACGCCGACCACATCCTGCTCGCCACCGACCCGGATCGGGAAGGTGAGGCTATTGCGTGGCACCTTTCGGAGATTCTTCGCGGCAAGCGGGCATTGAAGGGGAAGTCGCTCAAGCGGGTCGTCTTCTACGAGATCACCGAAAGCGCAGTGAAAGAGGCTGTTGACCACCCGCGGGAAATCTCCATGGCGCTGGTCAACGCGCAGCAGGCGCGCCGCGCTCTTGACTACCTGGTGGGCTTCAACCTTTCGCCGCTGCTTTGGAAGAAGATCCGGCGGGGGCTATCGGCAGGCCGCGTGCAAAGCCCGGCCCTTCGCCTGATCGTCGAGCGCGAAATCGAAATCGAAAGCTTCAAGACTCGCGAATACTGGTCGGTTCACTTCGATGCCGAGAAGGCAAAGCAGCCCTTCTCGGCCAAGCTCACCCATTTTCAGGGTGAGAAGCTCGATGCGTTCGCCATTGGCAGCGCTGCGCGAAACGACGAGGTCACGGCCTTCCTGGAAAAGCACGCCAAGGGCTCGGCCCGGGTCGTCGAAACGGAAAAGAAACGGCGCATGCGCTCTCCCGCGCCACCGTTCACCACCTCGACGCTGCAACAGGAGGCCGTTCGGAAGCTGGGCTTTTCCACGGACCGCGCCATGAAGGTGGCGCAAAGCCTCTATGAGGGCGTGTCACTGGGCAAGGCGGTCACAGGCCTTATCACTTACATGCGAACCGACTCGGTGAGCCTGTCCCGTGAAGCGGTGGCCGAGATTCGGTCCTACATCACGAAGCACTACGGAAGCGACTACCTGCCCAAATCGGCCGTCGCCTACCGCAGCACCGCCAAGAATGCCCAGGAGGCGCACGAAGCCATCCGCCCTACCTCGGTTGCCCGCACGCCGGAGTCGGTGGCCCCCTATCTCACGGATGAACAACGCAAGCTCTACGAGATGATCTGGAAGCGAACGCTCGCCTGCCAGATGACGCCCGCAAAGTTCGATACGGTCGCGGTGGATTTTGCCGTTGGCGGCCCGGATAACGTATTCCGCGCCACAGGGCAGACGATGGTGTTTCCGGGGTTCTATGCCGTGTACCACGAGGATGACGACGACGCGGCGGAGGAAGAGGACAAGCGGCTCCCCCCCCTCGAGAAGGGCGACATCGTCAAAATGCTGAAGCTCTACGGGGAGCAGCATTTCACCCAGCCGCCGCCGCGCTATTCGGAAGCAAGCCTGGTGAAGGCGCTCGAGCAGCATGGCATCGGCCGGCCGTCAACGTACGCGTCCATCATCTCGACACTGCAAAATCGCGAGTACGTCGTTCTCGACAAGAAGCGCTTTCAGCCCACTGACGTCGGCCGCGTGGTCAACCGCTTCCTCACTGAGCACTTTGGCCATTGGGTCGATTACGACTTCACGGCGCGCATGGAGGATGAGCTCGACGACATCTCCAACGGCAAATCGGAATGGGTGCCGGTGCTGGAGCGCTTCTGGCGCGACTTCTCGGCCCAGGTCGAGGCCAAGGAGTCCGTCTCCCGCAAGGAGGTCACGCAGGAGGCCCTCGACGAACAATGCCCCAAGTGCGGGTCCCACCCATTGACCATCCGGCTGGGGAGGCGAGGGCGATTCGTCGGCTGCTCCGGCTTTCCGGATTGCGACTACACCCGCAGCCTCGATGGGTCAGGCGAGGCCACCGACGCCCCCGCCCGTCAGGAAATGGGTCACGACCCCGCCACGGGGAAGGTGGTGCTTCTGTTGCAGGGGCCCTACGGCCCCTATTTCCAGCTGGGCGAGGTGGAGGGCAAGGGCGCAGAGGGAACCAAAAGCAAGGACAAACCCAAGCGCGTGTCGGTACCCAAGGGCACCACCCTGGAAGCCACGACACTCGATCTGGCCCTGAAACTCCTCGCCCTCCCCCGCGCCCTCGGCGATCACCCAGAGACCGGCAAGCGAGTCATTGCGGGCATCGGTCGCTTCGGCCCCTATGTGAACCACGATGGCCAGTTCAAGTCGCTGCCTCGAGAGGAAAGTGTTTTCGATGTCGCGTTGGAGCGTGCCATCGCGCTACTGAAGGAGCCTCGCAATCCCGCGGGGGGCGGTAGGGGCGCCCTGCGTGTGTTGGGCAAGCACCCCAAGGACGGGCAAACGGTTTCGCTTCATGCCGGCCGCTACGGCCCCTACGTGAAGCACGGCAAGGTGAATGCCACCCTGCCGGACCCGGATGCCGTTGGCGCCCTGTCGCTGGAAGAGGCGTTGGCGTTGCTGGCTGCGAAGTCCAAGAAGGGCGCGAAGCCCGGGCGAATGAAGAAGGCGGCGTAGCAAAGCTTCGCCGCCCTGCTATCACACGTCTAGGTTGACGGCCCCGAGAGCGTTTCGCTCGATGAACTGCCGTCGGGGCTCCACCTCGTCGCCCATCAGGGTGGAAAAGATTTCATCGGCAGCAATGGCGTCTTCCACCTGCACGCGCAACAGGACTCGCTTTTGCGGGTCCATGGTGGTCTCCCAGAGTTGCTCGGGATTCATCTCCCCCAGGCCCTTGTAGCGCTGAATGCCCATTGCCGATCGCGCTTCAGCAAGCAGCCAATCCAGGCCTTCCTTGAAGGTGCGTATTCCGCGGGGCGATTCGCCCCGCCGCACCTGCGCGCCTGGCCCAATAAGCCCGCCCACTAGGTTTGCCGTGCGCAGGATCTGCGCGTAGTCGCCGCTGCCGGTGAAGGCAGAGTCGATCACCGTCAGCACACGGTTGCCATGAACGACCTTCTCCAATCGCAGCCGCCAGCCCTCCGACGTTGGGTCCCGTTCGATGTGCGTCTTGGGCCCATTCGGAGATAGCGCAGCATGCAGGCTTCGGGCGGCTGCAGCCGCCCCCTCTTGCGAGTCGAGCCTGATGGGCGGCACGGCGAGCATGGCACGCAACACCTCCGCATCCATGCCCTGCGACAGGCGATCGATGATGGCTTCGGTCGTCAGGTAATCGACCGCGATTTTCTCGAATGCCTCGCCCACCAGCGGGTCTCGCCCCTCGCCGGGCGACAGGCTTGCTCCATTCAGCGCCCGGGCGAGTTGGTATTGCCTGAGCGCATGTTCATCCTTGAGATAGCGTTCTTCCTTGCCCGCCTTGACCTTGTAGAGGGGCGGTTGCGCGATATAGATGTGCCCGTGCTCGACCAGCGCCGGCATTTGCCGATAGAAGAACGTCAGCAGGAGCGTGCGGATATGGGCGCCGTCGACGTCGGCGTCCGTCATGATGATGATGCGGTGGTAGCGAAGCTTCTCGACGGCAAAGGCATCGGGTCCCGGCCCTGAGCCGATGCCCGTTCCCAGGGCGGTGATGAGGGTGGCAACTTCCTGGGAGGAGAGCATCTTGTCGAAGCGCGCCTTCTCCACGTTGAGGATCTTGCCTTTGAGCGGCAGGATCGCCTGGAATTTTCGGTCGCGCCCCTGTTTGGCGGAGCCGCCTGCGGAGTCGCCCTCGACGAGATACAACTCGCAAAGCGACGGGTCCCGCTCCTGACAGTCGGCCAGCTTTCCCGGCAGGCCTACGCCATCCAGAACCCCCTTGCGCCGGGTGAGCTCGCGCGCCTTTCGTGCCGCCTCCCGAGCGCGCGCCGCCTCGACGATCTTGCTGCAAATGATCTTTGCGTCGGCCGGGCGCTCTAGGAGGAATTCCCCGAGCTTCTGCGCAACGATCTCCTGAACGACCGGCTGAACTTCGGACGAAACCAGCTTGTCCTTGGTCTGAGACGAAAACTTGGGCTCGGGTACCTTGACGGAAAGCACGCAGGTCAAGCCCTCGCGCATGTCGTCGCCAGAGGTCTCGATCTTGGCTTTCTTGGCGATCTCCTCCCGCTCGATATAGGCATTGATCGTTCGCGTCATGGCGGCACGCAGCCCCGTCAGGTGCGAGCCGCCCTCGCGCTGCGGAATGTTGTTGGTGAAGCACTGTACCGACTCCCCGTAGGAGTCGTTCCACTGCATCGCGACCTCGACGGTGATGCCGTCCTTGTCGCCCAGCGCATGAAAGATATTTGGGTGGAGAACGGTCTTGCTGCGGTTCATGAACTCCACGAATCCGCGCACCCCGCCGGAGTAGGCAAAGTTTTCGCTCTTGCCGGCTCGCTGGTCGATCAACTCGATCTTCACGCCGTTGTTGAGGAACGAAAGCTCGCGCAGCCGGCGGGCAAGGATGTCGTAGTGGAACTCGACGACCTGGAACGTCTCCGCCGAGGCGAGAAAGTGAACCTCCGTTCCCCGGCGGTCGGTGTCCCCGGTCACGCGCAGCGGCGCAACCGCCTCTCCCCGGCGGAACTCCATGAAGTGGGCCTTGCCCTCGCGCCAGACGCGAAGTTTCAGCCAATCGGACAGCGCGTTCACTACCGAGACCCCGACCCCGTGAAGGCCGCCGGATACCTTGTAGGAGTTCTGGTCGAACTTGCCGCCCGCGTGAAGCTCGGTCATCACGATCTCGGCGGCGGAGCGCTGAAGCTCGTCGTCGTCCTTGATGTCCGTGGGGATGCCGCGGCCGTTGTCCACCACCGAGATGGAGTTGTCGGTGTGGATAACGACCTTGATATCGTCACAGTGGCCCGCCAGCGCCTCGTCGATGGCGTTGTCCACCACCTCGAAGACCATGTGGTGAAGGCCCGTCCCATCCGATGTATCGCCGATATACATACCCGGGCGTTTACGCACCGCATCCAGGCCCTTGAGGATGCGGATGCTGCTGGAGTCGTAGTCGGCGCTCGCCCGCTCGGTGACGGGGTCGTTCGGTGGGGTCATTCCGTGCTTTCGTTCGTCAGTTCAGCGTGAGTCAGATGCGCATTGGCATGACGACGTACTTGAAATCATCGTTGCCGGGAATTTGGACAAGCGCGCTCGAATTGGCGTCTCCCATGCTCATGGAGATTCGCTCCGCATCCACGTGGTTCAGTGCATCGAGCAGATAAGAAATGTTGAAGCCGATATCGATGGCATCGCCGTCGTAGGCGATGGCGAGGCTCTCTTCAGCCTCCTCCTGGTCGTTGTTGGAGCAGATGATGGAAAGCGCGTCTTTCGTGAAAACCATACGCACGCCCCGGATCTTCTCATTCGACAGGATCGAGGCGCGATTGAGCGATTGCGCCAGAACGTGGCGATCGACTTCAACTCGATTTCGGTTGCCGACAGGTATGACCTTGCCGTAGTCCGGAAACTTTCCCTCGACGATCTTCGAGACGATCTCGATACCGCCGAACGAAAACCTAACCTGATTCGACCCGATGACCATGTTGACCGGCTCGTCGCCATCGCCGAGGAGCTTGATGAGCTCCAGTACGGTCTTCCGGGGAAGGATGGCCTCGACGCCTTCGTGGGTGGCCCCCAGCTTCTCAGCGGCATAGGAAAGGCGATGGCCATCGGTGGCGACAACGCGAAGGGTGTCGCCATCGACCGCAAACAGGACACCGTTGAGGTAATACCGAATGTCCTGCACCGCCATGGCGAACTGCACGAGGCCCAGCGCGTGCTTCAGTGAGCGCTGCGGCAGGGCAAGGGATCGGGAGGCATCCTTGCTTTCCACCATGCGCGGAAAATCCGCGCTTGCGAGAGTCTGAAGGTTGAAGCGGCTCTTGCCGGCCCGGACCACCATGCGATTGTCCTTGGCTTCGAGGGCGACTTCGCTGTCCTCCGGCAACGAGCGAAGAATGTCGTGAAGCTTTCGAGCCGCGACGGTAACGCTTCCTTCCGCGGCGCCCTCCACGGCAACACCAGCGGTTATCTGGACTTCCAGGTCCGTGGCGATGAACTCGATGCGACCCGCATGAGATTGCACCAAGACATTGGAGAGGATCGGGAGTGTGTGTCGGCGCTCGACGATCCCCGTCACTTGTTGCAAAGGGCCCAGCAGCTGGCCAACAGTGGCCTTTATCTTGACCATATTGGTATCTCAAATAGATAGGTAGTTAATAGGAGCCCGCTGTTTGCGAGGAAAAGTCGGAAAACACCATATGAAACAGCTTGTTGAAGATGAGCTAAGGACGTTCAGAACTCGCGTATGAAAAAGATATCCCTGTGGATAAGCCCGGGTCAGTGGCCGTGGCCTGTCCAATGGCGAGCGGTTATCCCAGAGTTGTCGCGCTTTCATCCCAGGAGTATCTGCTGCAGCTGGGCGTAGTCGCGGAAGAAATCCTGGTCGGCTTCGCGCAATTCCGCGACTTTCCGGCAAGCATGCAACACGGTGGTGTGGTCGCGCCCACCGAAGGATTCCCCTATCTCCGGCAAGCTCTGCTGCGTGAGTTCCTTGGCCAGCGCCATGGCCACCTGCCGGGGGCGGGCGATGGACCGAAAGCGTTTCTTCGAATACATCTCCGACACCTTGATTTTGTAGTAGTCGGCGACGGTCTTCTGAATGTTCTCTATCGAGACCTGTCGATTGAGGACTGCGAGCAGGTCCTTGAGCGCATCGCGTGCCGAAGCGAGGGTCATGGGCGTATTGTTGAAGCGCGAGTAGGCTATGACTCGCTTGAGGGCGCCTTCGAGCTCGCGCACATTCGAGCGGATGTGCTTGGCGATGAAGAAGGCGATGGACTCGTCGAGATGGATGCCGTCGAGTTCTGCTTTCTTGAGGAGGATCGCCACCCGCATCTCCAGCTCCGGGGGCTCCACTGCCACCGTGAGGCCCCAGCCGAACCGCGAGATCAGCCGCTCCTCGATGCCAGTCATTTCCCTCGGGAAGCAATCGCTGGTGATGACGACCTGCTTGTGGGCCTCGAAGAGGGCATTGAAGGTGTAGAAGAACTCCTCCTGGGAGCGCGACTTGCCCACGAAAAACTGCACGTCGTCGATCAAGAACAAGTCGAGTGAGCGGTAGTAGCGCTTGAGGGCGTCGAAACTTTTGTGTTGATAGGCCCGCACCACGTCGGCGACGAATTGCTCGGCGTGGCTGTAGCGGACGCGGGCGGCGGGGTTTCGGCGCAAGAGCTCGCTGCCAATGGCTTGCAGCAAGTGTGTCTTGCCAAGCCCCGTGCCGCCATAAATGAAGAGCGGGTTGTACGCGGTGCCAGGGTTCTCCGCGATCTGCATGGCAGCCGCTCGGGCGATCTGGTTGGCCTTGCCGCTGACGAAGTTGTCGAAGGTGAAAGCGGGATTGAGGCGGTGGGTTTCGCGAGCCGGGCGATCCGGCGCAACGGGCACGGGCTCTGGCACAACGATTTCGCCGGGGCCTTGCCGCTCATCAGAAACCAGTTCGATGCGCAAACGCAGCCCCGCCACTCTTGCCGCTTCCGCGGCGAGACGCTCCAACACGTTGGACCGTATCCAGCGAACAACGTGGTGGTTGGGGGCAACGAGGCGAAGCTCGTCACCGACCCGCTCGGCCCGCAGCGGCTTGATCCATGTTTCGTATTGCTTCTCCGGCAGATCCCGCTTGAGCTCGGAGGCAAGAGATAGCCAAACGGAATCCATGGGCGCGGCGTAGGGGGCGGGCGGGGGCGGGGGGTGACGCAGCCGAGCATTCTAGCCGCTTGGGAGCGAGTTATCCACAGGCTCCGCAGGCGGACTGCCGCTGCGAGGGCGGTGGCGCCCACAAGGGATCTGCTAGAATCCGCGGTTTTTCGTCCTCGACGGGGGCCGCGTTCGCTGCGGCCAGGAAAAGTCATGAAAAGAACGTTTCAACCATCCACGACGCGCCGCAAGAAGACCCACGGTTTTCGCTCGCGCATGAAGACGGCGGCGGGACGCGCTGTCATTAACGCTCGCCGCGCCAAGGGCCGCAAGCGCGTCGCTGTCTGAGAAAGGTCAGGCGCGGCTCCATGGCGTCCCCCGAGGGCTTTGCGCGGCGCCACCGCTTTCGGGGTCGCGAAGCGTTTGCTCCCGTCATTGGGTCCGGCACGCGCCTGCACTCCGCGGACCTCACGTTGATTGTGGCGCCCGCTAGTCACGGCGTGTCGCGGCTTGGCGTGTCGATTGGCCGGCGCGTGGCGCCCAAATCCACGGTACGCAACTATCTGAAGCGCGTCGTCCGCGAGTCCTTTCGGCGCCATCCCGCCAAGCTTTTGGGGCTGGATCTGGTGGTGCTCGCCCGTCCGATCAAGGGGCGGCCGGATCCCCTCCTGTGGGCTCGGGCGCTGGGCGAGCTTCTTGATCGCGCGGCCCGGGTGAGCCGATCGTGATTCGGGCGGCGCTGCTGGGGTTGCTGCGCGCCTACCGGCTATTCCTTTCGCCGTGGTGGGGTGGCCAATGCCGGTTCCACCCGAGTTGCTCACGGTATGCGGCGGAGGCAATCGATCGCCTTGGCGCAGCCGAGGGCGGTTGGCTGGCTCTGCGCCGATTGTGTCGGTGCCATCCCTGGTCGGATGGTGGCTACGACCCCGTGCCGTGAGGCGGGGTGTCTGCTTTGATCTGATGCCGGGGGCGCTTTCCTGATGGATATCCAAAGACTCGTCGCGTTTGTCGTGTTCTCGTTCTCGGCGCTGTTGCTCTGGGACGCATGGCAAAAGCACAACGCACCGCAAGCGCCAGCCGCAGCGGCGCGAGACCAGGCGCAGCCCTCGGTTAGCCAGCCCGGATCGACCGCGCCTACCATTCCGACGCCAAGCGCGAATTTGTCACCCCCGCCGGCGCCCGCCAAGGCGGCAACGGCGGTGGCGGGTCGGGCCATCCTCATCAAGACGGACCTTTTCGAGATCGAGCTCAACTCGGAGGGCGGGGACATCCGGCGGGTGACGCTCTTTCGGGTCTTCTCCGCGCTCGACCCTTCCAAGCCCCTTACGCTTATGGGCACGGACGCCAAGCACTTCTTTGTCACACAAAGCGGATTGCTGGGGGAGGGGCTGCCCTCGCACAAGGCGCCGTACGAGGTCTCGGCCGATCGCTTTGAGCTCGCGCCGGGCCAAGACCGCCTGGTCGTCACGCTCCAAGCCCAGGCGGGCGCCGCTGAGGTGACCAAGACGCTCACGTTCCGCCGCGGGTCCTATGAGATCGATGTGGGCTATGAAGTGGCCAATCGCTCTGCTGTGCCGATAAGCCCGTTTGCCTACTTCCAGTTCCTGCGTGATGGCAACCCGCCAAGCCAGGAGGCAGCGCAAACGAGTCCGATCGCGGGGGTGGCCACCTTCACTGGCCCGGCCGTGTACACCAGCGAGGCAAAGTTCGTGAAGGTGGACTTCGCCGATATCGAGAAGGGCAAGCAGTCTCACCCCAGGAAAGCCACCGACGGCTGGGTCGCGCTCGTGCAGCACTACTTCGTGTCCGCGTGGATCCCGCCCGCGAAGATGGAGCGGGAATATTTCACCAACCGTGTTGGCGACAACCTCTACACGGCGGGAGTCGTCGTGCCGGTGGGTGAGGTTGCGCCGGGCGCCTCCCGTCGCGTGGCCATGCCGCTCTACATTGGGCCGCAGGAAACCGACAAGCTCGAGAAAATCGCGCCAGGCCTCGAGTTGGTGGTCGACTACGGCTGGCTCACGATCCTCGCTGCGCCGCTCTTCTGGGTTCTGAAGGCCATTCATGGCTTCATCGGCAACTGGGGTTGGTCCATCGTCCTGCTCACCGTGCTGATCAAGCTGGTTTTCTATCCGCTCAATCACAAGGCGGGCCGTTCCATGGCGCAGATGAAGGTGCTGGGGCCGAAGATGGAGAAGTTGAAGCAGCTCTACGGCGACGATCGTCAGAAGCTCAACCAGGCGATGATGGAGCTCTACCGCACGGAAAAGATCAATCCGCTCGGCGGGTGCCTGCCGATCCTCGTGCAGATTCCTGTTTTCATCGCGCTCTACTGGGTGCTGCTGGCCTCGATCGAGCTGCGGCACGCGCCATGGGTCGGTTGGATCACCGACCTGTCGGCGCCGGACCCCTGGTACATCCTGCCGGTGGTCTACGCGGTGTCGATGTTTGTGCAGACCAAGCTCAATCCGCAGCCGGCTGACCCCGTTCAGGCGCGCATCATGCTCGCCATGCCCATCGTCTTCAGCATCTTCTTTTTCTTCTTCCCGGCGGGGTTGGTGCTGTATTGGGTGGTGCAGAACCTCCTGTCGATCGCCCAGCAGTGGCATCTGAATCGGACCATCGCCGCCGAAACTGCCGCCAAGGTGAAAGGCAAGCGCTAACTTCGGTGTTGCCGGCGGCTGACACGATCGTCGCGATCGCTTCGGCGCCCGGGCGGGGCGCCGTCGGCGTGGTGCGGGTTTCGGGACCCCGGGCCGCTGCCATTGCGGACGCTTTGCTGGGACGCGTCCCGGAGCCACGCCAGGCGACGCTTTGCAACTTTCTGCGTGCGGACCAGGAGGCGGTAGACCAGGGCCTCGCCCTCTTCTTCCCGGGGCCCCACTCCTACACCGGCGAGGACACGCTGGAGCTACAGGGCCATGGCGGGCCCAGGGTGCTTAACGAAGTGGTCCGAGCCTGCGAGGCAGCGGGCGCGCGTCTTGCCGAGCCCGGCGAGTTCACCCGCCGCGCGTTTCTGAACGGGCGGCTCGACCTGGTTCAGGCCGAGGCCGTGGCGGATCTCATCGACGCCGCGAGCGCCGAGGCGGCGCGCTGCGCGCTGCGCTCACTGGCGGGGGTCTTTTCGGCGCAGATCCACGAGCTGGAGGCGACAGTTTGCGAGATGCGCCTGCGGGTCGAGGCCATGATCGATTTCCCCGAGGAGGACATCGACCCCGGCACGCGGCAAACAATTGATCGGCAAATCGGCGATTCGCGGACTGCGCTGGCCAGGCTGGTCGAGCAGGCGACCCAGGGCGCCGTGCTGCGCGAGGGGCTCACGGTTGTCTT
Source organism: Burkholderiales bacterium (assembly GCA_017853245.1). Taxonomy (GTDB): domain Bacteria; phylum Pseudomonadota; class Gammaproteobacteria; order Burkholderiales; family Usitatibacteraceae; genus FEB-7. The sequence continues at coordinate 29,246 of JAFMJY010000002.1, read as the reverse complement.
GGCTGGGCGCGCCAACGTCGGCAAGTCGAGCCTGCTCAATCGCCTTGCCGGCGAAGACGTCGCGATAGTCACCCCGGTGGCCGGAACGACCCGCGATGTGGTGCGGACCACGGTCTTGGTGGAGGGCATCCCGATCCACTTGATCGATACCGCCGGGCTCCGGGAGACGGGTGACGAGGTCGAGCGCGAAGGCATCGCCCGCACCTGGGCGGCGATTGAGCGCGCTGGTGCAGTGCTGCTGGTGAGTGAGGCTGGCGGGGAGGGAGATCCCCAGGAGGGGGCGATTCTTTCCCGCGTGCCGCGTGGCGCCCCGGTGGCGAGGGTGGAGAACAAGATCGACCTGTCGGGCGATGAGCCCGGGTGCGCGTCGGCTGGGGGGCAGACAGTCATCCGGGTGTCGGCCAAGACGGGCGCCGGAATCGACGCGCTGCGCGCCTGGCTCCTGGCGTCGGCGGGCTGGCAGTCCGCGGGGGAGGGCTTGTTCCTGGCCCGTGAGCGGCACTTGTCCGCGCTGCGACGAGCGGAGGGCCACCTCGCCGCTGCCTGCGACTCCGGAATCACGCTCGATCTGGTGGGTGAGGAACTGCGGCTGGCCCACGATGCGCTGGGCGACATCACGGGGCGCGTGACTGCTGATGACTTGCTGGGGGCGATCTTCAGCCGTTTTTGCATCGGCAAGTAGGGGTCCGCCACAGGGTTTCACGTGGAGCAATCGGAGTCGCGACAGTTTCACGTGGAACACCCGGCGGCGGCGTAACGCTTTTCCCGTAGAATCCCGCCTCCCTTGCGCAGCGCCTCCTGCGGGGCGGTTTCATGGATTTTCCTTCGCGTTTTGACGTCATCGTGATCGGTGGGGGCCACGCCGGCACCGAGGCGGCCCTGGCGGCCGCCCGTTCGGGCGCACGCACGCTGCTGCTGACGCATGCCATCGAGACGCTGGGTCAGATGTCGTGCAATCCGTCGATCGGCGGCATCGGCAAGGGACACCTGGTCAAGGAAGTCGACGCGCTCGGCGGGGCCATGGCGGCCGCTACCGACGAGGCGGGGATCCAGTTCCGAACCCTCAACGCGAGCAAGGGCCCGGCTGTGCGCGCCACGCGAGCCCAGGCCGACCGCGTGCTTTACCGATCCTCCATCCGACGCCGCCTGGAGAGCCAGCCGAACTTGTGGCTCTTCCAGCAATCGGTCGACGACCTTCTGGTCGAGGGTGATCGGGTCGCGGGGGCCGTGACAGCCATGGGCGTCACTTTCCGCGCCCCAGCGGTCGTGTTGACGGCGGGCACGTTCCTAGGCGGGAAGATCCACGTGGGCCTGGAAAACTACAGCGCAGGTCGGGCGGGGGACCCGCCGTCATTGAGCCTGGCGGCGAGGCTCAGGGAGCTCAAGTTGCCGGTGGGACGCCTGAAGACCGGCACCCCGCCGCGCCTCGACGGCCGCACGATCGACTTTTCCCGATGCGAGGCCCAGCCGGGCGATTCGCCCGAGCCCGTGTTTTCGTTCCTGGGCTCCCGCGAACAGCACCCGCGCCAGGTGCCCTGCTGGATCACGCACACGAACGAGGGGACCCACGGCATCGTGCGCCGCGGCCTCGACCGCTCGCCCATGTTCACGGGAGTCATCGAAGGCGTGGGCCCGCGCTACTGCCCCTCCATCGAGGACAAGATCCACCGCTTTGCGGACCGCTCGAGCCATCAGATCTTCCTGGAGCCCGAGGGACTGGACACCCCCGAGGTTTACCCCAACGGCATCTCGACGAGCCTTCCCTTCGACGTGCAATGGGCGCTGGTTCGCTCCATCCGGGGGCTCGAGAACGCCCATATCCTCCGCCCGGGCTACGCCATCGAGTACGACTACTTCGATCCGCGGGCGCTTCGCCGCACTCTCGAAACCAAGGTGATCGGGGGGCTCTTTTTCGCGGGCCAGATCAACGGCACCACCGGCTACGAGGAGGCGGCCGCGCAGGGCCTCCTGGCGGGCTTGAATGCAGCTCACCTGGCGCGGGGCGAGGAGGGGTGGTGCCCGGGGCGCGACGAGGCTTACCTCGGCGTGCTGGTTGACGATCTGGTGACGCAGGGGGTCACCGAGCCCTACCGCATGTTCACCAGCCGTGCCGAGTACCGGCTGCAGCTGCGGGAGGACAACGCAGACCTTCGCCTGACCGAGGTGGGGCGCCGGCTCGGGTTGGTCGATGACAGGCGCTGGGAAGCCTTCAACCAAAAGCGTGAAGCGATTGAGGGAGAAACGGCGCGGTTACGGGCCACCTGGGCGCTGCCGGCACGCATCCCGTCTGCCGACCAGCAGCGCGTGTTCGGTCAGCCGCTCGAGCGGGAATGCTCGGCCTTTGATCTGCTGCGGCGACCGGGCGTGACCTATGGCGCACTGATGTCGCTGGAGGGCTTGGGGCCGGGTAAAAAAGAAGCGAACGTCGCCGAACAGGTAGAGATCTCCGCTAAATATGCGGGTTACGTCGAAAGACAGCGGGAAGAGGTTCTTTCCCGGCGTACCCAGGAGCACCGAGCCATTCCGCCCTCGGTCGATTTTGGTGCCGTTCGTGGGCTATCCCGCGAAGCCCAACAAAAGCTTTCCGCCCAGCGGCCGGAGACGGTTGGCCAGGCCGCGCGCATGCCAGGCGTGACGCCGGCGGACGTCGCCTTGTTGCTGGTGCATCTCAAGCGCCTCGGGGCCGCCAGCCCGGCGGGCGCAGCCGAGCCCCGGCGGGCCGAGCAGGGGCGCCGATGAGCCTTCAACCTGCCTTGGCCTGCGGCCTGGGCGCCCTGGGCGTCGAGCTCGATGCCAGCACCCAGAGCAAGCTGGTCGACTACGTGCACCTAATCGACAAGTGGAACCGCGTTCACAACCTGACCGCGATCCGGGAACCCGATCAAATGGTCGGGTTGCACCTGCTGGACAGCCTTTCGCTGCTCGGACACCTGGGGGCTGCGGAGAGCCTGGTGGATGTGGGCAGCGGCGCGGGGCTTCCCGGCCTCGCCTTGGCCCTCGCCCGCCCCGACCTTGCCGTGACGGTGCTGGACTCGAGCCACAAGAAGGCCGCCTTCCTGGACCAGGCCAAGGCCCAGCTTGGGCTTGCCAACGTCGAGGTGGTTTGCGCGCGGGTCGAGCAGTGGCGCCCGGGACGGGCTTTTTCCACCGTGGTCTCGCGTGCCTTTGCGGAGCTCGCCGATTTCGTTGCCCTCGCGGGCCACCTGCTGGCGCCCGGCGGGAGCATGCTCGCCATGAAGGGGCTGTACCCGCACGAGGAGGCCGCGAGGCTTCCGAAGACACACCAGGTCGACCGGGTCGTGGCCGTGCGCGTCCCCGGCGTGGATGCCGAACGACACCTGGTCTTCATGAGCCCTGCGTGATGGCCCGAACTTACGTCATCGCCAACCAGAAGGGCGGCGTCGGCAAGACGTCCGTCGCGGTCAACCTGGCCGCGAGCCTCGCCCACTACGGCCGGCGCGTGTTGCTGCTCGACCTCGACCCACAGGGCAACGCCACCACCGGCAGCGGGATCGACAAGTCGCGCCTACCTCGGTCTGTCTACGGTGCGCTGCTGGGAGAGCACGCCCTCGCAGAGGCGGCGGTTGGCGCCGAGGGCGGCTTCGACGTGGTTGGCGCCAACCGCGAGCTCGCCGGAGCCGAGGTCGAATTGATCAGCCTCGAGCGCCGCGAATACCGCTTGCGCGAAGCCCTGGCCCCCTCCCTCGCGGACTACGACTTCGTGGTCATCGACTGCCCGCCGGCGCTCAACATGCTGACCGTCAACGGCTTCACCGCCGCCGACGCGGTGATCATCCCGATGCAGTGCGAGTACTACGCGCTGGAGGGCCTCTCGGACCTGGTGGGCACGCTGCGACGCGTTCGTCAGGCGCTCAACCCACGAATCGAGGTTGAGGCGCTCATCCGCACCATGTATGACCCCCGAAACGCTCTGACGGTGCAAGTCTCCGAGGAGCTCAAGCGCCACTACGGCGACAAGGTGTTCGACACCGTGATACCGCGAAACGTCCGCATCGCCGAAGCGCCTTCCTTCGGCAAGCCCGTGCTGCTGCACGACCCCTCGTCCAAGGGCGCGCAAGCGCACCTCGCCTTTGCCCGCGAGCTGCTCATGCGGGCAGGGGCGCCCGCGCCGGAGGCGCGGCCATGAGCAAGCCGCGCGGGCTGGGCCGGGGCCTCGATGCGCTGCTGGGCGCAGGGGATGCCTCGGCAGAGGGTGAGCTGGTGAGCCTGTCGGTTGCCGCCATGCAGCCTGGCCGCTATCAACCGCGCACGCGCATGGACGAGGCCTCGCTCGCCGAGCTGGCCGAGTCGATCCGGCTGCGGGGCGTGCTGCAACCGATCGTCGTCCGGCCGCTTGCGAAAGGCGGCCACGAAATCCTGGCTGGTGAACGACGCTGGCGGGCGGCTCGCCTGGCGGGGCTCGACCGTGTGCCTGCGATCGTGAAGCCCGTGAGCGACGATGCGGCGCTGGGCATCGGCCTGATCGAGAACATTCAGCGCGAGGACCTGAGCCCGATCGAGGAGGCGGCAGGCCTCAAGCGTCTGATCGACGAGTTCGGCTTGACCCACGACGAGGCGGCCAAGGCTGTTGGCCGCTCAAGGAGCGCCGTTACCAACCTCCTGCGCCTGCTCGAGCTCGCGGGCGCGGTTCGCGGCTTGCTGGAAGAGGCCAAGTTGGATATGGGGCATGCACGCGCCCTTCTGGCCCTCGGCAAGGCCAAGCAGGTGGAGCTTGCCAGCCAGGTGGTCGCCAAGGGGCTGTCCGTTCGCGAGACCGAGCGTCTCGTCCAGGCCGCCTCCGCCGCCCCAACAGGCGCTCGCCCGGCGCAAACCCGGGCCCGCCTGGACGCCGACGCGCGTCGATTGCAGGAGTCGCTCGCCGAGGCGCTGGGCGCAACGGTTGCGCTCAAGCCGCGCAAGGGCGGACGCGGAAGCGTGGTGATTGACTACACGAGCCTCGAGCAGCTCGACGGCATCGCGGCGCGGCTCTTGCGCGGCTGACCGGCAGGCCGCCTCCAGCTTTGACCCGATGCCGCCTCCCGGGCTAGAATCCCAAAGTTTTTGTGGCACGGGCCGTCCTCGCCGTTCCCGGGTCGGTAGCGGCGAGCGCGTGCTCCTCGTCCAGGCAGCCTTGGTGTTGCTCTGCTCGGCCGCGGTTTGGGGTCTGGCAGATCGGGTTGCCGTGCTGGCCTCGTTGCTGGGAGGCTCAGCGGCCGTCGCGGGCTCGCTTGCTGCCGTGGCCTTGGCGCGGGTTGGCCGGCGTCCCGCACCCACGCCCTGGCAAGCGTTGCGGGCCGTCGTGATGGCGGAGGCGGCGAAGTGGGCTGTGTCACTCGGCTCCCTTGCGGCGCTGCTGTCCGGCGCGGCGCGGCTGCAGGCCGTGATCGACCGGCCCGGATGGGCAGTGCTGGCGTTTTGCGTGGCATGGGCGGCTCCGCTGCTCGCATTGATGACTGACAAGGAAATGTTCCCGAGCGTATGGCCGCCGAAAACCTGACCCCGTCGAGCTACATTGCGCACCACCTCACGAACCTTACCGTGACGGTGGGCGAGGGTGGCTTCTGGGCCGTCAACGTCGACACCATCATCATGTCGTGGGTGCTTGGCCTGGTCAGCTTGGGCGGCATCTGGCTGGTGGCGCGCGGCGCCACGGCGGAAGTGCCCGGCCGCCTGCAATCGTTCGTCGAGATGTTCTTCGAGTTCGTGGACAACACCGTCCGCGACGTGTTTCCAGGCTCGCGTGCCTTCCTCGGCCCCCTCGCCCTCACCATCTTTGTCTGGGTGTTCATGATGAACCTCATGGACCTCGTCCCCATCGACTGGGTGGCAACCGTGTCCGGCGGCCTTGGCGCGCCGCACTGGAAGGCAGTGCCGTCGACGGACCTCAACACCACGTTCGCGATGAGCTTCTCGGTCTTCTTCCTCATCATCTTCTTCAGCTTCAAGGCGAAGGGCGTGGGCGGGTTCCTGCATGAGATGTTCACCGCACCGTTCGGCAGCAACCCGGCGCTGTGGATCCCGAACTTCGCGCTGAACGTGATCGAGCTGCTCGCCAAGCCCGTGTCGCTTGGCATGCGACTCTTCGGGAATATGTACGCGGGCGAGCTGATCTTCATGCTGCTGGGCCTTCTCGGCACCATCGCGAGCCTCTCGCTCGGCGGCGCGCTCGCCGGCGGCGCCTCGGGCATCCTCACCTGGGCCTGGGCCGTGTTCCACATCCTGATCATCCTGCTGCAGGCCTTCATCTTCATGGTGCTGTCCGTCGTCTACGTCGCGATGGCGCACGAGCACCACTGAAACGCTTCCACGTCGAACCCTTCTTCAACACACCGCACCTCCGAAAGGAAAACACATGGCTCAATACCTCGCCCTCGTGCAGGGCTACACCGCCCTCGGCATCGGCATCATCATCGGCCTGGGCGCCATCGGCGCCTGTATCGGCATCGGCATCATGGGCTCGAAGTTCCTGGAGGCCGCCGGCCGCCAGCCGGAGCTCATCCCGCAACTGCAGAAGTTCATGTTCCTGCTCGCGGGCCTGATCGACGCGGCGTTCCTGATCGGCGTCGGTATCGCGATGTTCTTCGGCTTCGCGAACCCGCTCCTGTCGGTCATCAAGTAACCCTTCGCTCCCGGTAGGGGTCGTTCGCCATGAACATCAACGCGACCTTGTTCGTCCAGGCGCTGTCGTTCGCTTTCCTCATCTGGTTCGCGGTCAAGTTCATCTGGCCGCCGCTCAACCGCGCCATCGACGATCGCAACAAGCGCATTGCCGACGGGCTGGCCGCTGCCGAGAAGGGCAAGGTCGCCCTGGTGGAGGCCGAGCGCCGTGGGGATGCGTCGCTCAAGGAGGCCCGCGAGCGCGCGTCCGCTGTGCTCGCCGACAGTGAGAAGCGTGCTGCGCAGATCATCGAGGAAGCCCGGGTGGCAGCCAAGGCCGAGGCCGACCGCATCATCGCTGGCGCGCGCGAGCAAATCGCCTCCGAGGCCGCGAAAGCGCGCACCGCCCTTCGCGAGCAGGTCGCCTCGCTGGCCGTCGCCGGGGCGGAGAAGATTCTCCGCCGAGAGGTGGACGCAAAGGCGCACGCGGACATGCTCGCGCAACTGAAGTCGCAGCTCTAAGGCAACCCCATGGCTGAACTTGCCACCGTCGCCCGCCCCTACGCCGAAGCGGCATTCCGCTCGGCGGTTGAAGCGGCAGACCTCGCCCGCTGGCAGGACGGACTGGATCTGGCCGGGGCCATCGCAGCGGACGCCCAGATGGCGGCCATCCTCGCCAACCCGCAGCTGGAACGCCCGGGAAAGCTGGACCTCTTCTTCGGGGTCGGTGGCGAGGGGCTGGCGCCGGCGGTTCGTAATCTTGTCGCCGTTCTGGTGGAGGCTGACCGCGCAAGCCTGCTGCCGGAGATCGCGAGGCAGTTTGAGGCGCTCAAGCTGGCCCATGAAAGCATTCTCCCCGTTCGGCTCGTCTCGGCCATGCCGCTGACAGCGAGCGATCGGGATGCCTTGGCAAAAGCCCTGGGCGCCCGGTACGGACGCCAAATCGAGGCCACCGTCGAGGTGGATGAAACCCTCATCGGCGGGGCGCGGATCTATGTGGGCGACGAGGTGATTCACGCCTCGGTACGCGATGCCCTTGAGCAAATGGCAGGCGCCCTCACGCGCTGACCCCAGAACACGCAATCGGAGCACTCCATGCAAATCAACCCGGCTGAAATCAGCGAACTCATCAAGTCGAAGATCCAGAACCTTTCGGTCGCAGCGGAAAAGCGCACCGAGGGGACGGTGATCTCCGTGACCGACGGCATCTGCCGCATCCATGGGCTCAGGGATGTCATGCAGGGCGAGATGCTGGAATTTCCCGGCGGCACCTTCGGCATGGCGCTGAACCTCGAGCGCGACTCGGTGGGCGCCGTGGTGCTGGGCGCCTACGAGCACATCTCGGAGGGCGCGACAGTCAAGTGCACAAGCCGCATCCTGGAAGTGCCTGTTGGCCCCGAGCTGATTGGCCGCGTGGTGAACTCGCTGGGCCAGCCCATCGATGGCAAGGGCCCCATCAACGCGAAGATGACGGACCCGATCGAAAAGGTTGCCCCGGGTGTCATCTGGCGCAAGAGCGTTTCCCAACCCGTGCAGACCGGCCTCAAGTCGATTGACGCGATGGTGCCCGTCGGTCGCGGTCAGCGGGAACTGATCATCGGCGACCGCCAGACGGGCAAGACGGCGGTGGCAGTCGACACGATCATCAACCAGAAGGGTAAGGACCTCATCTGCATATACGTGGCGGTAGGCCAAAAGGCTTCCACCATCGCCAACGTGGTGAGGAAGCTCGAGGAGTTCGGCGCCATGGCCTACACGATCGTCGTGGCGGCCACTGCCTCCGACCCGGCGGCTATGCAATACATCGCCCCGTACGCCGGCTGCACCATGGGCGAATACTTCCGCGACCGTGGCCAGGACGCCCTCATCATCTACGACGACCTTACCCGCCAGGCGTGGGCGTACCGGCAGATCTCGCTCCTGCTGCGCCGCCCGCCGGGCCGCGAGGCGTATCCCGGCGACGTTTTCTACTTGCACTCTCGCCTGCTGGAGCGCGCCGCGCGCGTCAACGAGGAGTACGTGGAGAACTTCACGAAAGGCGCGGTAAAAGGCAAGACGGGCTCACTGACCGCGCTTCCGGTGATTGAAACGCAGGCGGGCGACGTCTCGGCCTTCGTGCCCACCAACGTAATCTCGATCACCGACGGCCAGATCTTCCTGGAGACGGACCTCTTCAACGCCGGTATTCGCCCTGCCATCAACGCCGGCATCTCGGTGTCTCGCGTGGGCGGAGCGGCCCAGACCAAGGTCATCAAGAAGCTGGGTGGCGGCGTGCGACTCGCGCTCGCCCAGTACCGCGAGCTCGCGGCCTTCGCGCAGTTCGCCTCCGACCTGGACGAAGCCACCCGCAAGCAGCTCGAGCGCGGCCGCATGGTCACCGAGCTCATGAAGCAGCCGCAGTACCAGCCGCTGCAGGTCTGGGAAATGGCGCTCACGCTCTTCGCTGTGAACAACGGCTACTTCGATGACATCGAGGTCAAGAGGGCGCTTGCCGCGGAGCGCGCGCTCCGCGATTACGTGAAGTCCAAGTACGGCGAGTTGGCCGATCGCATCGAGAGCAGCAAGGACCTCTCCAAGGACGATGAGGCGAAGCTGCACGAGGCGATCAAGGACTTCAAGAAGAACGGCTCTTACTGAAACCCTAGCGCGGCGAGGCCTGGCAACAGGCGCGCCGGAGACCAAGACAGATGGCTGGCTCCAAGGAAATCCGCACCAAGATCAAGAGCGTGCAAAACACGCGCAAGATCACCAAGGCCATGGAAATGGTGGCGGCCTCCAAGATGCGCAAGGCCCAGGACCGCATGCGCCGCGCGCGCCCGTACGGCGACAAGATTCGCAACATCACCGCGCACCTGGCGCACGCGAACCCGGAGTATCGCCACCCGTTTCTCGTCAAGCGCGAAGGCGCGAAGGGCGTTGGTGTGCTGCTGGTCACCTCCGACAAGGGCCTTTGTGGTGGCTTGAACACCAATGTGCTCCGGCTCCTGTCGGGGCGCGTGAAGGAGTGGCAGGACGAGGGCCGCGCGGTGCAGTTCACGGCGCTTGGCAACAAAGGCTTTGCCTTTCTGCAGCGCTTCGGCGGGAAGGTGGTCTCGCACCTTACGCAGTTGGGCGACACGCCGCACCTGGACAAGCTGGTGGGCCCGGTGCGCGCCATGATCGATGACTACGTTAACGGCGAAGTCGGCGTGGTCTACATCGCGTACACCCGCTTCATCAATACGATGAAGCAGGAGCCGGTGATGGAGCAGCTGCTGCCGCTGCCTGCCGGTCGCCTGCAGGAAGACGACCGCGCCGCTGGCGGCGGCTGGGACTACCTCTATGAGCCCGACCCCAAGACGGTGCTGGACCAGCTTTTGCGGCGCTACCTCGAGGCGATCGTGTACCAGGCGCTCGCCGAAAACATCGCGAGCGAGCAGTCCGCGCGCATGGTGGCGATGAAGGCGGCGAGCGACAACGCCTCGAACGTGATCGACCAGCTCACGCTCATCTACAACAAGTCGCGCCAGGCAGCCATCACCAAGGAACTCTCCGAAATCGTCGGGGGCGCGGCGGCGGTCTAGCGGCGCAACGGCGACGACAAACGACTCGACCAGACTTTTTCAGGACATACCCATGAACGCCACAGCCAGCTCAGAAGGCAAGATCGTCCAGTGCATCGGCGCGGTAGTCGACATCCAGTTTCCCCGCGAGGGCATGCCGCACGTTTTTGACGCCCTCACGCTCGTCGAGGAAGGGGGCAATTCGTTCGTCGAGAAGGGGCTCACCTTCGAGGTTGAACAGCAGCTGGGCGACGGCGTGGTTCGCACCATTGCCATGGGCTCCACCGACGGCCTTCGCCGCGGCATGAAGGTGCGCGGCACGGGCGCGCCGATCTCTGTGCCGGTGGGCACGGGAACGCTGGGCCGCGTGATGGACGTGCTGGGGCGCCCGATCGACGAGCGCGGCCCGGTGAAGACGGACGAGCGCCGCTCGATCCACGCTGCAGCACCCAAGTTCGACGACCTCTCTCCCTCGGTCGAGCTGCTGGAAACCGGCATCAAGGTGATCGACTTGATCTGCCCTTTTGCCAAGGGTGGCAAGATCGGCCTCTTCGGCGGCGCCGGCGTGGGCAAGACGGTGAACATGCTGGAGCTCATCAACAACATCGCCAAGCAGCACTCGGGCCTGTCGGTGTTCGCGGGCGTGGGCGAGCGCACCCGCGAGGGCAACGACTTCTATCATGAGATGTCGGACGCCAAGGTCATCGTGCAGGAAGACCTCTCGCAGTCGAAGGTGGCGATGGTGTTCGGGCAGATGAACGAGCCGCCGGGCAACCGCCTGCGCGTGGCGTTGACCGGCCTCACCATGGCCGAGCGCTTCCGCGATGAAGGCCGGGACATCCTCTTCTTCGTCGACAACATCTACCGCTTCACGCTCGCTGGAACCGAAGTATCGGCGCTGCTGGGCCGCATGCCCTCCGCCGTGGGCTACCAGCCCACGCTCGCCGAGGAGATGGGCCGCCTGCAGGAGCGCATCACCTCCACCAAGAACGGCTCCATCACGTCGATCCAGGCGGTGTACGTCCCCGCGGACGACCTGACGGACCCCTCGCCCGCCACCACCTTCGGCCACCTGGATGCCACCGTCGTGCTCTCGCGCGACATCGCGGCGCTCGGCATCTACCCCGCCGTGGACCCGCTCGATTCCACCTCGCGCCAGGTCGACCCCAACATCATCGGCGACGAGCACTACTCCACGACCCGCGCTGTGCAGGCCGTGCTGCAGCGCTACAAGGAACTGCGCGACATCATCGCCATTCTTGGTATGGACGAGCTCTCGCCGGAAGACAAGCTTGCCGTGTCGCGGGCACGCAAGATCCAGCGCTTCCTGTCGCAGCCGTTCCACGTGGCTGAGGTGTTCACCGGTTCGCCGGGCAAGTACGTTACCCTCAAGGACACCATCAAGGGCTTCAAGATGATCGTGGCGGGCGAATGCGACAGCCTCCCCGAGCAGGCCTTCTACATGGTGGGCACCATCGAGGAAGCCTTCGAGAAGGCGAAGACGCTCCAGTAAGCGCCCATGGCCAAGACCCTTCAAGTCGATATCGTCAGCGCCGAGCAGGCCATCTTCTCCGGCGAGGCCGAGCTGGTCGTCGCCCCGGGTGAGGCGGGCGAGCTGGGCATCATGCCCGACCACGCCGCCCTCCTCACGCGCATCCGGCCCGGCACCGTGCGGGTCAAGCGCCCCGGCGAGGATCGCGAGGAAGTGATCTATGTCTCGGGCGGCATGCTGGAAGTCCAGCCGCATGTGGTGACCGTGCTTGCTGACACCTCCGTGCGGGCCGAGAATCTCGACGAGGAAAAGGCGCTCGAGGCGAAGCGCGCGGCGGAAGAGGCCATTGCCAATCGCTCCGGCCAGATGGAAATCGCCGAAGCCCAGGCGGCGCTCGCCGAATCGGTCGCCCAGCTCGCCGCCATCCGCAAGCTCCGCCAGCAGCGCTAGGCGCGGGGGCGCGCGCAGGTGAGCCCCATGCTTCAGGTTGTGATCCTCGCTGCGGGCCAGGGCAAGCGCATGCGCTCGGCCCTGCCCAAGGTTCTGCAGCCCCTCGGCGGGCGCACCATGCTTCACCATGTCATTGGGGCGGCCCAAGCGCTTGCGCCGCAGCGCATCGTGGTGGTGGTGGGCCACGGTGCCCAGGCCGTGCGGCAACGCTTCGCGAATTCCGGTCTCGTCTGGGCGGCGCAAGCCCAGCAGCTCGGCACCGGCCACGCCGTTCAGCAGGCCCTTCCAGCACTGTCTCCCGACGGCGTCGTTCTGGTCCTCTACGGCGACGTGCCTCGCATACGTGCCGAAACACTTCGAACACTCGTCGACGAGGCCGCCCCGGGAGCGCTGGCACTCCTCACCCAGGAGGTGGAGGATGCGACGGGCTATGGGCGGATCGTGCGTGACACCGCGGGTGGCGTGGCGGCGATCGTCGAGGACCGCGATGCCACCGACGCGCAGAAGGCGCTGCGGGAAATCAACACCGGCATGCTTGCCGCGCCCGCCCGCAAGCTCTCCGGGTGGCTGGCCGCCGTCTCGAACGCCAACGCCCAGGGCGAGTACTATCTGACGGACATCGTGTCTGCTGCGGTGGCAGAGGGCTATCCCGTGGCCACCTGTCACCCACACACTGAAACCGAGTGTCTTGGCGTCAATTCGAAACTGGAACTCGCGCGCCTGGAGCGCCTGCTGCAGATGGACCACGCGAAAGCCCTTCTCGATGCCGGCGTGACGCTGGCCGACCCCGCGCGCCTGGACGTGCGCGGTGAGCTTTCGTGCGGCCGCGACGTGTCCATCGACGTCAATTGCCTTTTCGAGGGACGCGTCGTGCTGGGCGACGGCGTGCGCATCGGCGCCAACTGCATTCTGAAGGACGCGACGGTCGGTGCTGGCACGGAGGTTCTGCCCTTTTCCCTCATCGAGGAAGCGTCGATCGGCGAGCGTGCCCGGATCGGCCCGTACGCGCGTATCCGCCCCGGCACGACGCTTGCCAACGAGGTTCACATCGGCAACTTCGTCGAGGTGAAGGCGAGCCAGCTTGGCGAGGCGAGCAAGGCGAACCACCTGGCCTACATCGGCGATAGCCAAGTCGGCGCGAGAGTGAACATCGGCGCCGGCACAATTACCTGCAACTACGACGGCGCCCACAAGCACCGCACCGTGATCGAGGATGACGTTCACATCGGCTCAGACGTGCAGTTGGTTGCGCCCGTGACGGTGGGTCGTGGCGCCACCGTGGGCGCTGGCGCCACCATCACCAAGGACGTCCCCCCAGGCGAGCTCACGGTGACAGAGAAGAAGCAGGTCACGCGCGCCGGCTGGAAGCGGCCGAAAAAGTAGCGAGGGTCGGCGACCATGTGCGGCATCGTCGGTGCCATCGCCCAGCGCGACATCGTTCCTGTTCTTACAGACGGGCTCGCGCGCCTCGAGTACCGCGGCTATGACTCGGCGGGGCTCGCGGTTCTCGATGGCGAAATTCGTCGCGTTCGTCGTGTGGGCCGCGTGGCGGAGATGGCGGGCGCCGTGGCGGCTGAAGGGCTCACGGGCAGGCTCGGCATCGCCCACACCCGGTGGGCCACGCACGGTGGCGTCACCGAGCCCAATGCGCACCCGCATGTCTCGGCAGGCGAGATCGCCGTCGTCCACAACGGCATCATCGAGAACCACGAGGCGCTTCGCGAGGAGCTGAAGCGGCTGGGCTACGCCTTCGAGTCGCAGACGGATACGGAAGTCATCGCCCATCTCGTGCACCACTGCCTGCAAACAGCCCGCAGCCTCGAGGGCGCCGTGCACGCCGCTATTGGCAAGCTCGCGGGCGCCTATGCCATCGGTGTGGTGAGCCGCCGTGACCCCGACACGCTGGTGGGCGCGCGCATGGGCTGCCCGCTGGTGGTGGGCCTGGGTGAGGGAGAGTATTTTCTTGCCTCCGATGTGTCCGCGCTGGTTGCGCACACGCGGCGGGTGATCTATCTCGAGGATGGCGACGTGGTGGCGCTGCGCCGAACGGGCATCACGATAGTGGATCGCGACGGTCGCCCGGCCAGCCGCCCCGAGCGGCTGAGTGAAATCAGCGCTGATGCGGTGGATTTGGGCCCGTACCAGCACTACATGCAGAAGGAGATCCACGAGCAACCTCGGGCCGTGGCCGACACTCTGGAAGCGGTCATCGATGGCGGCATCGATGCCGACGAGCTCTTCGGCGCCGGTGCCGACGCGGCGTTCAAGGATCTTTCCGGTGTGCTGATCCTCGCTTCAGGCACGAGCTATTACGCCGGCTTGGTGGCCCGCTACTGGATCGAGTCGATCGCGCGCCTGCCCTGCGCCGTCGAGCTGGGCCATGAGTATCGCTACCGTGACAGCCTGCCTGACTCACGCCAGCTGGTCGTCACCATTTCCCAGTCCGGCGAGACGCTCGACACGCTGGAAGCGCTCAAGCGCGCGAAGGAGCTGGGCCACGAGCGAACGCTCTCGCTCTGCAACGTGCGAGAAAGCGCCATTCCGCGCGCCTCGCGGTTTGTGTTTTACACGCGGGCTGGCATGGAGATCGGCGTTGCCTCGACTAAAGCCTTCACCACGCAACTCGCGGCACTGCACACACTGGCGCTGGCGATTGCCAAGTCTCGCGGTCGGCTAGATCGGGCAGGCGAAGCTGCCGCAATCGAGCAGCTGCGGTTTGTACCGGGCAGCATTCAGCACGCCCTGAACTTAGAGCCGCAGATCCAGTCCTGGGCCGAACGCTTCGCCAAGAAGGAAAACGCGCTCTTCCTCGGCCGCGGCGTGCATTACCCGATCGCGCTCGAAGGCGCGCTGAAACTCAAGGAGATTTCCTACATCCACGCCGAGGCCTACGCCGCCGGCGAGTTGAAGCACGGCCCTCTTGCTCTCGTCGACGAGTCGATGCCGGTGGTGGTGATCGCGCCGAACGACACGCTCCTCGAAAAGGTCAAAAGCAACATGCAGGAGGTGCGGGCCCGCGGCGGCGAACTCTTCGTGTTCGCGGACCTCGACAGCCATTTCGCCGAGAGCGAGGGCGTGCATGTCATTCGCACGCCGCGCTACCTCGGCCAATTGTCACCGATCGTGCATGCGATACCCGTGCAATTGCTCGCTTATCACGCGGCGTTGAAGCGCGGCACCGATGTCGACAAGCCCCGGAACCTCGCCAAGAGCGTCACGGTGGAGTGATGGGGGAAGGACCTCTCTCGCAGAGGCCCTGTGAAAGTCTCCTGAACATCCCCTGAGTTCACAGTGGACTTGGCATCCTTGGCGTGCGTCCGCTGAGTCGCTACCAAGAGTCATTAAGTGCCACCATTCTTCGGCTGAGATCCGAGGGAAGGCTGGATCACCACTTCTCAAAATACTTCAATGAGTCGGGGACTTCCAAAAGATACTTACTTGGGTTGCGTCTGGGGAACACATTTGATGCCTTCGGCAACTTTTGCAGTAACCCCAAATATAGCGGCTGCAATGAGTTCCCAGCGGCCATCTTGGCTGAGTTGCCAGGTTTGTAATCGCGGGCTGTAATTTTGTGCCACGGCCTCGCCGCCCACAGTAAGGGCATTGGGCAGGTCGAAACGGATGGCTAGCAGGCGATCAGAGCGGATCGCTTCAACATTTTTGGGCTCAACCTTGACTTTGAGCGAAATGGGCGTATTTCGCTCTCCGCCAGCAAAGCGCTCTCCGCTAGCAAAGATGGACTGATAACCTTTTCCTCGTTTGGGCTTGCCGACTTGTAGGTGCGATTGAACAAAATCATCAAGAGTCTGCTTGCCAAGTGCAATATCGGCTTCTTCAAACTGAGATTTCTTAGGCGCCATTCTCAAAGACTCATCGCCACACAATATGGCCTCAGGCGTATCAAAATCAGCATGCGAAAAGACCAGCCATTGTTTTTGTTTATTATTCCAGCGGATGACAGTGATACGGGGCATTGATTTTCCGCTCATGACCGCACCCGTTTTAAGATCAACCCGATTGGGAAGGCTAACGTTATAAGTCATAACGAGAGCATCACCAGCCGCGCGGGTCGTTTTTAACCTGTCAATCTGAAAGGTATCAACATCAGTTGGAATGTAAGTTTCCTTGGTAAGGCCATAATTTAATGAAGAACGCTGGATCAGGGCATTGTCATCCAACAGCGTCTTGGCATTATTCACGGAATTCTTGTCTGCCTGATTGAGTGTCCCGCCGATTTGACCCGTAGGGCTGCCCACCTTGGATAAGATGGCGTAGGCCTGCCTTGCGGTCGCCAAGCCAAATTCATTTAATTCTTGTTCATTCATTGAGGCAATGGCTGAGGGAGGAGTCTTTAGCGCAGATATATTTTCTGTGGATGCCGATACACTAAAAGACAAAACTAACGATATCGTTAAAAATAAATTTTTCATGATTCCCAATAATCCTTTCCGGGTGAATTACATACTTGGCCGGACCAAAGATACTCGACAGTAGCAAGCCCTGGGTTTTGGTTTTAGGACGTTTAAATTCGGCTGGTGTGACACAGCCGATTATCAATGGCCAATATACAACATCGTCGATGACCTGCTGAATCGCCTTAACTCTCCTGCCAAGATCGACTACTCGGTGAACGGCGAGTAGCGCATAGCGCGGCATTGCGCGGCGCTGCCGCCGCCTATAATTGCGGCGCCCTTACCAACGCAGGTGATGCCCGACATGGAGCAGCCCACGATCGCCCAAAAGGCCCCCTACGCCGTCGATGTCGAGGCGGGCAAGACCTACTACTGGTGTGCCTGTGGCCAAAGCGCCACGCAGCCGTTCTGTGACGGCTCGCACAAGAGCACCTCCTTCGTGCCGACGCCCTACAAAGCGGAAAAGTCGGGCAAGGCCTACTTCTGCGGCTGCAAGGCGAGCGCCAAGGCGCCGCTTTGCGACGGCACTCACAACAAGCTCTGATGTCTGGCGGGGCGGGAGCTCCCCGCCGCAAAGCCTAGGCGGCGGCGAGCCCCAGCAAGGCCCGCGCCTCGGCGCAGGTGGCGGGCCGCCGCCCGAAACGGGCGCATTCGTCGACCACCTTGGTCACTAGCTCCGCATTGCTCCTCGCGAGCCGCGTCTCGTCGAAGCGAATGTTGTCCTCCAGGCCCGTACGGCAGTGGCCACCCAGCTCGAGCGCCCAGCGCGCCACTTCCTGCTGGTGTCGCGCGATGCCCGCTGCGGTCCACGTGGCGCCGGGCAGCACGGCCTTCGCCTCGGCGATGAGGAACTCCAGGATGCTTCGCCGCGCGGGCATGGCCCCCTTGATGCCCATCACGAACTGCACGTGCGGCGGGGGCTTCAACAGGCCGCGCTTCATCAGGTCGGCCGCGTTGTAGAGCATGGCGAGGTCGAAGATTTCGCACTCGGGCTTGATGTCGTGTTCGAGCATGGTCGTGGCCAACTGGTCGATGAAAGCGGGCGGGTTCTCATAGACAAAGGTGGGGAAGTTGACCGAGCCGGTGGCAAGAGAGGCCATGTCGGGCTTGAGGTGGAGCATCGCGCCGCGCGCCGCGGCCTCGCGCCCCCGGCCTCCGGTCGAGAACTGGATGATCATGCCCGGGCAGTGCTTGCGCACGCCCTCCTGCACGGCAGCGAACTTCGCCGGGTCCGAGCCGGAAGACTCGTCGTCGTTGCGCACATGAATGTGCACCAGGGTCGCGCCTGCCTCGAAGGCCTCGTGCGTCGACTCCACCTGCTCGGCCGGCTGAACCGGCAAGGCCGGGTTGTCCTTCTTGCGGGGGACGGATCCGGTGATGGCAACGGCGATGATGGCGGGGTTTTCCATGCGCTTGAGCGAGGGTTGGCGTGCCTCGATGTTCGCACAAGGCGCGCAGTGGCTCGATGCGAGCGGACCGCGGTTATCATTTGCCCATGAATGCCGAGTCGCCCGGGCTGCACCAGCGATTTCTTCTCGAGGCTGCCGACATCCGTGGCGAGGCCGTGCACCTGGGCCCGCTCTGGCGACAGATAGCTTCCCGTCGCCCCTACCCGAAGCCGTTGCTCGCCCTCTTGGGCGAGTTTGCGAGCCTCGCCGTGATCATCGCGGCGGGCCTCAAGGCGCCCGGCAGGGCCGTGCTGCAGGTGATGGGCGAGGGCCCCGTGTCGCTGGCGATAGCCGATTGCACGCAGGACCTGCATCTGCGAGCCATGATCAAGGCAGCGCCCGATAGCGCCCTTGCCGATACCGCGACCATCCAGGACCTGCTCGCCAACGGTCGCCTCGCGCTGACGCTCGAAAACCACGCCACCGGGCGGCACTTCCAATCGATCGTGCCGCTCGAGGGCGCGACGCTCGCCGAGTGCTTCGAGCGCTATTTCGACTTGAGCGAGCAGGTGCCCACGCATGTCTGGGTGCATTCCAGCGAAGAGGCTGTGACAGCCCTTGTGCTGCAAAAACTCCCCGGCGCTGATCGAAAGGATCCGAGTGCCTGGGCGCGGGTGCAGCAAGAGGCGGCGCGCCGCGCGCCGCAGGCGCTTGCCGCGGCCGCCCCCGGCGAAGCGGGCCTCGCGGGCCTTGTCACGGCACTGTTCCCGGACGACGACATCCGCGTCTACCCGGCGCGCGAAGTGGCCGATGGCTGCTCCCGCAGCGAGGACAAGGTGATTGCCATGCTGCGCGGGTTGGGCCGCGCCGAGGTCGATGCCACGCTCGATGCGGAGGGCGTGATCGCCGTGCACGACGAGCTCTGCAACCAGGAGTACCGATTCACGCGCGAAGACGTGGCGCGCATTTTCCCCGACTGACCTGCAAACCCTTTCTGAACACTGACACCGGAGACCCCATGCCCACCTTGCGCGTTGAACTCTTCGAGGGCCGAACCCTGGAACAGAAGCGATCGCTCGCCAAGGCGCTCACCGAGGCAACGGTTCAGTCTCTGGGGGTGGCCGCATCGTCGGTGGACGTGATTTTCCAGGACGTTGCACGGTCGGATTGGGCAACCGGCGGTGAGCTGTGGTCCGACCGCAAGCCGGGCTGACTTCCCTCGAAAGGACGCCGTCATGTTTCGCCAACGCTACCTCGACTTTTCCGAAATCCAGGGCCAGCTCTCCCAGTGGGCCAAGCAGCATCCCGACATCGTTCGGCTGGGAAGCCTCGGCCAGTCGGCCGCGGGCCGCGACATTCCCATCCTCACCATCGGCCCCGATCCGGATCGCATTCGCCCCGCCATCTGGGTCGACGGCAACATGCACGCCTCGGAGGTGTGCGGCAGCAGTGTCGCGCTCGCCATCGCCGAAGATGTGATTGCCATCCACCGCGGCGCCAACCGGGCGGGCGAGGCGGACCTGCCGGCGCACATGGCGCAGGCCATTCGCGAGGCTCTTTTCTACGTGGTCCCGCGCATTTCCCCGGACGGCGCCGAGGAAGTGCTCAAGAAGGGCCGCTACGTGCGCTCGAGCCCGGTGAACGACCGCGTGAACCGGGACCACGCCTACTGGGAGGCGGCCGACATCGATGGTGATGGCCTCACCGGGTACATGCGGAAGGAGGACCTCACGGGCGAATTGGTGGAGCTGCGGGGGCTGGACGGACGCCCCCTCGACCCACCGGTGCTCGTGCCCCGCCTGCCGGAGGACGAGGGCCCGTTCTACAAGCTGTATCCCGAGGGCCGAATTGTCAATTTCGACGGCCGTCGGATCCCGGACCCCAACTTCCTGGGCGACAACCTCTACGACTTCAATAGGAATTTCCCGTACCAGTGGGCGGCGGAGCCCAAGCAGGCAGGCGCCGGCCACTACCCGGGGAGCGCCCCCGAGACGCGCGCCGTGCTGGAGTTCGCGACGCGCCATCCCGAGATCGTCACCTGGCTGAACCTGCACACGTTCGGCGGCGTGCTGATTCGCCCGATGGGTGACCAGCCGGACCACAAGATGAACCAGACGGACCTGGCCATCTTCCGTCAGGTCGAGGCGTGGATGACCGAGCACACGGGTTATGCCTGCGTGAGTGGATATCACGAGTTCCTCTACGAGCCGGAAAAGCCCCTGCACGGTGACTTGACCGACTACGCCTATCACCAGCGCGGCTGCATCGCTTACGTGGTCGAGCTATGGGACCTCTTCCATCAGCTGGGCATCGAGCGCAAGAAGCCGTTCGTTGAGCACTACTGGAAACTGGATCGCAAGGATTTCCAGGCGCTCGCCCGATTCGACCGCGAGCGAAACGCCGGCCGGATCTTTCGCCGCTGGCGGAAGGTCGAGCACCCGCAGATCGGTGCCGTGGAAGTGGGCGGCTTCGATGGGCGCGTCGGCATCTGGAACCCCCCTTACGAAGAGCTGCCGGCCACCTGCGCTTCCCAGAGCGCAGCCTTTCTGCGCGTCGCCGCACTGGTGCCGCGCCTGTCGGTCGAGCTGGTGAGCCGCGAGCGCGCCGGAGACGACCTCACGCGACTCGAGTTCCGCATCGCCAACGCGGGATACCTGGGCACCACGGGCTTGCCTTCGGCAGAAGCGCTTCCGCACGTGGAGCCGCTCAGGCTTGCCACGGCCGGTGCGGGCGTGAGTGTCGTGGCGCCGTCGGAGTCGGTCATCGCGCTGGGCCATATCGACGGGTGGGGAACGGGCCTGCACAACGGCCCCAGCATCTTCATGCCTTGGACGCGCGGCAATGCCCAGCAGCGTTTCGTGACGCTGGTCGTGCGAGGCCAGGGCCGCCTGCAGGTAAAGGTGGGCAGCGCCCGGATGGGATACCTCGAGACGGTGGTGGATCTCTAGCGCGCGTCGCCCCGCCCGCCGCCTCCGCCCGCTGCCTCTGGAATTACCTCGAAGCCGGCGAGGCTCCAGCCGGGCCCCTGGCGGCGGACGTGATGGAACCGAAGCAGGAAGGCCCGGTCCCGGATCACGGCCTCCAGGAGGCCGCCGCGCTCCAAATCCCCCTGCGAGGCGAGGAACCCGTCCTCGCGTCCGGAGCGGTCTCCTCCGGGCAGATACACGGCCTCCACGGCCTGGCCACTGTCGACCCGCTGAAGCGTGAGGCGACGGGAGTTTCGCGACAGTACCCGCAAGCCGAGGCGCGGGCCCTCCCAGCCCGACCCGTCGGGCGGTGCGCGTCGCACCACCTCGCAAACCATGGGCTCACCCCCCTCCTCGGCCAATACGGCCACGAGCTCGCCGACATCGGCGGCGATCGAGGGGTCCTCGCACGCGATGCCCATACCCGAGGCGCTCTCGTCAAACAGGCGAACGAACCGGCGCCGGATGTCGGAGCGCGAGTCGTTGGCGTTGCGGGCCGTGGCGGGGTCGGCGGGATCCTTTTGCTTGAACGCGACCCGCTGCTCGGCGTAGGCCGTCGACAGGATCTCGGCGAGACCCGTGAACACGGCAAGCCGGTCGGTGCGGCCGACACGGAGCGCCCGGGCTTCCCTTCGCTGCGCACCGTTGAGAAATTGGCGCAGGCGCTCCAGTGCGGCCACATGCTCCTCGACCCGGAATGACGCGGCACAACCGTGGCCCGGGAATATCTCGCCCTTTCGGAAGCCACTCACCACCGTGCCGATGTGGCTCGACAGCGCGTCGATATTGAGAACGCGCTGCGTGGCTGCGTTTTCCTGCATCACGCCCGCCGCGCGCAGGCCGCCCTCGCCCTGCTCGTCGAAGGCGAGCACCGCCCCTTCGGCGTGATCGGTGAGCGCATAGTCGCCGCTCCATTCCCCCAGCCAGCTATCGATGATTTCTGCCTGGCGCTGCCCCAGGTTGCCACGGCAGAGGGCATCGAGCATCAGAACATGCACGAACCGGGCGGTGAGGGAGGCGGTCGCTTCCGCCCCCCCGCGCGCGACGGCGTGGAGATCGCCCGCGAGGCCAGTCGACTCCGCTAGCGCAAAGATGCGCTTGGCCTCGACCAGCAGCGTTGGATCACGGGGCGACTCGGCCATCTCTGCCCACTTCACTGTGGCCCCGAAGCCGGCGAGCCCGAAGGCCGCCAGTTGTCCCGCCTCGCGTGGCATGTCCGGCCCGGGAATCCCGACCCTCAGGCGGAAGCCCTCGGCAGCGGCTTGCGACAGCTCACGGTAGCGGGACCGAATCCACTCGGCGGTGAGCTGTTCGGACTGCGTCCATCGCAATGCCGTGGCGAGGAGCGCGTGCTGCTCCCGGGTGACGAGGTGATCGAAACGCCGCAGCGCCGCCACGACAGCCTCGGAAGCCACGACAGTGTCGCCCGATTGTTGTCGCGAGCGCATCCGTCGGATCTCGTCGTCCCAGGCGCGGCGCACGCAATCGTCGCGAACGCTCCCTGCAGCCGATCCCTCCCGGCCCGAGGGGAGGCTTGCCGGCCAGGTCGGTGCAGGCGCCCGATCCATGCCTAGGCCTGCATCGCTGCGTGAAATTCCGCCGCCAGCAAGTCGCTTGTCAGGTCGAAGGGCGCCTCGATCCAGTTGAGCGTCTGCGGCCAGGCACCATAGCGATTGTCGCTACAGGACGTCCTGGCTCCGGCGAACAGCGGGTCGTCGGGAGCGAGGCGGGCGCCGAGCGAGACGATGTCGTCCCAATTGCCGGAGCCGGGAAATCGCCCCCTGCCCTGCGCTGCGAGCGCCGCGAACGCCTTGGCCTGCCGCGTCACGTAGAGAATCTCCAGATGGGCGAGCCAGAGCCGCTCGTCGGGGTTCGCATCGGAGGCGAAGTCAAGCCACTCGCACGCCCGGCCGACATCGCCTTCCTCAAGGTAAACCCGAGCGGCCCGGATGGTCTCGTCGGTCCGCCCGAAATGCTCAGCGTCATGGGGCAAGCCGAGAAAGCGGCTGCCGAGGAAGCGGTCGCGAATGCGTTGCCGCATGAATGCGGTGAGTGGAGCGCCGGCCGCTTGCGCGGGCCCCTCTGCGGCGGGCCCGCTGCCGCTCAGCTTGCCCGTCACCTCGCCCAACCAACCATCGTTCTCCACGGCGCGCCCCCGATGCAGAGGGATTCATGGTGGGGTCAAAAGGACCCGGCCACTTTGTGTTGACACAAACGCGTCGTCGAGGCCCGGATCGTCGCCCTCAACAAACCGCGAAGCCCCCGGTATAGTGCCCGCTGCCGGGACCGAGGTCGTTCGGGCCTGCCCTCCTGAGGAGCCCTCGTGAAGAAGTTGATCGCTACCGCGCTTTGCCTGCTGGCCCTGCCTCTGCGAGCCGGGGAGCTGCCCACTCTCGCCAACCTCTCGCAATCCCAGTTTCGCGATCTGGCCCGGGACCTGGGTGCAGCGTTGTCCTACAGAGGGGTAACCCCCGCCACACCGCTCGGTCTCATCGGCTTCGATATCGGCGTCGTGGCCTCCGCCACCACCCTGCAGCACTCCGACTTGCTGGCCAGCGCCGGCAACAGCGCCGCGGACTACATCTATGTGCCGAAGGTCCAGCTCCACAAAGGGCTGCCGTGGGGCCTCGATATCGGCGCTTTCCTGGGAATGGCCTCCAATGTCGACACGCCCGTTGCCGGCGCCGAGGTTCGATGGGCGCTGATGGACGACCAGCTCGCCCTGCCGGCGGTGGCCCTGCGCGCCTCGGGCACCCGCGCCGGGGACATTGGTGGGTTGCGGCTCACCACGGCCGGCGCCGATCTCCTGATTTCCAAGCGCCTGGCGGTCGCCACGCCGTTTGCCGGGGTTGGGGTGGTGAGAACCCGCGCTCGCTACCAGGGGGGAGCGCTTTCCCAGGAAGCCTTCAATGAGAACCGGTACTTCGCCGGGTTGAACCTGAACCTGGTGGTGCTGAACCTTGCTTTCGAGGCCGAGCGGCTGGGCGGCAGCACGACGATTTCCGCCAAGGCAGGCTGGCGCTTTTAAAACACCTGATCGAAGCCAAAATGGGGAGATGACATGACGCAACCATTCAATCGCGTGCTGGGCATTCTGGCCGCAGCGCTGGCGGCAACCGGCCTGATCGCTGCAACTCCGGCCTCGGCGCAGGCGCCGGAGAAGAAGAAGATCACCATCGCCGTGGGCGGGAAGGGGCTCTTCTACTACCTTCCGCTCTCGGTGGCGGAGCGCAACGGCTACTTCAAGGAGGAAGGCCTCGACGTCGAGATCCCGGATTTTGCGGGCGGCGCCAAGGCGCTTCAGGCCCTCGTGGGCGGCTCGGCCGACATGGTCTCCGGCGCCTACGAGCACACCATCAACATGGCCGCGAAGAAGCAGCCGATCAAGGCCGTGGTGCTGCAGGCGAAGTTCAGCTCCATCGTGCTGGTGATGCCCAAGGAGCGGGCGGCCAGGTACAAGGGCCCCGCTGACCTGAAGGGCCTCAAGATCGGCGTCACCGCGCCGGGCTCTTCCACGCACATGTTCGTGAACAACATCCTCGCCAAGGGGGGGCTCAAGCCCGGCGACGTCTCCATCGTTGGCGTGGGCGCCGGCTCCGGCGCCGTGGCGGCGATGGAAAAAGGCGAAATCGACGCGATCTCGAACCTGGACCCGGTGATCACGCAGCTGGAGGCCACGGGCAAGTTCGCCGCGGTTGCCGACAGCCGCACCGAGAAGGGCATGCAGGAGATCTACGGCGGCGACTACCACGCGAGCGTGATCTACATCACCGACGAGTTCATCAAGAAGAACCCGAACACCGTGCAGGCGGTGGTCAACGCGATGGTCCGCGCCAACCGCTGGATCGCAAAGGCCACGCCCCAGCAAATCGTCGACCTCATGCCGGATGCCTACAAGGGCGGCAACCCCTCGCTCTACAAGGAGGGCCTGCTCAAGAACATGATCGGCTACTCCGAGGACGGGCAGATGTCGATGAAGGCCGCGCAGAACGTCTACAAGGTGCTGCGCCAGTTCGAGCCCTCGGTCATCAAGGCGGGCGACTCGCTCAGGCTCGAGCAGACCTTTGACAACAGCTTCGCCCGCAAGGCGGCGGCGAAGTACAAGTAGCCACGCGACGCGCCCGGCGAAAGCCGGGCGCGCATCACCACATGTCGATCGCCGTCGAGCTCGAGGGGGTGACGTGCGCCTTCTCAACCAAGGGGGGCGGGGCGTACACGGCTGTCAAGGACGTGAGCCTCGCCGTGGCCGAGGGCGAGTTCGTCTCGGTGGTGGGGCCCACGGGTTGCGGCAAGTCGACGCTCCTCAACGTTGTCGCCGGGCTCCTCAAGCCCACCGAGGGGCGCGTCCGTGTGCTCGGTGACGTGCTCTCGGGGGTGAACGCGAGGGCAGGCTACATGTTCCAGTCCGAGGCGCTGATGCCCTGGAGAAGCGCGCTCGACAACGTCGTTGCCGGCCTCGACTTTCGTGGCGAGGACCGCGCGTCGTCGTATCCGAAGGCGGAGGCGTGGCTCGAGCGCGTGGGCCTCGCCGGCTTTGGCAACCGCTACCCGCACCAGCTCTCCGGCGGCATGCGAAAGCGCGTGTCCCTCGCGCAAATGCTGATCCTGGACCCGCAGATCCTGCTGATGGACGAGCCGTTCTCGGCGCTGGATGTGCAGACCCGGGTGCTGATGGAGAACGAGCTGCTCGAGCTGTGGAGCGCCAACCGCAAGAGCGTGATCTTCATCACCCACGACCTGGAGGAGGCCATCTCGCTCTCCGACCGCGTCGTGGTGCTCTCCGCCGGCCCGGCCTCCAGGCCCATCGGCGAGTACCTGATCGACCTGCCGCGGCCGCGCGATGTTTCCGAGATTCGCCTCACGCCGCGATTCATCGCGCTGCACGACAAGATCTGGCACGCCATGAAGGATGAAGTCCTCAAGGGCTACGCGCAAACGCGCAACCGGGTGAGCGCCTGAGCATGCGGCGCCGGCTCTGGTTCTGGCAGGCGATGCTACTGGCGAGCGTGTTCTCGTTCTGGCACGTGGCCACCCACCCCGAGCTCATCCCGCCCGTCGTGTGGGACAACCCGCACCGGGCCGCCTTCTTCTTCGGGGAGCCGGTGAAGATCGTGAAGGTCATCATCGACTGGTTTGCAAGCGGCGAGATCTACCCGCACCTGTGGGTGACGCTGCAGGAAACCGCGCTTGCCTTCGTGATCGGCGCGGTGCTCGGGCTCGCGGTCGGGCTCTGGCTTGGGCTCTCGCATTTCGCATCGGCCCTCGCGGACCCCTACATCAAGGCGATGAACGCCATGCCCCGCGTGGTGCTGGCGCCCATCTTCATGGTGTGGTTTGGCTTGGGCATCTGGTCGAAGGTAGCGCTCGGCGTGACACTGGTCTTCTTCATCGTCTTCTTCAACGTCTACCAGGGCGTGAAGGAAGTAAGCCCCGTGGTGCTCAACAACGCCACCATGCTGGGCGCCACGCGCCGGCAATTGCTGCGCTACGTGTATCTCCCATCGGCCACCTCCTGGGTCTTCTCCAGCCTTCACACCTCGGTGGGCATGGCTTTCGTCGGCGCCGTGGTGGGCGAGTACCTCGGCAGCGCCCGGGGCGTGGGCTACCTCATTCACATGGCCGAAGGGTCATTCGACATCAACACGGTCTTTGCCGGTATCCTGCTCCTCACGCTTTTTGCGCTGGTGCTCGACCAGGCAGTCTCAATGGCCGAGCGACGGCTTCTGGTCTGGCGGCCCTCGCAGGCTGGTGATGCCGACCGCGCCCTGTAGACCTCCCTCCCACCAGGAACTCCATGAACACATCCCCCGCATTGCTTGCCTCCCTGCTGATGGCGAGCTCGCTTTCCATGGCCGCCGACACCGGCGCGCTGGCTTGCAAGACGACCGAGGAGTGCAACGCGCAGGCAGCGCGAATCGGCGCGTTCGTGCCCGCGCCTGCCGCCCGGGGCAACAGCACCAGCCCGCGGGACCAGGCCGAAAGCCAGTTCTACTGGATGAACAAGATCAACAAGGCCTCGGCGGTGATGCTGGTCGAGGAAAAGATCCTGCCCCCTGAAACCGGCCGCCTCATCGCCAGGGGAATTGCGCACACCATCGACCAGGCGAAGCAGCCGGGAGGGAAAAGCCCGGCGGACGTGATCCAGATCGAAAACATCATCACGGAACACGTCGGCCCGGACGCTTCGGTCATTCACGCTGGCCGCAGCCGCCAGGACATGTATGCAACCTTCCGCGCGGCCCAACTTCGCAACCAGGTCCTGGATTACTACGACGCCCTGAGCAGCCTGCGCGACCGGGTGGTCGTCACCGCCTCGAAGCATGTGAATACGATCGTGCCGGCCTACACCAATGGCGTCCAGGCACAGCCGGTGAGCTACGCCCACTACCTCCTTGCGTTCGAGGCCTCCTTCGCCCGCGACGCGCAGCGCATGCGAGAGCTCTACGCGCGCCTGAACCGCAGCGCCATGGGCACGGCGGTGCTGGCCAATTCGAGCTGGCCGCTCAATCGCGTGCGCATGGCCGAGCTGCTGGGGTTCGACGGGCTGATCGAGAACTCGTACGACGCCGGGCAGGTTTTCACCTTCGATATTCCCATCGAGGCCTCGGGCATTCCCGCCTCTACGGCCATCCGCCTCGGCGCGATGCTTGGCGATATCCATACCCAGTATCACCAGACGCGCCCGTGGCTGCTTCTCGAGGAGGGCTCGACCTATGGCTCGAGCGCCATGCCCCAGAAGCGCAACCCCGGCCTGGTGATGAATGCCCGTGAGCAGGCGTCGACGGTCGTGGGGCTTGCCCACGTAGTGAGCCTGCGAGCACACAACGTGACGCCCGGCATGCGCGACTACAAGCAAACGCCGGTGGAGTTGGCCCTGTTCCCCCAGGCGGTGCGCATGGTCACGTCGATGAACCTCGTGATGGACGCACTCGGGGTCAATGCCGCCAGGGCGCTTGCCGAGCTCGAGGACGACTGGACGACGTCGATGGATATTGCCGAGACGCTCCAGAAAAACCACAAGGTCCCCTTCCGTGTGGGGCACAGCTTTGCATCTGCCCTGGTCAGCCACGCCAGGGCCAACAGCCTGCGGCCCAGGGAGTTTCCGTATGCGAAGGCGGTCGAGCTCTATGCAGCGGCCTTGGCCAAGAACAAGCTCCCCGAAGCCAAGCTCCCCCTGTCCGAGCAAGCCATGCGCGCGCTCCTATCCCCTGCGGAGATGGTGCGAACTCGGGTGGGGATTGGTGGACCGCAGCCTGCGGAGGTGGAGCGCATGCTCAGGCAGTCGCAGGAGACATTGCGCGGCGACAAAGCCTGGGTCGCCCAGGCGCGACGCCGACTGCAGGAGGCTGATGGCCGCCTCGATCAGGCCTTCGCCCGGCTGCTGGCGAACTGACTAGCTGCTACCGGGGTGGCGCGGCTTGCGCGCCACTGCGCGCGAGAGCGCCGCGTCGAAGAGCGTGTTGGGCAGCACCGTCAGGAGCTTGGCGACCAGGCTCATCTGCCACGGAATCACGACCTGCGAGGATCGTCGCGCCAGCGCCCAGCCCAGCCGCTGCGCGAACGCGTCGGCCGTCAGCAGAAAGGGCATGGGGAACGGGTTGCGTGCGGTGAGCGGCGTGGCGATATGGCCTGGACAGACGGTCACGACGCGCACGCCGCTGCCCCGGCACTCCACCCGCAGGCTCTCCAGATATTTGATGGCCGCCGCCTTGGAGGCGCAGTAGGCGCCGTTGCCCGGTAGGCCCCGGTAGCCTGCCACGCTCGCGATGCCCACCAGCTGCCCTTGCCGTTGCTCGCGCATCGGCGCGAGGAAGGGCTGCATCGTGTTCACCAGCCCCATCACGTTGGTGTCGAGGATCTCCTGGAACACGGCGAGGTCTTCAACGTACTCGGTGAGCGTGCCGTAACCGATGCCGGCGTTGGCGATGACGATGTCCGGAACGCCATGGCGTGCCATGAAATCACCGGCGGCTGCGCGAACGCCCGCGGCATCGCGCACGTCCGACACGTACGTCTCGACGGGAGTCGAGAGGCTGCCCCGCAATTGCTCGAGGGCATCACCTCGCCGGGCCAGCAGCCCTAGCGTGGCGCCCTGGCTCGCGAAGTGCCGGGCAAGCGCCTCGCCGATCCCACTCGAGGCTCCGGTCAGGAAGACGCGGCGCCCCACGAGGGCGCCCCTATTTCTTGCCGATGCCGGATTCGACGCGGGCCTGGGCGATCAGCCGCTCGATGAGCGGGATCACGCGCTCCGGGCCGCCCGCCTTCGCCGAGGAGGTGACGTACTTGCCATTCACCACCAGCATGGGGACGCCATCCACCTTGTAGGCGGCCATGAGCTGGCGGGCGCGGCTCAGCTTGGATTGCACCGCGAATGATTTCTCGACCGCCGCGTACTGCTG